>CAVHYN010000001.1:0-45173 GCA_963640245.1 Bulleidia sp.
CGTACTTTGGGAATGTTGATTTCGAAATGAAATCCAGACCTTTATCTTTCGTGAATCAGCAGCGGAAATTGCTATCTGATGATACGGTTATTCTACACATTTCCGGTAATTTCGTCAATCCATTTATCTACTGTCTAAACTTTAAAGAATTATTAAAGAATGCGAAAACAGCGGAACTGCGTCATAAAATGGTGCGGTTCTGATGCTATAAAACGGCCATAATAAACCTAACTATAGACAGTGAAACCCTGCACGAGGTGAAGGATAGATGATAAGAAAAATGAGCATGAAAAAAGGAATGGGAATGCTGCTAGGCGGCTTGCTGACAGTCAGCCTTTTGGCGGGAGGCGGAAGCGCACTGATGGCGCAGGCGGAGAATACGGGGAGTTCAAGCAGTACAATCGAGAATGAATCGGCGAATATGTCCCTGGGTGTGACGGAGATTGAGAATCCAACTGAAGCAACGGAGGACTCAAAAGGTTTCGCAGGCCGCTATGTCTATTTTGGAACAAATGCGTATACTACAAATCAATCTGCACTGAAATTCCGAGTGCTGCAGAATGAGACGAAGGTTAATACAAGTGACGCAAAAAATAGACTGTTGCTGGACTGTGATGAGGTGCTTTGGACTGCAAAAAAGACATCCAGAGATAATGGTACGATTACTACTTGGTTGAATGGTACAAAATTCTGGAATAACTGTCTTGATTCGGTGCAGCAGAGCGCAGTGACGAAGGATGGAGATAATCAGAAAGTATTTCTCTTGAATACTCGTATTATTGGCCAAGCAAATTATGGATATGCAAAAGACACTAGCGATAGTCTTAATAATAAACTTGTTTCGGCCACACTAAAAAAAGGTAGTGACTACTGGTTGGAAAAAGGCTACGGTTATATCAAAACTGAAGGTAGCTATCAATCAAGTAATGAGCCAGCGACAGCAGGTGTCTCACCGGCTCTTTATCTGGACACAAGTAAGGTTCTTTTTACTAAGAGCGTTCAAGAAGCAACATCGGATAAAAGAAATAACCCGGAGTATAAACTTACCCTACTGGATGATAATTTAAAGCTGAAAAACGAAACAGCCCCGTCGGTAGGCTTTGATATGGATAAGGATAATATAGTGACCTTCCCGGTGACGTTGGAAGGCGCGGAGAAATCAAGTATCAGAGTAATGGTACTTGTGACAAATAGCTCCACAAGAGCAGGGCAGAATAGAACAGACTTTTCTCCTAGTGGAAATATCATCTATTATGGAAGTGCCACATATGAAAATGGAAATGTAACTTTTACATATGATTCGAATTGGGATGGTAAGTACATATTTTTGGTAGCGGAAAAGAATGTTGAGGGAAACTACACAAACACAGCGTCCACGCCGTTATATCTGGGCGAAGTGCGTCGGTTAATCAGTTCCATTGAGATAGAACTGAAGATGCCGCTGGCAGATATGGATACTTATGTAACTAGTGAAAGTGGGCTACCAGACGCTAGCGGTGCTTTTACTGCTGTGATTACCAAATTCAACGGCACAGATATAAATGCATCGGAAAATGGCTCCACATCGCCGATAAGTATAGCTGGAGTCACATCCGATGCGAGTACAAACGAGATAAAATTCAATACCAACTACAATCTTAAGTTTCAAATCACAAAAGGTACTAGTGAGAACGCGGAATATTATAAATTCGATGAGAAAAATCTAGAGGTAACGATAAAGTATAAGCAAAAGAGCTCAGATGAAGATAGATCAGTTACAGTGAAAGCAGTTGCTGAGGATAAGAATCAAAACGGGACAATATCCATAAAAAATAGCACAACTTTGGAAATATCTGACTTTACTGTTACTACAAGAAAGGCAAGATTCATAAATGAAGATGAGGCTTTTATCATAACTTCTGGTGCAACGATAAATTATGCCGCAACCTATCAAAAAGTGCAGGAATGTTTAAATGCAGGGAATGATGCATATATCGCGACAGTTCCGGTTGAGGGTGGAGATACAGAAGAAGTACCGGTTCGGTGGGATAGCTCTGCGCATAACACTTTTAGAGAGAATAATACTAAAGGTGGTACTTTCGAGATCGAAGGAACTCTTGTTCCCAGTAAGAAAAATGAGGAGAATATAGAATTCCCGGATGAAACTTCAAAAGCAGTGCTCCTGACTGTAAAGATGAATAAGCAGGAAAACGCTGGAACACCTCAGATTGCGGATGTGGATGAAAATCATACGTCTGATAACCATGTCAAGGTGGGGCATAAGATTACAATTTCTCCTGCTACGGAACCGAACTGGACAGATTCTACTATCTATTATACAAGCGATGGAACCGATCCGCATAGTTCCAATACACAAAAATTTTTTGGAGGAAACTCTTCGGTTGAGATTGAGCTGAAACCTGACACGACGCTTTCACCTATTAAGGCCTATGCATCCAGAGGCGATGATCTGGATAGTGATACGGCCTTACAGGAATACACCTTCGCCTCGAATACCCTGACCGCAGTGGATGGCAGTATACGTTATAATTACGGCACCGAAGTTACAGACTCCCAGGACGATGCGGGCAGCGATTCCGGTAGCACCAGCGGAGATGGCAGCTCAGGAATTTCCGGTGAGACGTCTACCAGCACCACGACCAGTGCAAACGTTCTCTGGGGTGCGACGGTGACGGCGACAGCGGAAGATAAAACGTCGGAAGGAAAGATCTTTACAGGCTGGACTGTCAAGAGTGGTAATTCTAACTATGAATTGACATTACAAGGAGAGGAAGCGGAGCTTACAGATAAAGAAATCACCTTTGAGATGCCTAATCAGGAGCTTACTCTGACTGCAACCTATGAGGAAGTAAAAGAGCCCACATTTGCAATTGAAGGTCAGCCTAAGGCTCAAGAGGTAAAGGATGGTGAGAGTGCAAACTTTTCTGTTGCATTGACCTATCCGACAAAATATGATGATAGCAAATTCAACTACCAGTGGCAGGTAAAGGATTCAGAAAGCGCTACCACGTATAAAAATATTGAAAGTGCGACTTCGAAAGAATATAAGATAGAACAAGCAGCTTATGCAGATAGCGGAAAAGTCTATCGGTGCATCGTAAAGTATACCTCTGTTGTAGACAACGAAGAGAAAACTCTTACAAGCGGATCAGCCACTTTGACCGTGAACCAGAAAACCGGTGGATTGGAGTTTGAAAAAGATTTGGCTGAAAAGTATACGGTAGAAGATGGAAAGAATATAACCTTTGAAGTAAAAGCTACTCCCGGATATACAGATAATACTTTGAGTTATCAGTGGTACTGTGCAGACAATGCAACGGATAATGGTTCTGAAATTGAGGGCGCAACAGATTCATCCTATACCATTTCAAATGCAACGATTGCTGACCATAATGGCAAAGTATATTACTGCATAGTTTCTGAAAAGATCAAGGGAACCGATACAGTTCTTGAAACTATAACATCAACGAAAGCCACCCTTACGGTAAGCAATAAGCCAAGCAATAATATTACAATAACCGGTGGAAAAGCGACGGTAGATGGTGAAGAAGTAACCTCCGCGCAGGAAGGTACAGAGGTAACCATCACAGCTGATACACAGGAAAACAAGAAGTTTACCGGCTGGAGTACAACGACAACCGGTGTTAAATTCGATGATGACACCGCTGTGACTACCACCTTCACCATGCCGGACTCCGCAGTCGCCATCACGGCGAATTTTGCGGACGACTACTCGATCACTATCAGCAAACAACCGGAGAAGGCGTCCGTTCCGGCAGGTCAAAGCGCAACCTTTACAGTATCGGCCAGCTGCTATCCGACAGATGCGGCACTGAGTTACCAGTGGCAGAGAAACAAGAACGATGGCAAGGGCTTTCAGGATATTCCCGGAGCAACAGAGGCTAGTTATACAGAGACTAGCGTAAACAGCAATCTGAATGGGGCTAGATATCAATGCGTCATCTCATTTGCAGATAAGCTGCATGAGGATGCTACACAGACCAGTTCGGAGGCTCTTCTCACCGTCGAAGCCGCCATCTACACCATCACGGTCAACAACGGTACTGCCAGTGCCTCCACCGGCAAGGGTGGTGAAATCATCACGATTAAAGCGAACGACGCGCCCGAAGGACAGGAGTTTAAAAAGTGGACGGTAACGAGCGGAAGTGCCTCCTTTGCAGATGCAACCGCGACAGAGACTACATTTACCATGCCGAACAAGGATGTCGAGGTGACGGCGGAGTTCCAGACAAAGCTGGCGGCTCCCACGATCACGAAGCAGCCGGAGAATGCGACAGTCTATGCGGGATCGAGCACCAGCTTTACGATCGAAGCCACCGGCGAGGAGATGAGCTACCAGTGGCAGGTGGATAAGACGGACGGTAAGGGCTTCCAGAATATCTCGGGAGCTACGAATACTTCCTACAGGATCTATACCGAGGACGGTTCGATGAATGGCTACAAGTACAAATGCGTGGTATCGAACCGCTCCGCATCCGTGGAATCCAATACGGTTACCCTGACGGTAAATTATAAGATTACCGAGGGAGCAAAGTCGACGTGGAAGAAGAGCAGCAGTACCGGACTTACCTTCCAGGGAAATGGTACCTATGCGAAGTTCAGCCTAATCAAGGTGGACGGCAAGCTTGTAGGTGCAGGCAATTATACAAAGAAATCCGATCCGACGATCGTAACCCTGATAGCAAGCTATCTCGAGACGCTTTCGACAGGTGAGCATACACTAACCATGGTATGGAGCGATGGAACGGCAGAGACGACATTTACTGTGTCTGACAGCTCCTCTACCAGCAATTCCGGTACGAGCTCGAGTAGTTCCTCCGGAAGCTCATCGTCCAAGTCTTCCAGCAGCTCAAGCAGCACGACAGGAAGCACATCCTCGAGTACAACAAAGAAGAGCAGTAGTTCTAGTGCGACGGCGGATATGCCGGTGGTAAACCGTTACAAGGATACCACGACGAAGGATACGACAGACACGGCGGAGAAGACGACGGAAGAGACGAAAGCAGAGGATACAGCAGGAAGCGAAAGCACAGATGCGGATACCGCGACGAGTGAGAATGGCAGCGTCATCACCACCCTGAGCGGAGACCTGGACGAGAAGCCCAGCAAGCTGAACCGCTATGCGGCAGCAGCTTCCATCGCCGTGATAGGCCTTAGCGCTGCAGGCGGCATCGTTGCATTCCTGACGCGAAAGATTCGCAAAAACGACGAAGAATAAAAGTAATGATTCTGAATAGTTACGAATAAGGGAACAAAAAAGCAGGGCAGAAATCTTAGATTTCTGCCCTGCTGATATTCAGGATATTCAGCACAAATATTAGTTGTTGGTGATCGGAAGCTGAATGTAAATGCCCATGCCGTTCGAACAGTGTGCGTAGATAGTGCCGTGGTAATGCTCTACGATGGCCTTTACCTGAGCCAGCCCCAGGCCATTGCCGCTGACACGGTTGGAACCCTGGAAGTTCAGGTCGAAGATATTCGGCATCTCCTCCTGGGAGAGCCCCCGTCCATTATCCTTGAAAGCGAAGAAAAGATTACTTCCGGCATTGGAAATCGTGATAACCAGATTGCCGTTTTGCTGCATATATTTGATCGAGTTATCGATGATATTGCGAAGCATCAGGGTCATGTAGCGCTGGTCGGCCTGATAGGGCAGGGTAGATGAGGAAGTGGAAAGCTCCAGTCGAATACCTGCCATAGTACACAGGGGCTGCATCTCCTCCACGATCTGGCGTGCCAGGGCGATGAGATCAAGGTCTGCGACCTGCTCGTTCGGCGGAAGGATGCTGGATGCGATTTCCGGATCCAGGGAAGCTACCGTCTTTAACTCGGCCTCAGTGAGAAGCTGCAACAGCTTTTCGTTCTGCTCATTCATCGCTTCGATCTGACGGTTCAGCGTCTCGTTTTGATAAACCAGGTCTTCCTTCTGTTGGCGAAGCTCACTCACCAGTGCCGCGTCGCGATTGATTAGATCAAGGGAAAAACCGGTGGGCGATGGGGGAGCAGTGGAAGGATGTTCCAGATCCTCGTCGATTCGCTGCTCGTGTCGGATCAGGATGAGAATCAGGGTCAGACAGCCCTGCAGGATGACGAAAATCAAAGAGTAGAGATAATTTTTTTGCAGTAGGTTTACCACCGCTGCCAGAAGGCAGATCAGGGAACCGGCGGGCAGGATCACATCCTGCAAAGGAGATTTTTTACGTTTCGACGTATCCATATGTTACCCTTCTTTACATAAGGCGATGATAGCCAGTTACTTTACTTATAATTATCCCTATAGTAAAATAAAGTTGGGTAAATTGTCAAGAAAAACAAGACAATTATGATTGGAAATGGGAGATATTACTGATATGAAGATTCTATTGGCAGACGATGAACCGGCAGCCCTGGAGCTCCTTCGGGAAGAGGTGGCGGCGGTGGCTCCGGAGGCGGAGATTTTTGGCTTCGGTCTGCCGTCAGAGGCACTGAACTGTGCGAGGGAGCAGGCCTTTGACGTCGCCTTTCTGGATATCGAGATGCCACAGATGAGCGGGATCAAGCTGGCCAGAGAACTCAAAGCCCTTCACAGCAGGATAAACATCATCTTCGTGACGGCCTACGATGAATTCGGGCTGGAGGCCATGCGGCTCCATGCCAGCGGCTACCTTTTAAAGCCTGTGAAACGGGAGGCGGTAAAGGAGGAGCTGGAGGCACTGCGTTATCCGCCGAAGGAAACAGTGCAGGGGATCTACATCCGTACCTTCGGGTCCTTTGATGTGCTGATAGACGGAAAGCCCATCGCCTTTCACCGGATGAAGGCAAAGGAGATGCTGGCCTGCCTGGTAGACAGGCGCGGCGGCAGCGTGACGAAAAAGGAGCTGGCCGGTATCCTGTTTGAGGATCGGGAGTACGATCGGAGTCTCCAGGATTATATCAATAAGATTATCCGGGATCTGGAGCAGACCCTGCGGGAATATGGGGCATCCGGCATCCTTCATTTGAAGAGAAACAGTTATTCGGTAGATCCCGAGACCTTTCGGTGCGACCTCTATGAATACGAAAAAGGGGTGCCGGGCGCCCTGAATGCCTTCCATGGAACCTATATGAGCCAGTATACCTGGGCGGAAGAAACGCTCGGAACCCTTTTTTAAGCCGAAAAAGCGTCATTTGTCCCTCATCTGTCCACCTTGCTGGTGTATAATTTTCTCCAATGTAAACCGAAGGAAGAGAGAAAATAAGAGGGTGCGGCATGGAGGCAGAAAGAAAGACAAAGGTATTACTGGTAGAGGATGATGACGATTTGAGATTCATCACCCTTGTGCAGCTGAGACAATTAGATTATGACGCGGTAGGAGCAGCGACCGGACAGGAGGCTCTGGATATCCTGAAGGAAGAGCGGATCGATATCGTCCTTTTGGACGTTATGCTGCCGGACTGCGACGGACACGATCTCTGTGTCCGGATGCAGAGCGAGGAGATTGGCTACGGAGGGCCGGTGATCTTCTTAAGCTGCCTCGGAGACAGTGAAAATATCGTGGAAGCCTTTCGAAAAGGCGGAGCGGATTATATCGTAAAGCCGGCGAGACCGGATGTTTTAAAAGAGCGGATCGAGATCAACCTTGGAAAGATCAAGAAACAGAATGGCAACCGGCAAAAGCGCTGGTTTCATCATTTTATGGTGGATCCCTCCCGTCGGGAGGTCTACCGGGTAGAGGACGGTGTCCAGAAGGAAAAGATCGTTCTCTCGCCGAAGGAATATCAGCTTTTGGAGAGCATGATTGACCACGAAGGAGAGATTCTCCTGTATCGGCAGCTCTACCGGGATGTATGGGAGCAGGATGACCTGAATGATGTGAGAACCCTGATGGTACATGTCTCAAACCTGCGAAAAAAGATTTCGCCGGATAATGTGGAGCTGATTCGCGCGATTCGCGGCGTAGGATATCTGTTTCAAGATGAATGATGAGGTAAGAATATGCTGGAAGCATTGAGAAAACGATTGGAAAAGAAAAAGCCGGAAGTAGAGGAGAAAAAAGAGATAGAGGAGAAAGAGGCAGTTCCCGCGCAGGAAAGCGAGGATCCAGAGCTTCTGGATCTCGACAGCCCGGAGGCCTTGCAGGCGAAGGTGGAAGGGGTAGATCCGACCGAGATCATCCAGTCTCTCCGGGAGGCAGAGCGTGTCTGGTTTCGCCGCCTTCTCTCACATAATATCCGTATGCCGATGACCATCATTGCCGGTTACGGCGATCTCCTGAAGAATCACAGCCTGAAAACCAGAGAGGAAGAGATTGAGTGCATTTCCAAAATCTGTAAAAATATTCAATATCTGGATACCCTTTTCAAGGTTTTGGTGGATGATGAGAAGAATGAGGAGCTCTTGCGGGAGAAGGAGTGGTTCGACCTGCTCGAATGCGGGCGCGAGGCGTTTGATTATGTAAAGAGTATGACCCAGAAGGCGCATATCACCATCTCTGTCAACAGCAGCCGGGATCATGTCCTTTTTTACGGCAATCGAATCGTGATGATGCGTGCCTTCTATAATCTTGTCGAGAATTCGATCCGCTACATGAAGCGGGCGGGCACGATCTGCCTGACCGTCGAGGAGACCGAGGAGGAATATCTGGTGGTTTACCGGGATGACGGCGAGGGCATGGATGAGGAGGAAGCGAAAAACATCACCGATTTGAACCAGCAGGGAAGCAATGCCCGCCAGGATGGGCATGGCATCGGGATGTATCTGGTGCGCCAGACGGTGGAAAACCACGGCGGTACGTTGACGATCCGTACCGGTGTGGGAAAAGGGATGGGAGTATTTATGTCTTTTCCGAAAAAAAATTGAGATAGAATTCTTTTCGTGTTATAATGTTGGATAATGACGAGCATAAGACGAGGTAAGTACATTTTGCGAGAGATAGAGTTAGGAGATCAGGAGCAGGTAGAGAAGATTCGAAAAGCCTGCGGACATGAACTTTCTTCCCATGCATTTGCCAATATATTTCTCTGGCGAGAGAAGCTGGGGCTTCAGATAGAGCTGGAACCGGATGGTTATCTGGTGCGGTCAAATCGGGGGGAAGAGAAGAGCTATTACTATCCCTGCGGTACCCGGGAGGCACAGCTTCGCCTGATTCGTGAACATCAGGAGGAGCCTGGATTTACCTTGGATTATATAAGAGAAGAGGATAGGGAATTTCTGGAAGAACAGTTTCCGGGAGTTTTTCTTATGGAGGAAGTCCCGGAAGCAGAAGAATATATCTTCGACCGGGCAGGATTCATGAGCCTGAAGGGAGCCGCCTATGCAAATGTGCGTAAGCGGCTGAATCGGCTTTTTCGGGAACATCAGATCGAAGCCGGACTCTATCAGGAAGAGGACGCAAAAGAGGTAGCTGCCCTGATTGCCGGTTATGATACCGACGGGCATCAGGCAGGGCAGTACGGACTTTTGGACGATCTCATTCCCCAGCAGGTCTTTGACCTGAGAAAGGAGCTCGGACTCCTGGGGGTAGTGGTGAGAGTAGACGGCGAACTAAAGGGAGTGGCCTTCGGCTTTCCGCTGAATGAGGATACGATAGATGGCTGCATGGAATGCCATGATCTGGAGATAGAAGGAATGTCCGTCTATACTCAGATGGCGATGCTTCTGGAGGCTCCGGAGAATTTCCGCTATATGAATGCGGAGGAAGATTTAGGAATTCCGGGAATTCGCACCATGAAGCGTTATATGAATCCCTGTCGGATGAATCGTATTTATAGAGCAAAGGTAGAGGAACATGCACGAGAAGGACAGACAGAACCTATTTTCAAATAAAATGTTTCAGCGGCTGTGGCTGCCGTCCATGGCTATGGCCTTCGGGCTGGCTCTCGGCGATATGGCGGATGCCATCGTGGTGGGTCAGAAGATGGGCGCGATGGGACTGGCGGCTATAAGTCTGGCGCTGCCGGTCTATATGGTGATCAATGTCTTCGTACACGGCTTTGGCATCGGCGGATCCGTGCGGTTTTCGACCCTTCTCGGAGAGGGAAAGAAGGAGGAGGCAGTCCGTTCCTTCAATCAAATCTTCGGCCTGCTGGTGATCCTAAGCCTTCTTTTCGGTGTGCTCGGCAATGCGGCCATCGTTCCTTTTTTGAAGCTTCTCGGTGTAAGCTCCGGAGACGGGGCTGTCTATATCGCCTGTAAGCAATATGTACGGGTGCTTCTATGCGGGCTTCCCGTTTTGTTTATTTCCTATATATTAAACTATTATCTGAGAAATGATGATCATCAGACGCTCGCGGCCGTAGGCTTTACGGTTGGCAATCTTTCAGACCTCCTGATGAATGTAATCTTCGTGCTGGTTCTGGATATGGGAGTCGTGGGCGCAGCACTTTCCACGATTCTTGGCCAATTGATTACTATCCTGATTTTCCTTCCAGGCGTGCTTGGAAAGAAGGGGCTGGCAAAGCTTCATCCATCGATGATGCTTCCGAAGGACTTCGGCGAGACGCTGCATTCCTTTCGGGTAGGGTTCTCGAGCTCGATCGAATATCTGTGGCAGTTCCTCTTCCTTTTGCTGGTGAACCGCTCATTGATGGCTTATGCCGGAGAAGAGGGCGTGGCAGTCTTCGACATGGTACAGAACATGTCCTACCTGATTACCTACGTCTACGAATATACGGCGAAGGCTATGCAGCCCTTGGTCAGCACCTATAGCGGGGAGTGCAACCGCCGGGGTGTCCGACATATCCTAGAAAAGGGACTGCGGTACGGCTCGGCTGCCGGTATCGGTATCAGCCTTTTCCTTTTCGCCTTTCCGATGCTGACCTGCAGGCTTTTCGGCCTGGACGGAAGCGGGCTGAAGGATGTGGGAAGCCTCGCAATCCGGATCTATTGCCTGGGAGGCTTCATGGGCGGCATCAATACGATTCTGGAGAATTATTACCAGTCCCGAAGCGACGAAAAGCCGGCCTATCTGCTGTCCACTCTTCGAAGTGCGGCAGTGAAGATTCCGGCGGCCGTACTTCTGATTCCCTTTGGGATGCCGGTTATGTGGTTTTTCTATCCCTTGAATGAATATCTTTCCTTTGGAATCTTTAAGCTTCTGGAGAAGCGGATTCGAAAACCGGAGGTTCCCGAGGAACGGATTTATCATTGCATGATTGAGAATAAAATGTCGGATTTTTCCAGTCTCCTTTCGGAGACCCAGGCCTTCTGTGAGAAATGGGGGGCGGATGAAAAGCAGCAATATTTCGTGAATATGTCGGTGGAGGAGGTCTGCCAGGTCATCATGAAATATGCCTTTTCTGAGGAAGAAGGAAGCTATATTGAGATTACCCTGATTGCCAGAGAGAATGGCGAGATCGAGCTGCACCTTCGAGACAATGCGAAAACCTTCGATCCCTTCTCGCAGCAAAAAGAAGGGGAATGGAATCTGGATTTGATGGGCGTGATGGTCGTGAAGGAGAAGGCAAAGGACTTTCTCTATCGCAGATACCAGGGCTTTAATACTACGATTATTAAAATATAGAAAGGAGGCTGAAACATTGAAACAACCCAAGACAAAACGATCCTTAAGAAGACGGGTGACGATCGTCATACTGCAGATGGCGATTATCATGGGAGTAGTCTCCTGTGTGCTGAGCTTTAAGCTCTACGCTTCCACGGTAGATACCCATTATAAAAATATGGCGCAGAATCTCGCGAAGACTCTGGCGACGGCTCTGGATCAAAACGAGATTCAGGAAGTGCGGGATGCGGTACTTCCCATCTACCGGCAGGCCTGCGAGGAAAACGGAGGCAGCATCGATTTTTCAACCTATACCGATAAAGAGTGGGAGACTTATCTCGAGCGATATGCGGCGATCTATGATATGCCTGCCTATCAGAATCTGCAGGCAACCCTGCAGGCTTATTCGGAGGACAATGGAACGGAATCCATCTACATCGGCTATATCGATAAGGAAACCAGCTGTGCGCTCTATCTTGTGGATGGCTCCATCAATGGAAGCGTGAATGAGGTAGGAAGTGCAGACAGGGTAGAGGATGTGACGCTGCAGGAGATCGCCAAGGGTAATTATGGATTCCCACCGAATATCACCGATTATGCGGAATATGGCTGGCTGTGTTCCGTAGGAGAGGGCATCTATGAGTCCGATGGCACCGTCCTAGGAACTATCTGCATCGATATTTCCATGGATGATGTAAAGATGGACGGCTTTAAATTCCTGGGAAATATAGGCGCCTTCATGGTGATCGTATGCGTTCTGGCAGTGCTGATCATGAACCACATGATGAACCGCACCGTGGTTCGCCCGATCCATGCGCTTACAAAGGCGGCGGCTTCCTTTGTAAAGGATAAGCAGGAGGGGAAGGAGGAAGATATCTCCGAGATCTCCCGCCTGAATATTCACTCGGGAGATGAATTGGAAGAACTTTCCAATTCCATCAAGCAGATGGAGACGGATATCAATACCTACATCCGTGATCTGACGGAGATGACTGCGGAGAAGGAGCGTATCGACGTAGAACTGAGTATGGGTACAGAGATTCAGGCGAGCATGGTACCCTGCACCTTCCCGGCCTTTCCGGATCGGAAGGAGTTCGATATCTACGCCGGCATGACACCGGCTAAGGAAGTAGGCGGCGATTTGTACGACTTCTTCCTGATCGATGAGGATCACCTGGGTATCGTCATCGCAGACGTATCCGGCAAGGGTGTTCCGGCGGCCCTCTTTATGATGGTAGCGAAGACCCTGATCAAGAACTCGACGCTGAACGGCGGCAATCCGGCTTCCATCTTCTATCATGTAAACAATCAGCTCTGCGAGAACAATGAGACGAATATGTTCGTGACGGCCTGGATGGGCATCCTGACGATCTCTACCGGAAAGATGGTTTGCGCGAATGCAGGGCATGAATTCCCGGCACTTTGCCGAAAGGGCGGGAAGTATGAGCTTCTGTATGACGATCACGGCTTTGTGCTGGCGGGTCTTGAAGACAGCCAGTATGAGGAGTATGTGATTCAGCTGAATCCGGGCGATCGGATCTTCGTCTACACCGACGGTGTACCGGAGGCCACGAATGCGGCGGAAGAATTCTATGGCACGGATCGAATGGTGGATGCGCTGAATGCAATTCCGAATCTTGGACCGGAGGAACTTTTGCGGCAGATCCAGAAGGATGTAGACGACTTCGTGGGAGATGCACCCCAGTTCGATGACCTGACGATGGTTGCACTTCATTATAAAGGATAACGGAGAATAAGATTATGACGATTGAGAAAAAGAGAGAAGGAACCAAACTGGAGGTTTTCCTCGAGGGCAGACTGGATACCATCACGTCGCCGGAGCTGGAGGCAGAGTTGAAGGAAGCGACGGAAGGGATTACCGAGCTGATTTTCGACTTTGAGAAGCTGGAGTACATTTCTTCAGCAGGCCTAAGAGTCCTCCTGATGGAGCAAAAGCTGATGAGCAAGCAGGGAAAGATGGCGATTCGAAACATTAATAAGGTCATCGAGGAGGTATTCCGGGTGACCGGCTTTGCATCGATCCTTACGATTCTTTAACAACTCTTTAAAGAAAAAAATCAAGAAATGTGTTACACTTAGTTAAGTAGAAAAGAGCTGCAGTCGCAGACAGATAAAAGCGAAGGACAAGAAAGTGAACAATACAAGAAAAAGGAACAGAGAGGGGCAGGCCGGTGAAGAGTAACGAGTTATTATCATTTAGCAGAAACAGATATTATAAGGGAAAGATGCTGACAAGCGCTGATTTTGAAGCAGAGCAGCTTTATATGAATAACAAGCGCTGTTTTGTGAACCGTGCGGTAATCGGTTCCGGAATCGTCTGCGGACTGAATGTAATCAGTCTGGATGACCTGTCAGTCATGATCGAGAGCGGTGCAGCCCTCGATGATACCGGCCGGGAGATTGTAGTAGGAAGCTCTGTCGTAAAGAAGCTTTCCGCGATTACAGGCTTTGAGAGCCTGACGACAAATCAGGTTAGCCTCTGTGTCCGTTATATGGAGAAGGAAGAGCAGCCGGTTTACGCGATCAATCGCCAGGACAGCGAGAAGGAATACGAGTACAACCGTATCGAGGATGATTACGAACTGTTCCTGACAGACAGCAGTTCTTTGGAAGAAGAATTTGAGACAGAGACCGAGTTCTATACCGGCGGAGTCCTGATGGAGAATCCGGACTACCAGGTCAGCCTTCGCATTCCGGCAAACATCTGCGCCGGACGCTATGTGAAGCTTGAGTTGACAGCAGAAAAGCTCAGCGATGAGAAGTCCACCCTCTTCTATGAGGCAGTGCTGCAGACTCCGGTGCTGGCGACCCTGGACGGAAGCCAGGAACTGAAGGTCAGCCTCGAGGGCGTAAAGCTTGAGAAGAATGAGAAGCTGACCAGAGAGTACTGGATGCTGGCACAGACCGAGGAATACGAGGACACCAGCATCATGGTCAAGGCAGGAAGCGCAAAGGCGATGGTAAACCAGGTTGAGTGCCCGGTATCCATCGGAACGACCTATAAGATCAATATCGTAGATATGGATCCGGAGCTTCTTGCGGCAAGAGAGACGAGCAGAGTAAGCCTTGAGCTTCGTACCCTGGGTGCTTATACCGGCATGATTCGCCTGGCTGATATCACACTGGTTCGTACAGAATCCGCTTACCTGATTGAGAAGGTAGATGAATCTGTCAGAAAATATATCGAGACCCCGGGAGACGCCTGGAAGCGGATGGAATACAGCAGCTGCTTCTGTGAGAAGTATCCGTTCGTGGGAAGCGCAGTGCAGGAAGCCAGCACAGACGCACAGGCACCCGCTGCAGGCCGGGATTATCCGGAAGCACCGCGTATCGCGACAGGTATCGTAGAGATTCCGCTTGGCGACCGTGCAAAGCGCGGCGATATCTGCTACTCCGGCGAGATCATGCATGGCCTGGGACCGGGCAACGTCTATGTAGAAGTTGGCTACGAGTATCTGGAAGAGAATGAGATGCTTGGCCGCAATGCCAAGACGACGGTATACGGTGACCCGATGCTCTTTGACCACGGCGACCTGAAGGTATCCGCACAGACAGCTGTAAAGGTCTATAACGACAAGGGCAGCTTCCAGGTAGCCTTGAAGCTGGAGGAAGATGTCAGCATGCTGGTACTGACCTACCGCTGGGTTGCAATTCGCTACGACAGCGAGAAGCAGAAGGACGAGCTGGATGTAAACCATATCCAGTCCATCAGCGTAGTGACTCCGACCATTGTCATCGGCACGAAGGAAAGCTATTACTTCCAGGTGAAGTTCAACAATATGAAGAGCTGCTCCGTATCCTATGAGCTGACCGAGCAGGGAAGCGGAGAGATTTCCGCAGAGGGCATCTATACCGCACCCTCCAAGGAAGGTGTCTACGAGATCCGGATCTACTGTACCGATAAGCCGCTGATTTGTACTTACGCTTATGCCATCGTCAAGAAGAAGCTGGTGGAGGAAGCGGTTCTGAAGGGAAAGGAAGCTGCGCCGGAGCAGAATCAGGAGCAGCCGGAGGAAACCGAAGAAAAAAAACCGGAGTTGAGTCTTAAGAAAGGGCTTCTATGATATACCAATCAGAGAGATTAACCTATCATCCCGTCATGACGGTCTATCACGGCAAGGCAAATGATATCCTGATTTGCCGTGATGCCGGAAGCGACCGGGACAGCTTCTATACCTTGCTGGTGCTGAAGGATCATGAGATAGTAAAAAAGCTGATCCGGATCCTGGAGGCATCAGAACATGGATATGAGTGCTGTCTGGATTTCTTCCAATATGAAAATGAATATTGCATAGCCTTTCCTCATGTAAAGGAGAGAAGGCTGGAGGACTTCTATATGGCGGCCCAGTTCTCTCTGGAAAGCTGCATGGAGATTTGTGAAAATCTGGTACTGCAGTGCATGCTCTCGAAGCTCCCATATCCCCTTCTCTACCTGGTGATTCGACAGGAGCAGATACATCTTCTGAAGGATCAGAATATCGAGCTCGGATATACGATAGAGCTCTCCGAGCTGGATGAGAAGATCGGCGAGAAGGAATGCGTCGGGGAATGCGCCCTGCTGGTTCGGGATCTATTACAGGAGAAGGAAACGAAGTACAACATGGGCTATGAGCTCCTGGAGATGAAGATTCCCCGGGAGGACTACCAGACGCTTCAGGAGCTTTACCGGGATCTGAGGCTGACCAGAAAGGCCAGCAAAAAGAGAAGCCTGCTTCGTAAGATAAAGCTTTGGTGGCAGGACGGACAGAGCGGTCTCTTCCGTACACTCCTGATTATCTGCCTGATACTTCTTATTTTCACTGTGATTTGTTTTATATCGAAGGCTATCTGGGGCGATGTCCCATTCCTGAGAGTATTTTTCAACCATTTTAAGGTAATCGGAACTGAATCTCTGGTTTCGTAGAGGAAGATTGTATGAATGCTGTGATTTTGTTATGTCTGGCAATTTTGATTATTATAATGATGGCCATGATACTTGGCCGTTCCCAGGCGGTTCAGCGGATCGGAACGATCGGCATCGTGCTGGTAGTGGCCATAGGAGGAGCTTCCCTCTACGGCTTTTTGAAATCTTCAGAGTTCGCCGAGGAGCAATATACCAACATGTATACCCTCTCCCTCGGCAATGTCTACTCCTATATGCAGGAGCTGGAAAGCAATGAAGAGATTTATTCCTATAATAGTGATGAGACCATGGAGGAGGCTTCCACCGTCGTCGGAGATGCCCTTCCTACCATCGCCGGAGAGAAGGAGAGTACTTCCTACCTCGATATGACGCTGGTGCGAAAGGATGACACGGGTATCTACTATGAGTGCTACCGGGACGGACAGAGCAAGAACTTCTGGAGCAGCACGGAAGATACAGCCCTGAAGCTTATCGCCGCTTCGATCAAGAATCAGACGGCGACCTGTGTGAAACTGTCAGACGGAAACTTCCTGCTGGCTGTCACGGATAAGACAAGGGTTGCACCGTCCTACGCGATTGTGACAGAGGTTTCGGCAAAGCCGCTGAATTCCTATATCGGGCATCTGAAGCTGCAGTACTTTATCTTAAGTCTCTTTTTCCTGGCAGCAGGCATGGCACTTACCGCCTTTATCGTAGGCCTGCAGGAGCGGGAGATTCGCAAGATGATTCGCCTGGTCAGCCAGGTGTCAGAGGGACGAAAAGACTGGTCAGCCCTGAAGGCGGACAATAAGCCGCTCCTCAGAGAGAGCACAGAGATGCATACCCTCCAGAGTGCATTGTGGCAGATCGCTTCGAATATCGAGTGGATGAATTATTCCAAATATAAGATGCTGCAGGCTTATTACCGTTTTGCACCGAAGCAGATCGAAAAGATTCTGCATCGCGAGACCATCCTGGATGTAGGTCCGTTAGACCGGGTAACCACAGAGGCAACTCTCGCCTTTGTCTCCTTCGCGGAGGAAGACAAACTTCCGGAGAGAGAGTACCTGCGGATGATGGTGAAGAATTATGCACACCTCGGTGAAGTCCGCAAGGAATATGACGGTATCTTGATTTCGGGAAGCAGCGATTTGAGCATGGTGAAGCTGATGTTCCACGAGGAGACACGAAAGGCTCTGGACTTCGGCATCAAGCTCGCGACCCGCGAAATTACGGACGATTCAGCAGGAGAAGCATTTATCCTTCTTCACCGGACGAAATTCGTCTACGGAGTAGCCGGAGACGAGGAACAGGCCTTTACCTATGTTCATTCGAATGAAATGAAGGTTCTGGATCGCTATGTGAATGACCTTCGGACGATGGGCGTTCGTATGGTAGTGACAGATTATGTCTACGAAGTCGTCGAGAAAGAGGTATCCAGCCGCTATATCGGTTATATCGAGAGCGGAGAATATACCTTCAAGCTTTATGAGATTCTGGATGCACATTCTTCTGACGAGCGCCAGAAGCGCCTGGAGCTGAAACCGAAATTCCAGAAGGCTCTGGGACTCTTCTACAAGAGTGATTTTTATCTCGCCCGCAATCTCTTCTCAGAGATTCTGAGAAGCTGTCCTACAGATGAAGTGGCGAAGTGGTACCTGTTTTTATGTGAGAACAGCCTGAACAATGAGGATTTGGACAATCAATCCTTCGCCTTGTTTTCACAGAAATAAGGAGCGATAGTATATGAGGCAGTTTTGGAACACCCTAATTGTAGCGTTGTCCTCGCGGGTGATGCGGCTGGTGACAGTATTCCAGAGAATGACTTCTCCGACATATCTGTTCCAGCGCCTGATCATGCGCGTCAGAGGCTTCTTCAACCGACTGCTGGATATTAGGCCAAAGCATAAAAAAGATTATTATACGATACTTGGCTGGATGGTCAGCCGGCGGCTGGTAAACCTTCTGCTGGTGATAGCCGGACTTGGCTGTATCTTTTACCTATCCGTGGCAAAGCCCTTTGGCAAAAGCAGCGGATCGGACAATGTATCCGCCTATAAGTATTCTTCGATTCCGTTGCGCTATGTAGACGGAACCGTGAAGATTAAGGCGAAAAAAGGCTACATTGCCTACGAGGGAGAGGTCAGCAAGGGATGCGCAAACGGCAGCGGAAAGCTGTATAGCGAGGATGGAACCCTCATCTATGACGGAGAGTTCGCAGAGAGCAAATACAGTGGAAACGGTACCCTGTATTATCCCTCCGGTCAGCTGGAGTACAAGGGCGAATTCGCAGAGAACCTGTTCGACGGAACCGGTATCCAGTACCGGGAAAGCGGCTCGAAGCTCTACGACGGATCCTTTGAAAATGGCATGAAGGAAGGCGACGGTGTCTACTACGGCTCCTCAGACAATGCCGTATTTACCGGAAGCTTCCACCTGGATGAAATCGTGTATACACAGCTTTTGAAAAAGAGCGCCGAGGACATCGGAAGCATTTACACCGGTTCCGAGCTCATCTACCAGAACAGTGACGGAACCGATAATGCGGTAGTCCTGTCAGACATCGATGTTATCTATTATTCCAAGGACAATTCCGAGAGCATGGATTCCACGATGAAGTCGGATGTGCTCTGCGTCGGTAAATCAAGCTTCGCCTACGGAGACCAGAAAATCGATACGATCGAAGGTTTGACCGAGGTGCTCGGTGAGCCGGAATACGAAGGAAACAGCTACATGACTTTCCTGGAGGCCATCAGTATCAACTGGCTGCAGAATCAGGGAAAGGCTATGGATATCGATACCGGACTTGACCTGGAAGCAGTCTTCGACGAGGTCAATACAGTAAACAGCTACGAGAAAGATACATCCCTGTATCTGCACAGCTATAAGGTAGGAGAACAGACCTACACCTTTATCTCTCAGGAGAAGACAGGAAGCTTCTTCATGTATGAGATAGAGTAAGATGAGAGAATAAGAAAGGAGGAAGGAATGAAAAAGCGAATTTTAGCACTGATTTTAAGTTTCACGATGGTTCTTTCTATTCCCGCCTCCTGGATAGAGGGCGGCAGCGCAGAAGCGGCAGGAAAGGAAATCAACCTTAGAACAGCCCGGTCTGCAGCACTGGCCATCAGTGATGACTATACCAGAATACAGAACAAGCTGACACTGGCGAAGGTACAGTATACCCAGTCCGTGAAGAAGCTGAAATTGAAGGAAAAGAATCAGCGGTCCTTTCGCTGGTCCCCTCTCCTAAGCTTTAAGCTTCCGGAGAGCCCGAGCCTGACGGATGAGTATTCCTATAACTATGAACCGCTCGAGCTCCAGTCGGAGATCGCACAGCTGCAGCATCAGTTGAATGATTCGGTTTACAGCATCTACGAAAGTGTGGATTTGCAGTTTGTGGAAGCCTACCGGCTGCAGGAGAAGATAAGCTATAACGAAGAGCTCCTGGAGTCCTACCAGAAGAACCTGAAGAGAAATCAGGCAAGACTTCTGATTGGAACGGCGACACAGACCGATGTAGATTCGATTCAGACGAAGATTACGACCCTTGAGAGCACCATTGCCTCGGACGAGAGAAGCCTGGAAGCGACGCAGGATAAGCTGAGTACAGCGACAGGCCTTGACTTAACCGGATATACCTATCTCTCCCCGCTGGTCGATGCAGATATGGAGCGGAGTGACCTGGAGGAAATCATCGAAGCCACCCTCGAAAACAGCGATACCTATTATCAGGCACAGCAGACGTCAGCGAATGCATTGCTTGCCCTGAATACCAATTACAGTCTGATGGAGAACCAGTACGGTTCCTCGAAGATGTCGATGATCGACACCTATATCACTCAGGCGAAGAATGGACAGCGTATCGATTCCGCAGCCTTCAAGCTTCGTTATAACGAGCTTCTGAATGCGGTAGACGAGCCCTGGAACGGAAGCTTCAAGATTCTCTTCATCAGTATTCCGAAGGAATACTTAAAGGGTTCCATCGATGGTGTCCGGTATGTGGAGGATGAGCCCTACGCCCTTTACGAATCGGCAGTGGAATACCAGAACGCACTGACCGAGGAGAATGCGACGAAGGATGAGATAACCCAGAGCGTCAAGGACAGCTTTGAAAATTATATTTCCGCAAAGAATGCCTGTGAATCTACTTATGACAGCATTCAGGCCAAGTCGAAGGAACTGAAAAAAGATTCCTACTTGAATTCCAGCGGAAAGATGACCTTTGAGGAATATCAGACCGTTCAGGAGGAATACGAGGAGCTGCAGCTTGACTACCTGCAGGCGCAGGCTGATTACGCGGGCATCCTTTACAGCTTTGACCGCCTGACCTGCGGAAAGGTTTCCGAATATCTCTCCGGTGAATATGTAACCCTCTCGACGACATCCGGAGGCACAAGCTATGTGGTGGAGGATGAGGGAGACGGCATCTACTATTACCTCACTTCCCTAGTATCGGACAATATGTTCGAGCTGGGTCTGAGTGTCACAGAGGATGTGGAGACAGATATCGACAGCTTCGAGCTGTGGATCGACGGAGTACAGATTGGAGAAAAAACCTCCATCGACAAGACGATTCGTCACCTGGCTCTCGATACAAAGGAAGCCAATAAGGTCGTGATTCGACTCTATGCGGGTGATGACTTCGTGGAAGATTGCGAGATCGACCCGACCGTCTACTCCGGAAAGCTGACAGTGACCAACTATCATGTCGAGCAGAAGGCCGACACAGAGGCTGTGGCATACTACAGTGTGACGACGATGGAATCCGGCTTTACAAGGATTACCATTACCGCGAAGGATGGAGAGTCCATCGCATATTACCAGATTCGGACGGCGGAGGGCACACCCCTTGTCAGCGATACAAAAATCGCAGTCGGAGAATCCTTCCAGTATCTCCCGGCAGCCGGAAACAGTCTGGAAGACTTGACGGTCAACCTGTATGACAGCAGTGAAAACCTTCTCTATGAGGGCAGCTTCCATACGGACGACCAGATGATTTACAAAAAGGCAGAATAAGAAGGAGGAATCCCATGAAGAAAAAGGTCTGGGTCACGGCGGCCGCATTCGTGCTTTGCACAGCCATCATTTTTCAGACCCTGCGGGTACAGGCGATTACCAGTGACCGGGATAACGGAGTCCAGTCGGTACATGTATCAGACAGCGATATCGAGAATTCCACATTGGCTATCGGCTCCTACCTGATTCATATCAACGGGCTGACGGATGAAATCTACAGCCTGGCACAGGAATCCGCCAATACCTTCAATCAGAATAATATGTACTACAAATCGGAGCTGGCAGATGGCCGGTGGTATGAGATTACCGATGCCACCTCCATCGCGGATATCACCTCCGAGGGAACGCCGGTAGATACCTCCGTGATCGAGTCGCTGGAATTCACCCACAAGGTAGCAGCGGACGGCACCATCACCGATCTTCGAACCGGTGAGACGGTAGGCTCCTACGATATCAATGACCCCTACGATTTGGAGGGGATGGAAGAGCTCGAGCCCATCAAGCTTCGCTACCAGTTCCTGACCGCAAAGGAATCCAAATCCGACAGCGATGACAAGAATATCGAGATTATCGGTATCTTCTATGGACTGAGTATCAAGAACAGCACGACAGACAGCTGTGATACCAAGCTGAGTGCCCTGGAGACCTATAAGAACGGTCTGAGTGACCGTGGAAAGCCTTCCTCCTGGGTAAGTGCCGTAGATACGGTGGCGACAGCCGTAGATGCAGAGCGACGGGTAGAATCCCTGACGATCCTGACGAATTACCTGGATGCCTTGATGAAGAAGGTGACAGGCCAGGAAGCAGAAACCATGACCCGTGCCGAGTATGAGGAACGGCTCGCAGCTGCAGAGACCGAGAGTCAGAAGCAGCTTGTGACAGAAGAATATCAGTTACGCCTGAATACAGGCGGAACCTTCTCCAGCGTAGGACTCAACAGTGACTACCAGGAGGATTCGGAGCTCATCGATGCGATCAGCCAGGCAAGGTCGAATGTAGAAAGCAGCATCACGACCTATACGGCAAAGCTTTTGACAGAGGGCTCCACCGCTACGACAAAGGCGGTTTACCAGTACAGCAATGACCTGATTGATTGTGCAAACAACGGGGACGAGAGCGGTGCAGATACCGCTACAGAAAAGCTGGTTAACCTGCAGAACATCCTGAAGAGTGTCATCGCAGATGCAAGCGGCGAGCTCGATACTCTGACGAACGGCCTGATCGAGGAAGCCTTCCAGGCCTGGAAGGATAAGCTCTCAGCCGGTGTATCGGCGGAATATCAGCAGGCAGTGGCAGCGGGCGCATCCGATTCCACGAGAAGCAGCTATCTGACCCAGCAAAAGAGCGAAACAAACGCAGCCCGGACAGAATACCAGACGATGCTCGACGAAGCCTGGAAGCGCATGGCAAATGATAAGGCGCAGGAAGATGTCCTGACCCGTATCGACGGCATCGGAGATCTGGAAGCACTGGTTCCGGCAGATGACGCGGAGACCTATCAGCTGGAGACCGTATCCGAGCATCTGACCTGGCTGAGAGGCGAGTTATCCGACCTGGTGGCAGAATCGGGAGATTCCTCCGAGCTGGATAAGCTGAAGCGGGAAAAGGACGACCTGGAGCTTCAGAGACAGGAAGCCCTCGATAAGAATGATTTGAGTACGGCGAAGCGCCTGGCGGCAGAGATTGAAGCCAAGCAGACCGATATGGACAACCTGACCAAGGAACTGACGGATGTCCTGAATTCAGATACCGCTTCCGAGTCAGATAAGGCGAAGGCTCTGGCAGGGCTCTCCGACGGAAGCGCAGCGAAGATGCTGAACACCCTGGCATCCTCGATTACCTCGGGAATCCGGGATGGCTCCGATACGAATGCCACCCAGAATCAGCTGGCAGCCTTCTCGGCACTCAGCAGCTACGATACCTCGGCAGCTTCGGCAGCACTTGCGGAGATTCAGGATGCACTCGATGGGTCGACAGCTCTGGACAGCGACCTGAAGGATGAATTGGAAAATACTGTAAGCAGTATTTCGGAAAGTATCGAGACGGCTTCCACAGCTGGACAGAACCTGAGCACCAGTGAACTGAAGTCCCTGCTTTCCAGCTACTTTGCAGACCTGCTGGGAACCGGAAGCTCCACCGCTTCCGAAGCACAGAAGTCTGCAGCTCTCATCGCTCTGTCGATGTATGCAGAGGATACGGATAATTCCGATGCTAGAGCTCTGGCAGCCTCCCTAGCCGGTATGATGGCGCAGGCAGGAAACAGCTACATTTACGAGAAATACGACAAGGAGACGACGGAATACCTTTCCCTGAAAGCAGTTTCCAGAGTTTACTCCTACCGGTATATCTACGACAATGCGCACTATACGGTAACACTTAGCCAGTCGCAGAAATACTACTTATTTACCTCGGGTAAAGAGACCTATATGTCTACCGGAAAGGTACCTGGTACGATGACAAAGGCAGCCGGCCTCATGGGAACGCTTTATATCTCCAGTGAAGACGGAAGCAATATTTTCAACTGTACCGGTTACTATATACCAAAAAGCAATTATGCATCAGTCAGGACGCAGGCTATGGAATCAGAGATCCAGACCGTCTACCAGATGCTGATGGAAGGAGGAGCGTAAGGATGGCAGATTATACGATTATATCGGATGTAAGTAATTATATCTGCAAGATGCTTCGTGAGAAAATGTGTCCGGAGCCGGTGCCCTCCCCCAACAATATCGAGATTTCATCACCGACTTCTCAGGATGTAGACTACATCATAGGACTTTACCTCTACGATGTCCGAGAAGAGGGCGTCACGATTCAGACACCGCGGATTTCCGCGGGCGGGACAGCTTTTACAAAGCCGCCTGTACCATATAGCCTATACTATATGGTATTTATCAACGGTTCTTCCCAGATGGGACTCAAAGCACCGGATATACAGAAGATTATAGGAAGGGTTGCACAGATTGTCAGTGATAACAATTACGTGTATCCCCACCAGCTACAGCCATGGCTGGATGCCACGGAACCTCCCATAGCGCTTTCTCAGGCGAAGATGGCGCTGGAGGAAAAGGTACGGGTGTGGCAGGCGATCAACAAGCCATACGAGATCAGCCTGTTCTATAAGGCGGCACCTGTATATGTATCCAGTGAAATTATGGTTGATCCTCCGCGTGTCAGTGAAGCTAAGTTTGGCATTGACATGATTGGCCGTGAAAGGAGGGATCAGAGATAAGTGGAAGCTTCGATTTCCTATGCACTGGACCTGATTTTACGCTTGATTGATACCACAACCGGATATCCGGTAACAGAGTATCAGGTGGTATTTTATCATGACGGCGTGCCGGTGACATATGTCAGAAAGGCTGACGGAGTCTATGTAGGCATGAACAGGGGCAGGCAGAATCGAACTCTTCGGGTGAAGGTAAAGGGTTACCTGGAAGAAACGATAGAGATCGATTTTGCAAAGCTTAGCAGCAAGTATCCGGAGGTATTCGTGAATCTCATTCCGGAGATTCCCACCTATGGATATTTGGACATCCTGGAACTCAAAGGAAATCTTCCGGGTATCGAGTCCATCGCAGCAGCATCCCTGACGGAGACCTACGCAAGTGCTCAGTCCTATCAGGAAAAGAAGCAGCAGTTAAAGATCTTTGATTCCAAAAGGCTGACCGAAGGAGCCTATGCATTGCTGCATCAGGATCCGGAGTCGTTTGAAGAGTTTCATATCTTCCCTGTAAACAATAAGCAGATTCTTCGTTTGCAGGAGCCTCTTCAGACAGCCGTGAAGCCGGAGGAAAAAGTCACACGTATCATCAGAGGACGGACGACAGGATCCGGAGATTACACCCTGAGGGTACGGGGAGACAGACGGCAGACCGAATATCTGGTTCGCTTTGTCGTCGAAGGACAAACAACATTTAAAAGGATTGTCTTTGATGATCCGGAACACAGGAGGTTATAGGAAAGGATGGGAGTGCTGACTGTAACAGGAGCGACCTGCACCTGCCCCTTTGGAACGACACCCTGCACCCTGCAGGTGACGTCACAGCTGAGCTGTATGGCAGACGGTCGACCGATAGCTACGATACAGGATATGCAGCCGGGAGTGAATCTTCCCACCTTCGGAATGTGCTCTTCACTGGCCAATCCGGCGGTGGCAGCAGCGACAGCGGCAGCCCTTGGAGTGCTGACACCGCAGCCCTGTACGATGGTTCCGGCGGGAACCTGGATCGCATCCAATCCGAAAGTCCTGATCGGCGGGGTACCCTGCCTGACCGGTGACGCAACCCTTGTATGTGGCCTTGGAGCCGGGACGATATCGATTACGAATCCCGGACAGACAAAGGCAATCGTCTAAATAAGAAAGGAGACAATATTATGCCGCAGTATTTTTCACCGGGAGTCTATGTAGAAGAGTATGACAATTCCCCCAGAGCTATCGAAGGAACAGGAACATCCGTAGCTGGATTCATCGGATTTGCGGAAAAAGGCCCGACCGTAGGAGCACCGACTTTAGTTACCAGCTATCGTGAATTTGTAAGAATTTTCGGTAAGCCGCTGAGCGCTTTCGAGTATGGCGAGTATCGCTATCTGGCACCGGCTGTAGAACAGTTCTTTGTAAATGGCGGAAGCACCTGCTACATCGTTCGTGCAGCACTTCCGGAGGCAAAGAAGGCAGCAGCTAAGAAGGGCGGCCTGACCTTAGAGGCAGCCAATGAAGGTAAGTGGGGCAACCGCATCCAGGTAACCCTGACCTCCGTAGCAAAGCGTAAGATGCAGCTGGTTGGCAAGAACGGAGAGGCTTATGTGGCAAAGACCGTAGAAGGCTTCCGTGAGGGCGACCTGGTATCCTGCAACGGCGAGTACAACAAGATCAAGTCTATCTTCGACAATATGGTAACCTTCGAGAAGGCTTTCAAGGGCGAAGTAGTAGACAGCGCACTGATTCCGAAGACCGTAGTATATCTGGCTGAGACCGATATCTCCGTTCGCTATGGCGAAGAGGTAGAGAACTACAGAGGCATCAGCTTCAATACTGCAAGCCCGAACTACATCGCATACCGTATGGCAAACAGCGACCTCGTAAAGCTTGAGATGAAGGCTGACGAGAAGATCGGCAATCCGGTAGCAGCGATCCTCGGCGATAAGAGCGAGAGCGGAATGTTCACCCTGGAAGGCGGACAGGACGGCAGCATCAGCAAGGTGACTGCAGGTACCTTCCTTGGCGAGGACAACGGCCCGGGCAAGAGAACCGGTCTGGAAGCCTTCGTAGAGAACCAGTCCGTCAGCATGCTGCTGGCACCGGGCATCACCATCCCGGAGGTAATCGTAGCGATGGTTGGCCAGTGTGAGAACTTAAAGGATCGTTTTGCTATCTTCGATATGCCGAAGGACGCATACAAGGTAAAGGATCTTCTCGAGTACAGAGAGATGATCGATTCTACCTACGCAGCAATGTATCATCCGTGGATTCAGGTCTTCGACCGTGCATCCAACAAGCCGGATTTCGTTCCGCCTTCAGGAGCAGTAGCAGGTGTCTATGCGAGAACCGATGCAGCCAGAGGCGTACACAAGGCTCCGGCAAACGAGGTTGTATTTGCAAGCGGCCTGAGCGTAAATTACAACAAGGCTGAGCAGGATTTCCTGAATCCGGCAGGCATCAACCTGATCCGCAACATTCCGGGACAGGGCATCCGCATCTGGGGCGCACGCACCGCAAGCAGCAATGCAAACTTCAAGTATGTAAACGTAAGAAGACTCTTCATCTTCGTAGAGGAGAGCATCAAGGCCAATACCAACTGGGTTGTATTTGAGCCGAACGACGCTACCCTGTGGGATCGTGTAAGAGTAACCATCAGCGATTTCCTCGAGGGACTGTGGAGAGCAGGCATGCTGGTAGGCAACACTCAGGCTGAGGCATTCTTTGTAGAGATCGGACCGGACACCATGAGCCGTGAAGATATCGCAAACGGCCGCCTGATTTGCAACATCGGTATCGCACCCTCCAAGCCGGCCGAGTATGTGGTATTCCGCGTAACGCAGTTCACCGCAGAGGCAGGAAGCGCAGAAGGCACAGAAGAGTAATTTCCACCGGGAAGAAAAATGGGTAACGGTTCCGGAAAGGAACCGTTACATAAATAGAAAGGAGTCGTAACCTATGCCAGATACATTATCAGCTAACACAAATACATTACAGGAGACATACCCCTGGACAAAAATGCATTTCCTCGTAACGATCGGAGGCCTGGATTCTGCACAGGCAGCCTTCAGCGAGGCTACCGGAATGGAAGCAACCATCGACGTCATCGAGTTCCGTACCGGTAATTCCGTAAGCTTTTCTCCCATGAAGGTACCGGGACTTGTAAAGCACGGCAATGTAACCCTGAAATATGGCTATACCTCCAGCAATGAGTTCCGTAACTGGGCAGGTCAGTGCGTATCTGACACCCGTCGTACCGCAATGCCGCGTCAGAAGGTTACCATTGAGCTTCTGGATGTAACAGGAGGACTGAAGTCCGAGAATATGAAGGGTGATGCTGCACAGCAGTACATTCTCGAGGATGCATGGGTTTGCAAGTATACCGCACCGGATATGAACGCAACCCAGAGCGAGATCGCTATCGAGACCCTGGAGATCGCTTTCGAGCGTCTGACCATCCCGGGCGTATCCGAGAATGGAACCGGAGCAGAATAAGATGTAATGATTCAATCTGGCGGTGGGGCGAGATCCCCACTGCCGGATTTTCTGCAACAATAGGATACCCGTAAAAAGCGGGTGATAAGAGGAGGATCAGGATGCAGACCGTATATGATTTCACACTGCCGAAAGGATTTGTAGACGGAAATGGCGAGGTACATAAAAAAGGAAAGATGCGTCTGGCGACGGCAGGGGACGAGATCGGAGCGACCAGAGACCCCCGTGTGCTGAGCAATCCTTCTTATCTTTCCATCGCCCTTTTAAGCCGCGTCATCGTCGAGCTAGAGGGAGTAGAAGCCGTCACAGGCACCACCATCGAACGGTTCTTTACGGCAGATTTAGCCTTTCTTCAGGATATGTACCAGAAGATCAACAATGTAGAGGCACCGACGATGAAGGTACACTGTCCGCATTGCGGCAAGGAGACAGAGGTACCTGTAAATTTTACTACGGAGGGTTAAATCTCTATCCGGCCGAATCCCTGTATCAGGAGATGGCCTTTATCTCCTACTATTTTCACTGGTCGGGTGACGAGGTGATGAATCTAGATCACAGAAGCCGCAGAAAATGGTGTCAGGAGATTTCGGATATTCATAAGAGAATTAATCCCTCAAAAGAAGGACGCAAGGAGATTCCGCTGACCCAGATGAAGCCCACCTCATTCTTCCGATGAAGGGATATCTGGTCAGTTACGTAAGGAGGAACTAAGGATATGTACAGTAATTTGTTGGCCTATAATCAAGGACTGACAGTCATGCCGTCCATGCATTTTATGCTTCGTGTGGAGGCCGCCATCGATGTTCCCTGCCGCGCGATCCGGAACCTGCGTCGGGAAAATGAATTCGAATACATTCAGGAGGGCGGTCTGAACGACTACGTACATCTGAAGAGAAAGCCGATCTCGAGACCCTTCACCTTCCAGGTGGAGCGCTATGCGGGAACCGATACTGTGGATCCGCTGGCTCTTGGAACGGAGCTTACCCTTCCACTGATACTCTTTGTCTACGACAGACCTTTGAGTGCAAACTTCGTGGACGCCCACCGATATTATACATTTACCGGCTGTACCGTGACAGCCAAGGAATACGGAGAACTGAACTCCGAGCGAAGCGGCCTGCTGGTGGAGACTACCACCATCGCATTTCGTGAGATGGCCTGCATCGATACCCCCTGGTCGGATTCCTTCCGGACAAGGGATCGCATATAGCAGGATAGCTGACATCAGATTGTATACAATCGCTAGAGAGGACGAGAAGAAATGTTAACCATGGGACAGCCAATACAATTGAAGACGAGAAAGCCCATGGAAACCCTGGGAAATGATTTCGCAGAGCGTATCGCAGGCAATTACCAGATGCTCGAAGAGCAGATGACGCCCTCCGATATGCTGCATTTTATCTCTGCCCCACCGGAATTGTATACAGAGGAAGCGGGGATGGCGCCGCTGGTCAATCATCAGACCAATGTAAACAGCCAAAATGTGACCCTGCAGCTTATCAACAATGTCTTAAACCGGATTCTGGTATCGGACAGCTTCCAGATGACCTACCAGGATCGGGTCTTTGTCGAGAATGTCCTGAATAAAATCGGCGTGACGGACGTGCAGGAATTTATCCGCGAAGTCCGCCGGATGAAGGAAGAGACGAAGAATACCAGGGAGCTTTTGAAGCTCTATCATTCCGACCACCAGGTACTTCGGACGCTGCGCGAATACCGTCTCGAGGAGAAGGAAAAAGAAAAGGCGCAGGGCGGTGAGACAGAAGAAAATGAGCAGGTTCGGATGGAGCAGCAGACTCGGGAAATCTGGAACCGGATGCATACCGAGGAGGTTTATCAGGAGCTGTCAAACCTGGTTTCACTCCGATACGGAAGTCCGGTACGCGTCACCAGACAGGAGATGCAGCTCAGCGAGCAGTCGATCAGTGCAGAATACCTGACGCTGAACCGGATGCGAAGCGAGACCTTCGTTCGAAATCAGGATCTCGTCTATAACCGCATCAATACCTACGAGGCCGGAGATGGAGATCTCACGACCGAGAATTACGAAGAGACCGTCAGCAGTATGGTAAAGGCGGTGCTGCTCAATGCGATCAGCCAGATCTACCATATGCGCTATACGGAGCTGACGACCCATGCGTCAAACTGGAAATGGCTGACCGATGCCATTCACGTAAATGCACAAAATACCTTCCAGAGATTCGAGAGCTATCACAATCAGCTCCGGCTCTCCAAGGAAGAAAAGAATGAATATCACGAGACCTTGCAGAATTATGAGCGCCGGGAGATCACGGCTCTGCAAAGTCTTTTCGAGCATACAGAGGAAGTAACGCTGAACCGGCCAGAGATTCGTAATCTTACCGAAACCGAGATGGAATACCGGACAGAGGAAAACATTACCGAGGAGCAGGAGCGAATCGAGGAAACCTTCCATGAGCTGAGTGAAAAGCAGGAGACCGAGCACAAGCATGTATACAAGATCTCCGAGAAAAAGCGCGAGGAAGAGCTTCGAAAGCAGCTTGAGATCATCAACCGGCAGAACCTGGAGCGGATCGAGAAGCTCAAGACTCTGAGGCAGGAGGAGAAGAAGAGTGAGCCTCCGAAGATCGACCGGAAGAGGGCGAAAAAGGATGCCCTTCGCGCCCTGGAGAATCCTCAGGAGGTTCTGATGGAATACCTGGAGAGTCCGACGAAGGAGACGGAGACAGAGCGTGTCGAGACCGAGCGGCTGAAAGAAATCCTCGGAGCCGATACGGTACAGATCCTCGAAACTTTGAAGGGTTATCAGCAAAATCCGGAGCGTTATCCGAATGTGACGACCTCCGAGGGACAGGCCTTGAATTTCCTGATGCAGGATATCCGCTCCCAGGAGGAGACGGAGAGGCCGGAACCGATCAGTGAGACACCGGAACTGCTTCATACCCGGATTCGGGAGGAAAGCTCCAGGGAAGTGCAAAGAGTCTTGAAGGAGACGGAACGTTATCAGACCGAGCGGGTACCGTTTACACCGAGACAGACCGAGGCAGTCAGGGAAGAGGTAGAGCTCTTTCATAAGCAGAATGAGACAGCCTTAAGTGAAGAATTTTTAGAGGAGCTCGAGGAGAGGAATCGCCGGAATATCCGGAGCGAGACTCATACCACCACCGAGCAGGTACAGGAAACCAACCATGTAGACCAGCTGGTGACCAATAAGGTCAATGAACTGAAGCTGGAGCAGGATCAGAATATCGAGCGTATCGTCAGCCAGAATGTGCGCCAGCAGCTGAACAGCCTGTCGGATCAGGTATTCACGAAGCTGGAGAAGCGGATGGATGCCGAGAGACGCCGAAGAGGAATCTAGGAAGGGAGCGTAAAGAATGAGTCTCACGAAAGCGATGCTGGCTTTTTATCCGGTGGACGATACGCCTGTCACCGTAGATACAGTCGCTCCCGGAAAGCGTACCAGCAAATGGACCAGCAGTGCCTTTGGCGACCTTGCGGACAAGCTGAATGTAAACAATATCAACATCAACAATATTGACAATATCTTAGACAATGTCATAGAGGACAACCTCGGAGGAGACGAAAATAATCAATTCCGGGGAGAAAAAAAGACCCTTACCTTTCAGTTCAATCCTTCTACCTTACGCATCTCGGCCTACGGAGGCGGTCTTGCTCCGATCTACAATTACGTCATGGAAGATAAAAAGAGCGCTGCGGATGCAGCGAGAAACATCGATAATGCGGACAAGGCAGAAGGGGATAATGCGAATAAAAAAGGATCCCAGATCACCTACGGCGCCGTCGAGACGAACATTACCGTAGAATTCAAGGTTATCTTTGATGCGGAGAAGAATACGGATGCTTTTATGGTAGACAAGCTGGCAGCCCTGTCAAGCCCGATTAAGACGGCTGTCGAGATCGTAGCACAAGAAAATTATTCCGTGCGCCAGATTGTCGAGGGCTTCCTGGCCGTCATTCGAAACCAGGATGCCAGAAGGGTGGCCTTTTACTGGGGCTCCCTCTGTTATATCGGAAGGATGAACAACGTCCAGTGTAACTATACGATGTTCAATCCCGCCGGTGAACCCATCCGGGCGGAGGTCAATATCCGTATTTTGGCAAATGCCTCGAAGGATACCGACATATGGAAAAAAAGATATACGAATACACTTCTGGATTATGCGAAGAGTGAGACTTCAAATATCTCGAACATCGCAAATAACCTGATCAACTTACAGCTCTAGGGAAGGAGAGAATACAGATGTCATTTAGTTCCATGCTTCAAAAAAATGTGACCGGAACCGTATCGAAGGCCTGCATTCTCATGCACAAGCTCCCGAATGACGAGATGCCGAATTTGAGTGAAGAGGCAGAGCGCAAAAGCTATTATCAGAATCTGGTAGATATGGGAGAAGCGCTGGTAAGCGCTGCCAACAGCGCAAAGGAAATGGATGCCAGCATTCTCGATGAGGAGAAGCTGGCTAGAAATAATTATGTCAAGCTTGATGTCCAGTATAATCCCAGTACCCTGCATTACTCGAGCCGTGGCGGAACATCCATCAGCCGAAGCAATGTCGCAGCGAATGGAAGCAATGCCTTCCAGAAGGACAACATTCCCTACGAGGTTATACTGAATATGGATCTCATCTTCGATGATACTGAAAATTCAGATGCCTTTTCGGTTCTGGATGCAGGCTCGGCATCCTGGACCGGCGCAGCAAAAAAGGGAGTCAATGCCCTTTACAATCTGGCGACCAGCGAGCGCGGCGAGAAGTCCCTGACCCGCGGACACAGCGTTCAGGATATCTCGGAGCTCTTCGTCGCAGCGATCGTGGAGACCTATACAAGAATGGTCTGCGTCGTCTGGAATAAGAGTGTTTTCTGGGGAGAGCTCTGCGGCGTCAATATCGAATATACAATGTTCAACAGCGTGGGAAATCCGATTCGTTCCAAGGTACATCTGGAGATTCGTCAGGATATGCAGGTGACCCCGGGTGTATCAGCGGTTACCTGGAATGCAGCCTATAACAACCTGTTCAAAGCAGCAAATAAGCTTTCCAGTTCGAAGAAACTAACCAGCTCGAGCAGCATGGTATCCAATATCCTAAACTTAAGCTAAAAGAGGACAGAGCATGGCAACCTATGATTTTGAGGATTTAAAGAAAACCTATGATAATCTCGACGATCCCCTGCTGGTCTTAAAGATCGACGGTAAGGATCTGGGAAGCTCGAAAAATGGTTTCCCCATCACCGATCTCTATGTGGATCTGACCAGCGGCTATGAGGCTTCCATTGCAGAATTCTCCCTCTACGACACCTTTGACAAATCCACAGGAAGCTTCGAGATGAGCTCGGCACTGAAAAAGTATACGAAGCTCGGGGCAAAGGTAGAGATCGCTGTCGGCTACGGAGCCAGCGCGAAGATGATTTTCATCGGTGCGATCATGCGGGTGAATTACCGCCACGGTGTCGAAGAGATCCCCTGTGTGCGGATCACAGCGATGGATGTCAAGGGAATCATGATGGCGAGCACCTATTCGAGACAGCTGAAGGCTACGAGCTATTCCGGTGCCGTTCAGGAGATCCTGGAAAAGAGTGTCTATACCGGCATGCAGTCCTCGGGAATCATAAGCGGGCTCTATGTCACCGACACCCCGGACAAGGCCGATTCTGGCGTAGGCAGTATCTTCGGGGACGGGGATGACGCATCCTTAGGGTCCCTCTCTTCGGCTTCTTCCTCGGATTCCGGGGAGAGCGACCGAACCATCGAGATGGTCGCAGAGAGCGATTACGAATTTATCGTAAAGGCTGCCAAGCGTTATAATTATGAATTCTTTACCGAATGCGGCAGCGTCTATTTCCGGAAGGCGAAGTCAGACGCAAATACCCTCCTGGTGGTAAAGCCGACGATGGGTATGTACAGCTTCGATATCTCCTACGATATCACCGGCCTGGTCAATAAGGTAACGGTCCGGGCGACGGATGCAGCGAAGGCACAGGTCATCGAGGCCTCCGAGAAGAATCAGAACAGCCTGCCGAGCAAGGCAAAGAGCCTGATCAAGGGCAATGAAAAATACTATGTCGATGCCTCGGTTACCTCCAAGGAGGAGGCAGAGTACCGGGCACAGTCCCTGATGGAGAGCGTATCCTACCGCTATGCCTCCCTCGACTGTGAGATGCAGGGGCTGCCGGAATACCTGCCCGGATATTTTATCGAGCTGTCCGGTCTGGGTGAGGGCGTAGACAATAAGTTTTATATCAACCGGGTCATTCACAGGATGACGCCGGAAGGCAAGTACCTGGTAAAACTGGAAGGCAAGGCAGCAGGAAATCAGGAGTAAGGAGTAAGCGATGGGTTTATACGATATCATGGATGAGATCGCCGCAAAGCAGGTGACGAAATCAGAGACCGGAGACAATCGAATGCCGGGTATCGTTCTTGGAGTGGTACAAAGCAATTATTCACAGGATATGCCCGGGCGGGTCTGTGTGGCGATTCCAGTGCGGGATGCCAAGGCCAATGAACTGAAATGGGCCAGGGTAGCGATGCCCTACAGCGGATCCAAATGGGGCTTTTACTTCCTCCCCGAGGTAGGCGATCAGGTGCTGGTGGCCTTCGAGAACGGAAATATCGAGAAGCCCTATATCATCGGCAGCATTCCGAAGGACTCCAACCGTTTCCTAAGCGGCTCGGTCAATTCCAATAATGAGTGCAAGCGGATCGTCACGAAAAACGGCAACACCATCGAATTTGCCGATGTGGCAGATCAGGATGGCAACCAGGATAAAATCAAGATCCAGACGGCCAACAAAGCCCACAATCTGACCCTTGACAATGAGAAGGGCAGCATGGTACTCAGCGACAAAGAGGGAAAGAACAAGCTGGAGATCCAGACGACGAACGGCAACATTTCCCTGAAGACCGAGCACAAGCTGACCATCTCCGTGGGGGATTCCGTCGAGGTCATCCTAAACGGGGACTCGGGAACGGTTCAGGTCAAATGCGGCAAGCTGAATGTGGAGGCGGATCAGAGCGTCAAGGTAAAAACCAGCGGAAAGCTTGGCTTAAACGGAGGCAATGTAGCCCTGGATGCATCCGCATCCTTCAAGGTCAACAGCAGTGGAATCAGCAGCATCGGCGGTTCGCCGGTGAAGATCGGCTGATGAGGGAGGCAGGCTATGAGAATCAATACATTTTTAGGAAGAGGCATGAAATTTCCGCCGCAGGTCAATCCGGCGACCGGACGGTTCGTGACATCGGAGAATCAGCAAAGCATCAAGGAAAGCATCTATCTGATTCTGATGACGCAGAAGACCGAGCGGCTGATGCGTCCGGAATTCGGCAGCAGGGCATCCAGCTATGTCTTTGAGGAGACGGATCCCACGATGCTGAATCTGATGGCCGGAGAGCTGGAGCACGACATTACGGCAAATGAGCCGAGGGTCGAGAATGTAAACATCCGGCTTGATTACCAGAGCAAGCCCGGCTGCCTGTTTATCAATATCAGCTACGCAGTCAGAGGAGAGAACGTAACGGAAAATATGGTATTCCCATTCTACCTTGGAGCACAGGTAAAGGAAGAGGAAACAGAGTATGAAACAGTGGAAGACAATATCGTCGAATGATTATATCATAGATAATCGGGAAAGGGCCGAGCTTCTGGAGAAGATCCGGAGCCTCTCACATGCCTATACTCCGGAATGGCAGTTTGATGAAGCGGATCCGGATATCGGTACCGTGCTGGCGATGCTGTTCGCCGATCAGATGCAGGAGAATATCAGACGCTATAATACAACCCTGGAGCGGGATTACGTAGAGCTGGTCAATATGCTGGGGATTTCCCCCAGAGCAGCCTATCCGGCGCACAGCATCGTTTTGATGAATATGGTGCAGGATACGATTCCGGGTCAGAGACTGCGCCGTGGCACGAAGCTTCTCGGAGGCGGCGAGGAGGCGATCATCTTCGAGACCGCACACGGAATCTATATCACGGAAGCGAGACTGACAAATCTTTTCATGGCCTCCGGATTGACCGGCAAGGTGATTCCCCTGAAGGGACAGTTCCCACCGGTAAACTTTATCGATGAGGAGATGCTGGTGCCCCTCGAGGAGACGGAGGAAGAGACTGCAGAGGCGATCCTTCCTGTCGAGACCACGGGAAATGAGTCCGAGGAGTCCATGAAGCTGGAAGAATTTTCCTTATTTGATTTTTCCGGTGAGGGCTACGGCAAGACCGGCCTTGTGATGTATCATCCCCATCTCTTCGATGAGGTAGACAATGATATCTGGATGGATTTGCCGGGCTCTGATAACCTGGCTGAGCGGATCGAAAAGGGAGAATACAGCCTTTCCTACTACGGGGAGGATGGCTTCGTTCCGATCACGGATCTGAGAGTGAAAGAGGGGCGCTACCTGGTCTTCCGCAAATCCGGAAGCTGCCGAAAGGTACGGCTGGGTTCCGAGGAATATTCCGCCCTTCTTTTGAAGCCGGAGGGAATCATCGAGAAAAATGTCATCGTATCGGATATCCGTTTTTCCTCTTCCGGTACACCCCTGGCAGCAGACTATGTCGTAGACAGCGCTTCGGAGCTTGACGGCGCACATTTCTATCCGTTTGGAAAAAGAATGTCTCTGTTCTCCGAGCTCTATATCGGACACCGCTACTTCGAGAATCCGGGAGCCCTGGTGACCCTGGACTTCGATCTCGATTTCGAGCAGATCCTCTGCTCCCCGCCTGAGGTCAAGGAAGCGGAGAATCTGAAGGTCATCAAGCGCAAGCCCCGCCGTGACGTCGTAGGTGCGGTCGCAGAGGTTTATGCGGACGAGATTTCTGTAGAGTACTATAACGGTACCGGCTGGAAGAAGCTCCCGCTGCAGACTCCGGCTACGAACCTGTTCCGCGACGATTCAGCAGGACACTGCAAGCTTTCCTTTATCTGCCCGAGAGACTGGAGAAGTACCGAGACCGGAGGCTACGAGGGAGCCTGCATCCGCATTCAGCTTCTTCGCGCGGACAATTGCTACTTCCAGCCGGCGATGCATCATTGCCCGGTGATTACGGACTTGAAGGTTTCCTATACCTACGCGATGCAGTATGAGCGCCCGAAGCGCCTGATCAGCTTCCAGGGCAGCCGGAAATGGGATATCACGAACCGTCTGGCAGAGAATGACAGCTGTCCGATCCTGTTTCGCAGCAGCTACAATGACACTTCTCTGTATCTTGGCTTCGATAAGAAGTTTATGGACGGCCCGATCGGACTTCTCTTCCGAATCGGAGAGACCGAGCAGGAGACGCCCGGCAAGTTAGTCTTCTATTACTCGACCCGGGACGGCTTCTCGAGACTGAAGCTGACAGACCGGACCGACGGTTTAAATCATACAGGAACCATCCTCTTCATGCCCCCAAGCGATATGGCAAAGATTCGCCTGGAGGGGCAGGAGGCTTACTGGATCAAGGTGACCGATGAGGACTCCTATATGGAGAAGCATCCGATCCGGAGACCCTGGATTCAGGAGATAGCCCTGAATGCCGTGGAGGTCGACAATATCGAGACCATGGACGAGGAGGAGTATTATATCGATGCCTACGAGCCGAATATGAACTTCCCTCTGACTGCGACAAATATCCTGCGCGTAGACGTATGGGTCAATGAAACCGCAGACTTTACTCCGGCAGAGATGAAGCGCATCCTGCTGGATGAGCCGGGAGACAGCTATGCAGAATACGATGTCCGGGGCGAGATTCGGGATTTCTATATCCGCTGGCAGGAGGTAGACAATTTTGACAGCTCCACAGGCGGGGATCGCCATTATGTGATCGACCGCATGAACAACCGCCTCTACTTCGGAGACGGAGTCAATGTCAAAATTCCGCGAAATACCGCAGGAGTCGCCTTCAAAACCGTCGTACGCTGCTGCGACGGAAAGCGGGCAAACCTGAAGCAGGATCGGGTGGACGACAGCCTGAGCAATCTCCAGTTTGTGGAGGAGATTCACAATCCTGTGCAGGCCTACGGCGGCATGGATATGGAGACGATGGAAGAAGCCCTGCGCCGTGGTACGACGATGCTGAATACCAGAAAGAAGCTCATTTCCACCTTGGATTATGAGAGGGAGATTCTGGATTATTCGCACAATATTTCCCAGGTCAAGGTCATCGCCGGCACGAAGAAGGACGGAAGCTTCGATCCCGGTTCCGTCTCCGTCGTTCTTTTGATGGAGGACTATAAGGATGGCCGCTTCTCCTTTGTAAATCTAAGAAGAAGGCTGAAGGAGCACCTCTTAAACCACTGCGAGCTTACCATCAATCCGACGAACCTCGAGGTGGTGGAGCCTATCTTCGTAGAGGTCTCCGTGGAAGCCTGGATTAAGGTTGTCAACGAGGACGACAGCTTCGAAGTACAGCAGCGTCTGGTGGAGATGCTGCAGGATTATCTCGACCCTGTAAAGAACAGTAACTGGGAGATCGGCCGGGATGTGGTCGAAAGCCAGATCGAGCTGAGACTGAATATGGAGAAGGGCAGTGCCCTGATCCGAAAGATGATGATTACCTGCCGGTACCGCGATGAAGCAGGCGTGCATGAGACAGAGCTTTCGTCCCTGCGCGGCAATCCCTATACCATCGTAACCAGTGGAACCCATAAGATTCACTTTGAGTGACAAAATAGAGAAGGAAGTACGATATGCTGAATCCGAAGAGTATTCCTGAAAAAACCTATGAAGAGCTGATGGAGGAGAATCTGAGTAAGATTCCGGTCTATTCCGATGAATGGACGAACTACAATGCAGCAGATCCGGGTATCACGACCCTGGAGAACCTGTCTGCCATCCAGATCATCCAGCAAAATCAGATCGATGCGATCACTCCGGCGGTACGGGCGAAGCTTATGAAGCTTCTGGGTTACCAGGCGAGAAAGGGAAGAAGCGCCGAGATTTATCTCGAGGCCTCCGGGATCCAGGAAGCCTTTGACATTCCGGCAGATCAGAGATTTCTGGTCGGAGATATCAGCTTTGAGACGACTCTGCCGCGGCATATCACGGCAAGCCATCTGAAAGGACTTTTCCGAAAGGATGAGAAGGGACTCCACGACATCAGCTATATCCTGGATCAGGATGTGACCCTGCAGGCCAAGGTATTCGGCAAGGAGCCGAAAGCAGGCGCAGCCCTCTATTTCGTGATGGATACGCCATTAAAGGCCGGAGAAAGCGGAGTCATCTATGCGAATGCTGCGGAAAGCTATCCCCGCAATCCGTTCTCGGATGAGGAGGAGCTGTCCTTCGCAGAGATCACCTGGGAATGCTATACTGAGGAAGGCTTCGTGCCCCTGGAGGTACAGGACGGAACCCGCGGCTTTATCAAGAGCGGTTATCTCACCTTCCGGCAGCCGGAGAATACAGCGGCCGTTTATCAGGAGGGCGAAATCTCCGGTTACGTATGGCGGGCGACCTTAAAGAAGAGTGAATACGATCTGATTCCGGTTCTGACCTATATGACAGGCTTTCTTTTCCCGGTATATCAGAAGGAGACGAAGATCATTACCCATTCCTTCCAGAGCGCTTCTTCTGTCGTGCTGAACAGTGCGATGCTCGAGAGCGGCTATGTCAAGGTCTATGCAAAGGAGCAGAAGGGGACATCCTACGTCGAATACGCCGAGAGTATCAGCGGACAGGAACAGGGACGCTTTTACCGGAAGCTTCGCCTTGGATCCGGAAAATATGCCTTTGAATTTGACCGGGAGGCCTTCGGCTATGCGCCCGGACATGTAAAAAATGCAGTTAAAGTCGTCATCTACAACGAGGAGATGATGCGGAAATATTATCTGGGACAGATTATGGGCTATGACGGACAGGAATTTTCCCTGCCCTGCGGCCATGTCGTGACCTCCACCTTTTCCGTGATTGCCGAGCAGCAGGGAGAGGACGGTGAGCTGCACTATGATTTTCTGAAGCCCGGACGGCTGGGTGAGCGGGAGATGAGCTACGTCCTTTACGAAAATGAGGGAAAGCTTCGGATCACGAACCCGGGATCCTATGTGGGAGCGAAGCTCTACCTCGGTTCCCTGGCAGTGACCCTCGGAGCCGAGGGCAATGTTCGCCCCGGCAATGAATTCTTCCCGGTCGATCTGGAGGAGGATCAGCCGATCCGTTTCTTCAACCCGGCACCCGGTACCGGCGGCTGCTTCCAGGAGACCTTCGAGGAAGTAAGAAAGCGCTTTATCCACGATTTGAATACACCGGAGACGGCGGTACAGCCCTCAGATTATGAGAGCCTGATACGCAGAACCCCGGGACTTTGTATCCGAAAGGTAAAAGCCTGGATGGATTATGCGAGAAATGAGGTACAGGCCGTCGTATTGCCGAGCAACGATGATGCCTATCCCCAGCTTTCTGAAAAGTACCGGACGGAGATCGAGCGGTGGCTGGAGAGTAGAAGACTTCTCTGTACCAGAATCCGTGTCAGACAGCCGGTTTACCTGGCAGTCTTTACAAGCGGAACGATTTACGTCAAGCCCCATTACGAGGGCTGCAGGGAGCAGATCGAGGAAGTCATCCGCCGCAATCTGGACTATATCACAGGCAAACAGGAGTTCGGACAGACCCTCCGGTTTGACCGTCTCTTCCATGAGATCGAGAGTCTGGACTGCGTCTCCTATATCTATGAACTGAGTGTCAATCCGCAGAGCATGACCTACGCGGCGATGGACGGCACAGATATCGTCCCGGCCGAGAATTGCCTGCTCTATCCCGGCAATATGAAGCTGGATATCCTGCCATTGCCGGATGGCGGAAAATAAAGGAGGTGTGACCCATGGCCGGAATGGTATTTTCATTTAGAAAAGAACAGCTTGAAAAAGCGATGTATAAAGGAATGTCCTACGAGGCGGACGGAAGCATCCTCTGCGACGAGGAAGAGGGTATTCACTACCTGATTCTGCCGCCGATCGACAGCGGCATCGAGGATTGCCCCTGGGGAAGACTCAAGTATCAGTTGACGCTTCCTGAGAATAGTGTATGCTATATATATGCAGCAGCCTGCAACGAGGAGGGCGATCGGGACTTCCTGATGGACCCGGGCGTCAGCCTGATGGATAAGAAAAAGTACCTGAGCAGCCTGACCTGCCTGCGCTTTATCAATAAGCCGGACGTCCTGCTCTACGAGATCGAGGGACGCTATCTCTGGCTGGCCGTGGAGGTGCTGGGAGCGGGAGCCTGCTTATCCGACATTCAGGTGCATGTGCCAGGTGACAATTTTATGAATGTATTTCCGGAGGTATACCGGGAGAAAAACAGCTTTTTTCACCGGTATCTCTCCATTTTCTCGAGTATGCACAACGATTTCCAGGAAAAACTCGATCACAGAGAGGAGATGCTTGACGTGGAACGGGCGCCGAAGCGCCTGCTGGAGCTTTTCCTGAAATGGATGGGCATCGACGTAGACGGCGGCTTCCTCGAGGAGGAAGACCTCCGAACACTTCTTCGGGAATCCGGAGAACTGATCAAATACAAGGGAACGAGAAAGAGCATCGAGCGGCTCTGTGAGCTCTTCGTCGGGGAGAAGCCGACGATTCTGGAGCGGGGTCTGATGCAGAAATATATCCGTAGCAGTGAGCAGGAGATCTATGATACACTTTACGGAGACAGCCCCTACGATGTCACGCTGGTGATGGCAAATATCGTCGAGGAGCATAAAAAAGAGCAGCTTTTGCATCTTTTGAGACAGTTTAAGCCGATTCGTTGTAGGCTGCATATTCTCTTCCTGAAGCAGAGAGGTGTACTGGATGAGCATACATACCTTGACTGGAATGCGGTAACCTTTGCCCAGGAGGAAGGCAATCTGGACGCCTCCACATTGCTGGACGGAGCCATTATTCTTCAGTAAAGAGAAAAGAGAGGAACAAGGAATGAATATTATCGCAACTGATTGTGGAACCCATATCCGATTGATGGTAGAGGGACGTGTGGATACAAACACGAGCCCGCAGTTTCAGCAGGCCATCCTCAATGCCTTCCAGAAGAAGAATGAGGTAGTAATCGACCTGTTAAATGTACCGGCTGTCTCCAGTGCCGGCCTTCGTGCCCTGCTGATCGGTCAGAAGACTGCAGCCTCCAAGAGAGGAAGCATGAAGCTGACCAACGTATGCCCTGTCGTAAAAAATGTGCTGGATATGTCAGGATTCAGCTCCATTCTTACGGTAGTCTAGGAAAGGCATCAAAGAGCAGGATAGTAGAAGGAGAGATACTATGGAACGAATTTGGGTTGTAAAGACAAAGCGAAGCCTGGAGCTGGACGCACAGAGAAATCTGTTAGATCCCTTACTGGACGTCTTTACCAGAGATCTGGAAGATGGCGGCTGTCCCCAGGAAAAGATAGAACTCATTCGCATCTGCGCAGAGGAAATATTTGTAAATATCGCAAATTATGCCTATCCGGAGAAGGATGGCGCCGTGCAGATCGAGGAGGAGGTATCTGATAATTCTATCTGTATCATGTTTGCCGACGAGGGAATTCCCTATAATCCCCTGGAAAAGGATGATCCGGATATCTCGGCCTCCGCACAGGATCGGGAGATCGGCGGACTGGGCATCTATATGGTAAAGCAGATGACAGACAGCCTCCGTTATGAATATAAGGATCACAGGAACTGTCTGTATATGGAGTGCTCCTGGTAGGATAACAGAAGGGGAAGAACAGGATGAATCAGAACAGAAGATTTCGGGAAGAACTGAAAGAAAAGCCCTTTGAAAGCTATAATGAATACATGGATTATATCTTCGCCTGCGTAAATTTCCGGTTGTCAGACTATATCGAAGGCCTGATGAGCAAGTATGATGCAGGACAGGGCAATTACAAGAATGTCATGTATCCGGATATCGAGATCGCCCATGATCTGTGTAATGACCGCATGATGCAGTTTATGCAGGAAGACATGGAGCAGGAAGAAGAGGAGATCGAGCTTCCGGAGGTGGAGCAGGAATTAAATGACCTTCTGTCTGCATTCAGTATGGACGATGACGAGATATATGGATACGAGGAGGAAGAAGGAGAAGAGGCACAAACTCTTTCGGCCTGCAAGATTCCGATCGAGGAAATGATGGATTTCGTCGATGCGAGAATCTCCGTAACCGATACCGAGAAGGTGAAGCTGCCCTTCTACGAGCTCTGCCATAAGCTGGGCTTCGGACACTTCAGCACCTTCGCCCTGGCCAGCGCGATCCTCTCTTCGACACAGACCAGCTACGCTTCTGTCTATCAGATCGTCAATGAAAATGGAAGCCTGACAGCGCCGACGATAGAGTCCACAGGCCGCCTGTATTTCGGAAAGGATTTCTCGATCACCAGAGCCTACGGTGATATGTCCGTCTGCCTCGAGCAGCTTCTGCCGGTGATGGATCTGCGGGTCAATACGAATATGCCCTTCTCGACGATCCTTGCGCCGGACAAGCGACTGATCGACTTCCTCTTCGGCAGCAATCCGCTGCGTCTGGATACCAACTACAGCCGTTTCTTCCAGATGCTGACGGACGGGAAGGAACTGAATCCCATCATGGCGAATACCACGCAGCTGGAGGCGATGGAGATCTCCTACGAGCAGGGTGTCCGAATCTTCAGCTGGAACGGAGATGAGGGAAGCGGAAGACGCTTCTTTATCCGCCAGTTCTGTCAGAAGCGTGGCTTGAATGCCATCACTATAAACTGTAAGAAGCTCTTCATCTACGATTACAGCTTCGTAGAGAAGGCGCTCTGGGCGGTAAACCGGGAATGTATCTTTACCGATTCCTGCTGCTGCTTAAATGAGCTGGATTACCGGGAAGAGGAAAAGGAAAAATACATCGGCTACATGGATCTGGCCGTGACGAAGCTTCGGGAGCACGATATCCTGATCTTTATGATGAGCCGGGATAAGCTGCCGCTGAAATCCGTCACGGATATGGACTTTACAGAGTTAGAATTGCCTACCCCCAGCACCCAGGAGCGTGAGGACTGCTGGCGGTACTTTGCCAAGGGTTATTCTCTCGCGGACGACGTAGATCTTTTGGAGATGGCGACAAAGTTCCTCTTTACGCCCGGTAAGATCAAATCCGCCCTCTATCAGGCGAAGAGCTTTTCCATCATGAATCACGAGATTCAGATCTCCCGCGCAAAGCTCTTCGAGGGCTGCAATAACCAGATGAGCTCCGAGCTGACCCAGAAGGCGACGAAGGTCAAGGCGAACTTCGGTTTCGAGGATATCGTCATGAATGCCACCCAGCGGGAGACCCTGCAGCATGCCATCGACCAGATGAACTTCAAGAAACGGGTCTATGATAACTGGAATTATACTAAGAAATATCCTTACGGCCGCGGACTTTCGATTCTTCTGTTCGGTGCCCCCGGTACCGGTAAATCCATGTGTGCCCAGGTTATCGCCCATGAGCTGAACCTGGAGCTCTACCGTGTAGACCTTTCCAAGGTCATCGATAAGTACGTCGGTGAGACCGAGAAATCTATTTCCATGATTTTCCGGGAAGCCAAGAAGTGTAACGTCGTCCTCTTCTTCGATGAGTGCGATACCCTGTTTGCAAAGCGTTCTGACGACGGAGGCAGCAACCAGGCGTCGAATAATAATAAAACCGCCCTGCTTCTGCAGGAGGTAGAGGCCTATGACGGTGTCTCCGTACTGGCGACGAACTACAAGCACAACATCGACCCGGCATTCTTCCGGCGTATGAAATACATCGTCGAGTTCCAGTTCCCGGATCCGGATACCCGTGAGATGCTCTGGCGAACCACGATTCCGAAGGGAACACCTCTCGGAGACGATGTAGACATCCGTTTCCTGGCAGAGCGCTTCGAGTTCGTAGGTGGTAATATCAAGAACTGTATCCTGAACGCAGCCTTCCTGGCCGCCGCAGACGGAGAAGGCGATAAGGTCTATATGCGTCACTATCTGCAGGCCATCAAGTATGAGTTCGTCAAGACCGGTAAGGTATTCACCAGAGCGGACTTCGAGCCCTATGCTTACATGGTAGGCCTGGGAGACAAGGATGACGAGGACTGGTTCTAGTGCATCGTTTACAAAATAACTAGCCTATTCACTTGCCTGCAAATCCGAT
>CAVHYN010000002.1:0-4608 GCA_963640245.1 Bulleidia sp.
GTTGGAAACACAACTTTCCTAAGGAGGGCCTATTTGCGCCCGAACGTGGAAAGCTGTGTTTCCAACCGTCCGTCTTCTTGGAACTTGCGTCTCCAACAAAGAACTGTAACTCCAGCTGCCAGCCCCATCATCCCCACACACAGGAAAAGATACTGCTTCAAACTAAAGTACGTTGTCACATAGTACTCATACACCGCGAAAGCCAGATCGCCATCCTCGACTACCTCATCCCCGATGGTAAGCTGCCCATCCGGATAGAGATCCCAGTTTCCGGTAGTATAAGAGAGAAACTCCAGGCTGTTCTCATCCTCGATATAGCCCGGCCAAATCTCCAGCGTATAGCTCGTCTCGCCGTTCGGTACGATTTCATCCAAGATAAATTCATATTGCATGGACTTTGTGACAAGTCCCGATAAGAACCGATCATTTTCATAGACTACCTTGCCGTCCTCATCGGTCAGACGCACACAGAAGGCCGATTGGTTGTAGTCCCCGACCGTATTGATGACGCGGATTGAGATGCGGTTGAAGGGCTTGGAGGCTGTAAAGGTCTGCTTGTAGATCTGATCATAGGAGGTCACATAGCCGTCATACCCGCCGGCATACTGATACTGATCGAGGATATAGTCCTCCGCCTCGATGGGGGTGTCTACGAGCTGCTTTTTTGCCGCCAGAAGAAGGACGAGAAGCAGAAGCGTAGCGGCAGCGGGGAGGATAGGAAGCTTTGCAGAAAGTCCGGGGATAGCAGGCAGCTCCAAGCCCTCCGCGATCCCGTCTGCAAAAAGCAGCAGTGCAAGATAGGTAAAGCCGATGCTGTATAGAGGATTGGTCTCCCAGATGAGATGGAAGCCCATCGCTCCAAGTAGGGTCAGCTGCAGCAAAAAGCAGGGAGAAAGAACCATTTCCTTTTTCAGCCGCCTGAGGGCAAGAAGAGCCGAAAGTCCGATTACCAGCATTTGAAGAGCTCGGAAGGCCTGGGCATAGAGGGTGAGAAAGCCGCTCTTTTGCCCGAGGAGATAGTCATAGAGCTTTCCGTAGCTGGCATAGCTGTTCTCCGCCTGGTAAGTATCGGTGCCGTCCACCCAGGTATTCAGAAGCTTGCGCCCGGCGAGGCTTACAAGTCCCAGAGGACCAGCCTCCCGGATTCGCTCCTTTAGAACCTTGAGATCTGCGACCTTCTTTTCCTCTTTTGTCTCGAAGCTAACCGTATAATTCTCATCATTCTGGTCAAAGGCACCGTCCCAGCGGGCACTCATCATGATCCAGTGAATGGCCGGAAAGCCGGTATTTTTGTAATCGAAGTTTACATAAGTATTTACAGCTGCCGAGAAGAAACCAAGAGAGAGGGCAGCTGTCAAAAGAAAGGCAAGGCAGGGAACGGCATAGGTGCGAGCCAATTCTTTCACGCGAACTCGTCTGATTTTCAGGAAAATACAGATCAGAAGGGCAATCAGGCCGATGGCGGCCGTAGCTCGAAGCTTAAAGCCAAAGATGGTCAGAAGTCCCAGTAGGGCGAAGCGGCCGGTCAGGCGAAGCGAAGAACCTGGATTTTTCCGGATCTGAATTCCCAGATATAAAATTCCCATGAGAAAGGGCATGGAGCAATTGGCGGTATAGAAGTATCCGGCCCAGACGTAGGAGAGCGGGCAGAGGACACAGACGGCAAGGAAAAAGACGGCTTCTGTGTGGCTCTTTAATTCCTTTAAAATCAGATAGCCAAGGATCACGGAAAGAAGAATGCAAAGCACATTAACCAGCTGAACAGCGGTCATAAAATAGCTTTCAGAAAGGCCGATAGCCTTAAGAATCAGGAAAAACCAGTAGGTCAGGATGGTCAGGGGATAGTTATTCGTATAGCGTGCAAAATAGCCGGTCTCGTAGGTACCGGAGATCGTATGGGTGGTAAGCATCTCGATGGCCATATCGAAGATCTTTAAGGGATCGTAGCGCAGCTGGGGCTTGATCAGGAAAAGAAAGAGAAGCTGTCCGGCAGCCAGAAGGCAAAGGAAAAGAACGGCGAGTCTTTTCAAGGACTTATCCGAAAGCTTCTTTAGAAAGGAATACACGAGGCGAAGGCCGGTAAAGAGAAGCAGCACAAAAGCCAGAACAAAGAGGGCACGTACCGGCAGAATATCCATATCCCGCAGAAAAGAGGCATCCCAGCGAAACAGGGCGAAAAAGCTGATAAACAGGCTAAACAGGGACAACAGGAACAGGGATATTGTATACATAAAAACCTCCGACGCTCAAAATTAAATCGAATTCTTCTCGCTATAGAATAGCGCAAATGCCAGAGTGGGTCAACCCGGGGAAATAAGGCTTGAGTATTTTAAATAGTCTGATATAATAAAGTAGTCGTAAACTGTCTTAACAAACAGTTATGAAAGGAGAAAACAATGGGAAAGTATTTTGGAACCGATGGTTTTCGCGGCGAGGCAAATGTGAAACTGACCGTGGAGCATGCCTTCAAGGTAGGAAGATACCTGGGCTGGTACTACGGGAGAGATCACAAGGCGAAGATTGTCATCGGAAAGGATACAAGAAGAAGCAGCTACATGTTTGAGTATGCCTTGGCAGCCGGCATCACAGCCTCCGGCGCAGACGCATATCTGCTGCATGTAACGACGACCCCCAGCGTATCTTATGTGGTACGTACCGAGGGCTTTGACTGCGGTATCATGATTTCCGCCAGCCATAATCCCTTTTATGATAATGGAATCAAAGTCATCAACGGCCAGGGACATAAGCTCGAGGCCGAGGTAGAAGAAAAGATTGAGGCCTATATCGATGGCAAGACCGAGGAGCGGCCGCTGGCCACGGGAGAGGATATCGGAAGAACCATCGATTTCGCAGCAGGAAGAAACCGCTATATCGGATATCTGATCTCCCTGCCGACCCGTTCCTTTAAGGGAATCCGCGTAGGCCTGGACTGCTCGAACGGCAGCTCCTCCGCGATTGCGAAGAGCGTCTTCGACGCCCTCGGAGCGAAGACCTACGTCATCAACAACGAGCCGGACGGCACGAATATCAATACGAATTGCGGCTCCACCCATATCGAGGTACTGCAGAAATATGTGAAGGAGCAGGGGCTCGATGTAGGCTTCGCCTACGACGGTGACGCAGATCGCTGCATCGCGGTCGATGAGAAGGGCGAGGTCGTAGACGGTGACCGGATCCTCTATGTATGCGGCAAGTATATGATGGAGCAGGGCGCTCTGAAGGACAATACGATCGTCACGACCGTTATGTCGAACCTGGGACTTTATAAGGCCTGCGATCAGGTGGGACTGCGCTACGAGAAGACGGCAGTCGGTGACAAGTATGTCTATGAGAATATGTCAAAGAACGGCTACCAGCTGGGCGGTGAGCAGTCCGGCCATATCATCTTCAGCAAGCATGCTACGACGGGAGACGGCATCCTGACATCGCTTAAGATCATGGAAGTCATGCTCGAGAAGAAGGCGACTCTCGGAACCCTGGCAGATGAGGTAAAGATTTATCCGCAGCTGTTAGAGAACCTGCGGGTACAGGATATGGAAGCGACCCTGAATCATCCAAATGTCCAGAAAGCGATTCGGGAAGTCGAGGAGCGCTTGGGAAGCGAAGGCCGTGTGCTGGTTCGAAAGAGCGGAACTGAGCCGCTGCTTCGCGTCATGGTAGAAGCCCTGAGCGATGAACTCTGTGAGGAAAATGTATTACATATTATCAACGCGATGAAGAGCGTATAAGGGAGGATAAGGAAATGAAAAAGACAGCATTAGTCGTTATGGCAGCCGGAATCGGCAGCCGCTTTGGCGGTGGAATCAAGCAGCTTGAGCCGGTAGGACCAAGCGGAGAGATCATCATGGATTACTCGATCCATGACGCCCTCGAGGCAGGCTTCAACAAGGTGGTATTCATCATCCGCAAGGATCTCGAGAAGGATTTCAAGGAGATCATCGGAAACCGCATCGAGAAGATTACCGAGGTTCAGTATGCATTCCAGGCGATCGACAACCTGCCGGAAGGCTTCTCTGTACCGGAAGGCCGCACGAAGCCCTGGGGAACCGGCCAGGCCGTACTTAGCTGCAAGGGACTCCTCGAGGAACCGTTCGTAGTGATCAATGCCGATGACTATTATGGAAAAGAAGCCTTTGTAAAGGTACATGATTATCTGGTCGCAGACCATGAGGATACCGGAAAATTCGATTTCTGCATGGCAGGCTTTATCCTTGGCAATACCTTGAGCGACAACGGAGCCGTAACCCGCGGTATTTGTAAGGTGCAGGACGGCTTCCTGACAGATGTAGTCGAGACCGGAGGCATCGTAAAATACGAAGGCGGAGCAGCCGTACCGGGCGAGGATGACAAGCTGGTACCGGTGGACGCAAACAGCTATGTTTCCATGAATATGTGGGGACTGACACCGGAATTCCTGGACGTCGTAGAGACCGGCTTTACCGAGTTCCTGAAGGGCGTAAAGCCCGGCGACATCAAGGCCGAGTACCTCCTTCCGGGCATCATCGACGGCCTTTTGAAGGATGGCAAGGCAACTGTCCGTGTACTGGAGACAAAGGACAAGTGGTTCGGCGTCACTTACAAGGAAGACAAGCAGTCTGTGGTAGATTC
>CAVHYN010000003.1:0-7399 GCA_963640245.1 Bulleidia sp.
CACTGGTGATCCTTGTGATCAAAGTAGAAGTTCCGATGGTATCCAGCTCCTTATAGGAAAAGCTGTTCAAATGCTCAAAAAGAGCTTTTCGAAGAGCCGTGCTGGTTCCCACCGCTGCCTTTGCCGCAAAATACTGAGCAGTAATAGAACTGGCCAGTCCGATGATTCCAAGTAAAATCAAAAGACCACCCATACGAAGAATGTAATTCTCATCCCGGTTTGCAATGCCGACATCGATCATCCGAGCCACAACCAGGGGTACCAGAAGCTCGAAGCTTGCCTCGAGCAGCTTGAAAAGAGGTCCTAAGATACTCTCCTTTTCAAATTCCTTCATGTAATACAAAAGACGTCTCATCCATTTTCCCTCCATGAAATATACCCATATATTCTACTCCCAGCCTTTCTCATTTACAAGTATAAAACAAAAGAAGGAACTCCCGAACCTTGTCAGGAGCTCCTTCTCTACTATTTGATTCTTTATGCTTCTGCTGATTCAGAGGCTCTTGCTGCGACCTCTTTAGCCTGAACATCAGCCGGTGCCTGCTCATAGCGAGCAAATACGTAAGAAAAGTCACCGCTTCCGCCCGTCATAGACCGAAGGTCTGTAGAATAGCCGAAGATCTCGGTCATCGGAACATCTGCTACCACTTCCTGTTTGCCGCCGGCGATCGGATTCATGCCCAGCACGCGGCCTCTGCGCTTATTCAGATCGCCCATGACATCACCGGTATACTTATCCGGAACAGTTACCGTCATGGTTACAATCGGCTCGAGAAGAACCGGACCTGCATCCATGAAGCCCTTCTTGAAGGCCTGGCTTGCAGCCGTCTTAAATGCCATCTCAGAAGAATCTACCGGATGATAAGAACCATCATATAGAACAGCCTTAACACCAACGACCGGATAACCGGCCAAGGGTCCCTTTAAGACAGATTCCTGAATACCCTTTTCCACTGCCGGGAAATAATTCTTCGGAACAGCGCCGCCTACTACCACCTGCTCAAATACATAGGGGGTCTCGAGATCCCCGGAGGGCTCGAAGGTCATCTTTACATGGCCGTACTGCCCGTGTCCGCCGGACTGCTTCTTATACTTGGAGTCCACATCTGCTTTCTTCTTTATAGTCTCACGGAAGGCTACCTTCGGCTTGGACAGCTCTATCGTTACCTTGAACTTCTCCTCCAGCTTGCTGACTACCACATCGAGATGCTGGTCACCCATGCCGTAAAGCAGGGTCTGACGATTCTCAGAATCATTGACATTCTTTAAGGTCAGATCCTCTTCCATCATCTTCGAAAGAGCCTGCGAAATCTTATCCTCGTCGCCTTTGTTCTTTGCCTTATATCTCATATAAGTATAAGGCTTGGAAATTTCCGTTCTGCCATATAAAATCGGAGTAGCCTTCGTCGAAAGGGTATCTCCCGTCTTCGTATTTGCCAATTTTCCGATCGCTCCGATATCACCTGCGTGAAGCTCGGTGGTCTCGATAGGCTTATTGCCCTGCATGATATACAGCTTATTTAATTTCTCCTCGGCATCCTTATCTTGATTGTACAAGGTGTCGTCAGACTTGATAACACCGGAGGAAACCTTGATTAAGGAATACTTTCCGATAAAGGGATCCACGATGGTTTTAAATACATATGCGGATTTTGCCTTCGAAAAATCATAATTTGCTTCGAAGATCTCATTGGTCTTCGTATTGATTCCGTTGCAGGACTTTTTATCCGGACTCGGGAAGAGCTCTACGATATCATTCATCAGGTTGTGAATGTTTCGAAGCTCTGTGCTGGATCCCATGGATACCGGAATCACAGTGCCGTCACATACGTTAAACTTCATCGCTGCACGAATCTCGCTGAAGGTGAATTCATCGCCGTTGAAATAACGCTCCATAAATTCATCCGAGGTTTCTGCCACTGCATCCATCAAAGCCTCCCGGCAGATAGCCAGGTTTTCCTTGGAATATTCCGGAATCTCGCACTCTTCACGCTTGCCGATATCAGTAAAGCGGCGGCCTGCCATCTTGCAGACGTTGATATAGCCTACAAACTTTTCATTTTCACGGATGGGCTGATAAAACGGTGCGATCTTCTTGCCGTATAGATCGGTCAAGTCCTGAACAACCTGGCGGAAGGATGCATGATCCACATCCATCTCAGATACGAAGAACATCCTGGGCAATTTGTATTTTTCACAGAGATCCCATGCCTTCTGCGTTCCTACCTCTACGCCCGCTTTTCCGGATACTACGATGATCGCTGCATCTGCTGCGGATACCGCCTCTTCTGCTTCTCCCACGAAATCAAAATAGCCCGGAGCATCCAAAAGATTCACCTTGCAATCCTGCCAAATCAGAGGAACGACTGAAGTTGTAATAGAGAACTTTCTCTTTATTTCTTCCTTATCATAATCGCTGATGGTATTGCCATCAGTTACTTTTCCGATACGGGTGGTCAGGCCGGATACATATGCCATCGCCTCTACCAGACTGGTCTTGCCGCTGCCGCCGTGGCCAAGAAGAACTACATTTCGAATTTTGTCAGTTGTGTAAATATTCATGCCTATTCCTCCGATTACAATTATTTTGTATTTCAGCCCGTTTATCTGTTGAAATATACAAATTATTATTCTTCTAACGCTGAAATACCATGGATATATTGTACTAAAGTATGTACAATAATGCAAGTTCTTTTATCCATATTTTACAATTGTTTCTGAATTGCTATTTGCTTTTACACATTAAAGCCAAAAAGTGTTGACATTCTTTTAAAAAAAATATAAACTTTAGCTGATTATGTATTTAAAGGAGAATTCCTATGAAAATAAATACCATCGGATTTATTGGATTTGGCCTCATCGGCGGTTCCATTGCGAAAGCCATACGCACCTATCATCCCCAGATCCGCATGATGGCCTATATGAGAAGTCAGGATACTCTTCAAAAGGCTGTTCAGGAAGGCGTCATTGATCAGGCCTGTACGCAGGTAGATAAGGATTTTACTGCCTGCGATTTGATCTTTCTCTGCGCACCGGTGGAGACCAATGCGCGTTATCTCGAGCTTTTGAAGCCAATGCTTCCGAAAACCTGTCTTCTGACGGATGTAGGCAGTACCAAAACGGATATTCATGAAAAAGTGGATGCGCTGGGACTTACCGCACAGTTTATCGGTGGTCATCCTATGGCTGGTTCTGAAAAGACCGGATACGAGAATGCAAAGGCTCATCTGATCGAGAATGCTTATTACATTTTGACTCCGGGAGAAGGACTAAAAAAAGAAATCGTTGATGAATTTGCGAAATTTGTATCTTCTTTAAAGGCACTTCCTCTGGTTCTTGATTATCGGCAGCATGACTATATTACTGCCTGCGTCAGTCATTTGCCCCATCTCATCGCTTCCTCCCTGGTGGAACTGGTACGGGAGCTGGACGGACCGGAGGAATTGATGAAGCAGATCGCAGCCGGTGGTTTTAAAGACATTACTCGCATCGCTTCCTCCTCTCCGGATATGTGGGAACAGATTTGTATGACAAATTCTGACAATATTTTAAAGGTACTGGAGCATTACCAGGGACAGCTCGAAAGACTGCGAAATGAAATCTCCGGAAAAGAGTCTGAAAAAATTCATGAGTTTTTCTCTGCCTCCAGGGATTATCGGAATTCTATTCCCGAGGCTTCCGCAGGCCCGCTGAAAAAGACCTATGCCTTTTATTGTGATATGGTAGATGAGGCAGGCGGCATCGCAACTCTTGCTACGATTCTGGCTTCCGGCGGCATCAGCTTGAAAAATATCGGCATTATTCACAACCGCGAATTTGAGGAAGCTGTTCTTCGAGTCGAGCTTTATGAAGAAGACGCTTATCGCAGAGCGGTGGAGCTGCTTCGCAAGTACCGCTATACGATTTATGAACGATGAGCCTGATAAACTGCGATGAGGAGAAAACCTTTATGAAATTTATACGAACGAAACAATTACATGGAGAGATTAGCATTCCCGGTGATAAATCCATCTCCCACCGAGCTGTCATGTTTGGATCCCTGGCGGAAGGAACTACGGAGGTAACCGGTTTTCTTCGGGGTGCGGACTGCCTTTCTACGATTGACTGCTTTCGGCGTCTCGGTATCACCATTGAAGAGAAGGATGAACGGATTCTGATTCACGGAAAGGGACTGCACGGCCTCGCTGCACCCGCCGGGATTCTGGATACCGGCAATAGCGGCACCACGACCAGGCTGATTTCCGGTATTCTATGCGGACAGGATTTTGAGACCACTCTGACAGGTGATGCTTCGATTCAGAAGCGTCCTATGGGTCGAATCATCGAACCCTTAAGCCAGATGGGAGCATCGATTCAAAGTCTTTCCGGGAATGGATGCGCACCTCTGCGCATCCAGGGGCATCCCTTGCATGGTATTCATTATACTACAAAGGTAGCTTCCGCCCAGGTAAAGTCCGCTATTTTACTGGCCGGACTTTATGCGGACGGAGCTACGAGTGTGACTGAGCCTGCCTTATCCCGAAATCACTCGGAACTGATGCTGAACTTCTTTGGTGCAAAGGTTAAGAGCGAAGGCACGACTGCTGCGATCCAGCCGGAACCGAAGCTTACCGGACAGAAAGTACTGGTTCCCGGAGACATCTCTTCCGCTGCTTACTTTATCGCAGCAGGCTGTATTACACCAAATTCGGAAATCCTGATTCGAAACGTAGGCACGAACCCCACCCGCGACGGAATCTTACGGGTTTGCAAAATGATGCATGCCGCTGTCACACTGCTGAACGAAAATACCGATAGCGGTGAACCTACGGCAGATTTGCTGGTTCGCACTTCTTCTCTGAGAGGATGTACCATCGAAGGAGCGCTGATACCGACTCTGATCGATGAACTGCCTGTGATCGCTGTCATGGCCTGCTTTGCAGAAGGCACGACGGTGATTCGGGACGCTGCAGAATTGAAGGTAAAGGAATCCGACCGGATTGCGGTAATGACGGAAAATCTGACCGCTATGGGTGCAAAGGTAACAGCTACGGATGATGGCATGATCATCGAGGGCGGTTATGCACTTCATGGGGCTGTGATTGACAGCCATTTGGATCACCGCGTTGCGATGTCGTTTGCAGTGGCGGCCTTAAATGCAGATGGGGAAACAGAAATTCAGGGAGCGGATTGTGTAAATATTTCTTATCCGGCTTTTTACAGGGATTTGGAGGAATTAAAAAAATAACGAGAAGACCAGGATGGCAGTCCTGGTCTTCTCATTATGTACGATTTGGGTATCATTCTATAAACATCGCATCCCCGAAGCTAAAGAAACGATAGCGCTCTCTCACCGCTTCCTCATATGCCTTCATAATTGTCTCTTTATCCGCGAATGCAGACACAAGCATCAAGAGGGTAGATTCAGGCAGGTGGAAGTTTGTAATCAGGGCGTCCATGATCTTGAACCGGTAGCCTGGGTAGATGAAGATCTCGGTCCAGCCACTTCCGGCTTTCAGAATGCCATTTTCATCGGTAGCGGATTCCAGGGTTCGGCAGCTGGTAGTGCCGACACAGATGACGCGGCCGCCGGCTGCCTTGGTGTCGTTGATGAGCTTGGCCTGGTCTTCTTCTACCATATAGAATTCGGAATGCATGTGATGCTTCGTGACATCGTCTACCTTTACCGGACGGAAGGTACCAAGTCCCACATGTAGGGTGACGTGAGCGAGTTTTATACCTTTTTCCTGGATCTGCGCTAGCAGCTCCGGCGTAAAATGAAGACCTGCCGTGGGCGCTGCCGCAGACCCGTCATGCTTTGCGTATACGGTCTGATAACGATTTTTGTCCTTGAGCTGATGGGTGATATAAGGCGGCAGAGGCATTTGACCAAGTCTGTCCAGAATCTCTTCGAAAATCCCTTCATATTCAAAACGAATCAGGCGGTTTCCCTCATCTACTACATCTAGCACTTCTGCCTTTAAAAGGCCATCGCCAAAGTCGATGCGTGCGCCTGGTCTGGCTTTCTTCCCGGGCTTCACGAGGGTCTCCCAGACATTGTCAGCTTTGCGCTTCAAAAGGAGCACCTCGATGTGGGCGCCCGTGTCTTCCTTCACGCCTAAAAGGCGAGCCGGAATGACCTTTGTATTATTGACCACGAGGCAGTCTCCCGGATTCAGATAGTCCAGAATATCCCGGAAAATTTTGTGTTCAATATGGCCGGTTTTCTTATCTAGTACCATAAGTCTGGAGCTGCTGCGATCCTCCAGTGGATCCTGTGCAATCAGCTCCTCGGGTAAATCATAGTAAAAATCACTTGTTTTCATGAATCTATTTCCTATCCTTTAAAATTTTCTCTTCTTAAACCAGTACAAGATGGCGCCCACCACCACAATACTGAGTACAATCACATACAGGTATCCAAACTTCCAATTCAGCTCCGGCATATATTTGAAGTTCATGCCATACCATCCTACAATCAGGGTAAGGGGCTGAAAGATGATCGTCACCATCGTAAACAGCTTCATCGTATTGTTCAGATTATAATTCAGGGTTGCGTCCATCGCCTCCCGCAGATGAATCAGATTATCGCAGAGGAGCTGTGTGTTGTTGCTCAATCGTTCCGATTTGTCCGTGAATATTTTGAAATAACGCAGATCCTCTTCTTCAAACAAATCATTTTCATTTTCCTGCAGGGATTCTCCGATATCGATCAGCTGCTCATAATAGTTTTTCAGAGTTGAAAGTCGGTTTCGCAGATCAAAAATCTCGGTATTCAGCTCCGGATCTACCTTTCCGTTCACAACCTCCCGTTCCATGGCAATGATCTGCCGTTCTGTCATGACCAGACCGCGGTTTCCGCTCGAGAGCAGACGCTCGAGAACACCATAGATCACCTTCTCCATCGTGGCATTTTGACGGAAACGTCCGATGGCGTCCAGAAACATTTGACGAATGCTGTCTTCTTTATCGATAATCTTTACTACAATAAAGAGATTTTTCTTAATAAAAAATCCGATGCGGTTTCGCCTTGTACTCAGATTCAGGATGTCTACAATATTGATCATACCGAAGCTGAACTCATCATATACATCCATACTGGTTCGAAAATGGGTAAAGTCTGTCATACAATCCTTGACCGCCACCTCAGAAAGTCCCAACTCCTGATAGCAGTTTTTCAGTTCATCCAGTGTCAGATATCCTACACAGATATCGTGCGTATCCAATTGGTTCAGGCCAATTTCCTGAATTTCCCTGTTGTGAATCGAATAAAACATATCCTTCCCCCTAGCTGTATTTCTATATCAAGCGTAACTATTCAGAACCCCATTCGCAAAATCGCCTCTGCGAGGCTTTACTTTTGCGAATGTGGTTACCTCGCCATATAAAACTGCTTATCTGCCTGAATGCAAGCATTCGC
>CAVHYN010000004.1:0-20206 GCA_963640245.1 Bulleidia sp.
AGACACAGTAGACGAAGCCCTTCGCCTCTCGGGCAATCATCTTGATCCGGTCGTGGGAGGTCGGCGCAATCAGGGAGATAAAATCCAGGCCGTACTTCTGGCAGGGACTGTCAAATTCTTCCTTTTCCTCAAAGGGAACATCCGGCAGAATCAATCCATTGATACCGACCTCTGCGGCTCTGCGGACAAAATCCTCCGTTCCCTTTCCATAGGAGAAGACTACGTTCGCATAGGTCATGAAAACCAGCGGAATATCCGTCTTTTTCCGGATCCGCTCCACCATCGCGAAGATCTTGTCGGTGGTCACGCCCCCGGCCAGGGCGCGCATATTCGCCGCCTGGATGACCGGACCCTCTGCTGTGGGATCTGAAAACGGGATACCAAGCTCGATCAGGTCTGCCCCTGCTTCCTCGCAGGCGTAAACCAGCTGCTCCGTCACCTCCAGCGAGGGATCGCCGCTGGTAATAAATGGGATAAATGCTTTTTCGTTTGCAAATGCATCTGCAACTTTCTTACTCATGAAGATCCTCCCCTCTGTAGCGGGCGATAGCCGCGCAGTCCTTGTCGCCGCGTCCGGAAATCGTGACAACGATAATCTGATCCTTACTCATGGTCGGTGCCAGCTTTCTCGCATAGGCGACCGCATGGGCACTCTCGATCGCCGGAATGATACCCTCCATCCGGGACAGATACTCGAAGGCATCTACCGCCTCATCATCGGTTACCGGCACATACTGCGCCCGGCCGATATCATAGAGGTTGGCATGCTCCGGTCCCACACCCGGATAATCCAGGCCTGCGGAAATCGAATAAACCGGCGCGATCTGGCCGTACTCATCCTGGCAGAAATAAGACTTCATGCCGTGGAAGATGCCAAGGCGACCTGTGGCGATCGTAGCCGCCGTCTCTGCGGTATTGACACCCCGTCCTGCTGCCTCGCAGCCGATCAGCTTCACCTCCGGATTCTCGATGAAATGATAGAAGCTTCCGATCGCATTGGAGCCGCCGCCCACGCAGGCCAGCACCGCATCCGGCAGCCGTCCTTCCTTTTCGAGGATCTGCTGCTTCGTCTCCTTTGAAATCACCGCCTGGAAATCTCTTACGATCGTCGGGAACGGGTGCGGACCCATGACGGATCCGAGCACATAGTGCGTGTCACTGATCCGGTTCGTCCACTCGCGCATGGTTTCGGATACTGCATCCTTCAGCGTCGCTGTTCCGCTGGTCACCGCATGCACCTTTGCGCCCAGAAGCCGCATCCGATAGACGTTGAGTGCCTGACGCTCCGTATCCTCCTTGCCCATGAAGATCTCGCACTCCATGTCCATCAGAGCTGCCGCAGTCGCAGTCGCGACACCGTGCTGACCGGCACCGGTCTCTGCGATGACGCGGGTCTTGCCCATCTTCTTTGCCAGAAGTACCTGTCCCAGTACGTTATTGATCTTATGGGCTCCGGTATGGTTCAAATCCTCCCGCTTCAGATAGATCTTCGCGCCGCCCAGATCCTTCGTCATGCGCTCCGCATAGTAGAGTCTTGATGGGCGTCCTGCATAGTCATTCAAAAGCTCTGTCAGCTCCCGGTTGAATTCCGGGTCGTCCTTATAATGGTTGTAGGCCTCTTCCAGCTCGATGACTGCATTCATCAAGGTTTCCGGAATATACTGGCCTCCGTGGATTCCAAATCTTCCCTTTGACATCTTGTTCCTCCTGTATATTGGCTGCGCATTTTCCTGCACAGCTCTCTATTCTATCTCTTTCCTTCACAGGTTTACTCATTTTTTTGTAAACGACGCACTAGCTTCACCGCCGCCTGCATTTTCGCCGGGTCTTTCAGCCCATCCGTCTCCAGGCTGCTGCTTAGATCCACCGCCCAGGGCTTTACCTTTGAAATAGCTTCAGACATGTTTGAGATGCCTAAGCCTCCGGCCAGAAAAAAAGGTCGTTCAAGCTCCGGTACTAAGGCCCAGTCGAAGCACTCGCCAGTTCCTCCGCTGCCCTGATCAAGCAGCAAATAGTCGGCGCTGCTTTTCATCGCCCGATCGATATCTGCCTTTGTTCGGATGGAAAAGGCCTGGATAAGCGGCTTATCGGTAAGTGCCCGAAGCCTCTGAATATAAGCCTCATCCTCCGACCCGTGAAGCTGCGCCAGGGAAAGTGTGCCGTCATTTAAAAGCTCTGCCACCTGCTCTGCCGGTGCATTTACAAAGACTCCGACTGCCTGAATTTTATTTGACAGATTTTTCACAAGCATCCGAACCCGATCCCTGCTTACATTTCTGCGGCTCCTCGGCACCTCGATGACAAAGCCTGCGAAGTCTGGCTCTGCCTCATTTACCGCCTCGATATCCTCCGGTCTGGTCAGCCCGCAGATCTTGATCCTCGTCATAGTGCGCCACCATTCAGCCTTTCAAGCTCTGCCTTTTTATCCGGGCTTCGCATCAGGGTCTCGCCGATCAGGACTGCATCTACCTGATGTTCTCGGAGGATGCTGATTTCCTCTGGACCCCGTATGCCGCTCTCGGATACGAAGAGTACCTCTTTGGGTGCCAGATTTCGAAGGCGGATGCTGTTTTGCATATCGACCTGAAAGGTCTTCAGATCGCGATTATTGACACCGACGATCCTCGCCCCGATATCCAGAGCCTGCTCGACCTCTGCCTCGTCATGCGCCTCTACCAGGGCATCCAGCCCCAGTCCTTCCGCCAGCTGCCGGTAATCTCGAAGCTGTACCTTGTCGAGGATGGCACAGATCAGGAGTACGGCGGACGCACCCAGAGCCTTTGCCTGGTAAATCATATATTCGTCTACCGGAAAGTCTTTGCGCAGCACCGGAATCCTGACCTGCCCGGTGATTTCCTTCAGATACTGATCCGATCCCAGAAAATAAAAGGGCTCCGTCAGACAGGAGATGGCTGACGCGCCTGCCGCCTCATATTCCTTCGCGATTTCCAGATAAGGAAAGTCCGGGGCAATGAGACCCTTCGAAGGTGATGCCTTTTTCACCTCGCAGATATAGGACATCCCCGGAGCTGCCAGCGCCCGGTAGAAGCGTTCGCCCTCGCCCGGAGTGCTTTCTGCCAATGCTCGCATCTCTGCCTGACAGCACTGCTGCTTTTCCGCTTCGATCCGCTCCCTTGTCTTTCCCGCGATTTCGTCTAAGATATTCATTCTGCGTTGCTTTCCTTTACAAATTCTTCCAGTTTCTTCTGTGCTGCTCCGCTGTCGATGAGCTCTTCTGCCATCCGCACGCCGGCTTCCATCGTCTCGGCCTTTCCTGCGATATAGAGGGCTGCACCGGCATTTAAGCAGACCGCCTGCCGCTTCGCTCCCTGGTCGGTACCGTTCAAAATCGCCTTTGTGATCTCCGCATTTTCGGCCGGTGTGCCGCCCTTTAAGGCATCCTTCTCACAGCGGGCATAACCGAACTGCTCCGGTGCGATTTCATAGGAAGTAAACTTGCCATCCCGAATCTCACAAACAGAGGTCGGCGCACACATCGAGATTTCATCGAGCTTGTCCTGTCCGTAGACTACCATACCTCTCGTCACACCCAGATTTTCCATAACCTGTGCCAAAGGCTCTACCAGCGCTTCGTCATAGACACCCATCAGCTCCATATTCGCTCCCGCCGGATTGCTCAAGGGTCCAAGGACATTGAAGACTGTCCGGATACCCAGCTCCTTCCGAATCGGTGCTACATATTTCATCGCGATGTGATAATTCTGGGCGAAGAGGAAGCAGATGTTGATCTTCTTTAGAAGCTCTGCGCTCTTCTCCGGAGAAATCGTGATCTTGACGCCGAGGGCTTCCAGTACGTCCGCCGCACCGGATTTCGAGGAGGCTGCCCGGTTTCCGTGCTTTGCTACCGGAACCCCGCCTGCGGCAATGACCATCGATGATGTGGTGGAAATATTGAAGGAATTCGATCCGTCCCCGCCGGTTCCCACGATCTCGAGCACATCCATATCGTGAAGCAGCTTGACGCAATGAGCGCGCATACCTGCTGCCGATGCGGTAATCTCCTCGATGGTCTCTCCCTTCAGGGACAGAGCCGTCAGATAAGCCGACATCTGCACCGGTGTCGCCTCACCGCCCATGATTTCATTCATGACTGTTTCAGCCTCTTCATAGGTCAGATTTTCTTTCTTCGCCAGTTTTAAAATTGCTTCCTTGATCATCTCACTACCTCCATAAAGTTTTCGATCATTCGCTTCCCGTCCGGTGTCATCACGGATTCGGGATGAAATTGTACCCCGTAAATCGGATATTTTGTATGTTCGACCGCCATGACCTCACCGTCCTCCGACTCAGCTGTAACCGTAAGTTCCTGCGGCAATGTGTCCCGAAGTGCCGCCAGAGAATGATATCTGGCTGCCGGGAAGGTCTCATCCAGGCCTTTAAATAACTGACTCTCTCCGGTTTTGTGAATCATTTTTTTCTTGCCATGCATCAGCTCCTTCGCATAGGAGACCGTTCCGCCAAAGGCTTCACAGATGGCCTGATGTCCCAGGCAGACTCCGAAGATAGGCACCTTTCCTGCAAAATGACGGATGACCGGGATGCAGATGCCTGCGTCCGCTGGCTTTCCTGGCCCCGGTGAGAGAAGAATGGCCTCTGGCTTCATCGCTTCGATTTCCTCCAGCGTGGCCTCATCATTTCGAATGACCCGGATATCCGGCTCCACCGAGCCTACCAGCTGGTAAAGGTTATAGGAAAAGCTGTCATAATTGTCAATTAAAAGTATCATTCCAGTCCCTCCTGTGCTCTTTCGATGGCCTGCACGACCGCTCTGGCTTTATTGCAGCACTCCTCAAATTCCTTCTCCGGTACGCTGTCTGCGACGATGCCGGCGCCGGATCGGATACAGATTTCACCATTTTTCTTATAAACCAGACGAATGGCGATGCAGGTGTCCAGGTTTCCGGCGAAATCGAGATAGCCGATGGCGCCGCCGTAGATGCCTCGCTTGGACTGCTCCAGCTCCTCGATGATCTGGCAGGCACGGAATTTCGGTGCTCCCGATAGGGTTCCTGCCGGAAGAATCGCATCGACCGCATCGACCGCGTCCTTGTCCTCCCGAATGATGCCGGTAACCGTCGAGCCCAGATGCATGACATGGGAGAAATGCTCTACAGTCATATATTTTTCGACCTGAACGCTGCCGATTTTACTGATTTTTCCAATGTCGTTTCGACCCAGATCCACGAGCATATTGTGTTCGGCCAACTCTTTTTCATCCTTTAGAAGGCCTTCCTCCAGCTCTAGGTCCTCTTCCTTTGTCCGGCCTCTGGGGCGGGTTCCCGCCAATGGAAAGGTACTTAAATGTCCGTCCTCCAGCTTCGCCAATGTCTCCGGTGAGGCTCCGGCGATCTCGATGTCGTCACTTGAGAAGTAAAACATATAGGGGGAAGGATTCGTCGCCCGAAGTACACGGTAGGTATCGAAGAGACTGCCCTCAGCCTTCGCCCGCATCGGATTCGACAGTACGACCTGGAAGATATCTCCCTCACGGATGTATTCCTTTGCCTTCTCTACCATAGAAGCGTATCGTTCCTTCGGGAATTTCGGCTGAATCGCGGATTGCAGCGTCAGCGGCTCGAATTCCGGCTTTTCTCCGGTGCGGATGAGACTTGCCAGCTTCTCTAGCTTCTCTTCCGCCTCCCGGTAGGATGTCTCCACATCGTCCGCGCGCACGCCTGCGATCAGAAAGATTTTCTGCCTGTAGTGATCAAAGGCAATGACCTCGTCGAAGAGCATCAGATCCATATCCCGGAAATCCTGCTGCTCTGCATCGGTAAGCTTCAGCTTCGGTTCGCTGTATTTGATATAATCATAAGAAAAGTAGCCTACCAGGCCGCCGGTAAAGGGCGGAAGGCCTTCCAGCACGGGGCTTTTATAATCCTTCAGGATTTCGCGGAGCGCTTCGCCCGGGTGGGTGACTTTTCGAACCTCTACAGTTTCTGATGCGTCTGTGGCAGCCGTTTTCCCTGCCTCAGTCTCCTTTTCCCCTGTCCGGGTCACCGACTCCGCCGTCTGGCGGATGGTCAGCTCCCCATCCGTCAGGTTCAGTTCCATCGTCGGATGGCAGCCGAGGAAGGAATACCGCCCCCAGTTCTCACTCTGGCTCGCGCTCTCCAAGAGGTAGCAATGACGGCTGGCACCCCGCAGGGTTCTCAGCACCTCGACCGGTGTATACCGGTCTGCATACAGCTCGCGGCTGACAGGGATTCTGCGGTATTCCCCCGACGCGGCTATCTTCTTTACTTCTTCAAGGCTTGGATACATCTCTTTTCCTCCTGTTAGTAACTTGTTCCTATGAATCCGCCGCAGTGCGCATCCTCGCGGAGCGTTTTTTAATTCATAGGACGCACTTTCCTATGAATTAAAAAAATCCCTGACAGACTTTTACATCTGTCAGGGACGAGTTCTTCTAATCTTTATGACCCGCGGTACCACCCTGCTTCACGGAAAGCTCCGTGCTCTTTGCGGAATACCTTTATATTCCCGGCAACTGACGTATGCCCTACGTCGCAGAATACTCGGCTTTCGCCTTTGGCTGCGCCCTCCGCGGTCCATTTGATTTCCTGCTTCTCGATCCGGCTTCCACCTCTTCCGAACTCTCTGGACGCGCATGAACATCTTTATCTCCGCTTCAACGGTTTAATTCATGAAATTCTTTGTTCCAATCTACCACCTGACTCCGGGTTTGTCAACCCTTTTTTCCGTCATGCGTCAGAACGGCCGCGCTGTAGGGCGGCATGTAGATCTCGATATTTCCGTCTTCCACGAGATAATGCGCTTTTTCCACACTGAAGCTCTCTTCCATCGAGAAAATCTCACGGCAAAGCAGCTCCCCGTTCTGGATTTCCAGCTTCCAGACCGGAATGCTCAGACGCTCTCCTTCTTCGGTATTGTTTATGACAGTCAGAACGTGGTTTTCATCGAGGAAACGGCCGAAGGCGAAATGTCCGCCATCCGCGTACACCGGGATCCCGCTGCCTTTTCTGCAGGATCTGTTTGCCTTTCGGATCCGGATCAGCTCCCGGTGATACCGGATCAGCTCCTGATCCTCATTTCCCCAGGGATAGGTTCGGCGGCTGTCCGGATCGGTGAAGCCGCAGACGCCTGCCTCGTCGCCGTAATAGATCGTCGGAGCACCGTGCCAGGTCATCATCATCGCAATGGCCTCCCGGAAGACCGCCTTGGAAACTCCTTCCTCTGCAGCCTCACTTCCCAGCTCGTCTACCCGTCCCACCTGATGGTTCGTGCGGGTCAGGAAGCGGGAATGGTCGTGGTTCGAAAGCTGATTCATCGCAATCAGATAGGCCGGACCTGTAAAGGCACAGGACTTCTCCCGAAGAGTATCTATGAAGACCTTCGCATTGTTCAGAAGCTCCGGCTCGTAGCCGTCGCTGTGCTTCTCCATGCCGGTCAGATACCAGGTGATGGGTTCCATAAAGGTATCGTAATTCATGATGGAATCCCATTCATTGCCTAGAAGCCACATGCTGGCATCGCCATAATGCTCCGCATAGATGACGGCATTCGGATTCGCTTCCTTCACATTTTTCCGGAAATCCTGCCAGAATTTGTGGTTAAACTCGGAGGAAAGTCCCAGATCCGCCGCCACATCCAGACGCCAGCCGTCCACATTATAAGGCGGGGAAACCCATTTTCTCGCGATACCCATGATATAGTCATAGAGCTCCTGCGAGGTCTCGTAGCTTAATTTGGGCAGCGTATCGTGTCCCCACCAGCCGTCGTAGTAATGGTTGTACGGCCATTCATGTGTATTATTGAATTTGAAATAATTCCGATAAGGGCTGTTCTCCGAGACATAGGCACCCTTTTCGTAATCACTGTCGCCCTCGTAGATACACTCCCTGTCCAGCCATTTATTGAAGGAGCCGCAATGGTTGAAGACCCCGTCCAGAAGAACGCGCATCCCTCTCTTGTGAATCTCCTCCACAAAGTGGATGAAGAATTCATTGCTGGCTTCCAGATTTTCCTTGCTGACCACACGCTTGATATACTTCGTCGCCTTTGTATTGTCCATCTCACCGGGAGGAAGCAGTTCACCGCCGTCCTCCTTGATTACCGTATAATGGGGATCGATATAATCATAATCCTGGCAATCGTACTTATGGTTGGATGGAGATACGAAAATCGGGTTCATATAGATGACCTCGACGCCCAGATCCTGCAGATAATCTAGCTTATCCAGGATTCCCTGCAGATCTCCTCCATAGAAACGGCGCACATCCATGCCCTCCGGCGGCTCGCTCCAGTCCGCTACCTTCTCGACCTGCTTGCCGATATAGCTGTATTCACCGGTCTGTACATCGTTCGAGGGATCGCCGTTGCAAAAACGGTCCACATAGATCTGATACATCACGGCTCCCTTCGCCCAGTCCGGAGTCGAATAACCCGGAATGATCCGGAAGGCATAGCAGTCCTGCAGGTTGTCCGTGATACTCAGCTTATTATAAAAAAGCCGCTCCTCACCGGAACGGATTTCAAAATAATAAGAGATGGTGTCTGATCCTACTTCCAGTTCTGTCTCATAATAATCAAAGCAGGTTCTGGAACAGGCCTTCGTCATAGGAATCCGTTCCTCTCCGCTTATAAAATATACACTGTCTACATTATCCTTTGCTGTTCGAAAATAAAGCCGTACCCGCTCTCCTGCCTTCGGCTCCAGCGGGATCCGGAAGCCCTCCGATTCTTCTACGAAAAGCGCCTCTCGGTTAATCTTACCCATAATTTTCTCTCTTTCTGTCACAGCCGCTCTCCCGCGGCCGCTTCCTGATTATCATTTTATAATACCGACTCTTTCATTTCAACATTTGTTTATTCCGTAACAATCTTACCCATCTGCACACTTCTGTCCCATATATTCTGTCTCTGCCATCGTTACGGATATTTCCGCACAAAGTGAAACAGACAGCTTGCGCTGTCTGTTTCAGGAGAAGGTATTTCTTTTACTTATGGGGTGTAGCAAAAACTATATAATGTATTGGGGGTTTTACGAGATTTATTATATCATAAAGCCGCAATAAGTGTGCACAAACTTCACAAAAATCATGATTGGTTTTTGTGAAATATTCACAACTCATTCCCGTCATTCTGACGATTCCTCAATTTATCCAATCGTCTCTGCCTCTCTGCCCTCAAACAATGCCTCGAACTCTTCCCTGGTAATCTTCTCTTTTTCGAGAAGAAGGGCTGCTGCCGATTCCAGGACATCCCGGTGATCCATGATGATGGCCTTCGCCTTATCGTAGCATTCATCTACAATCCGCTTTACCTCGGAATCAATCTTGCCGGCGACATTCTCGCCGTAGCCCTTGGTATGGCCATAGTCGCGACCCAGGAACACTTCCTCATCGGAATCATAGCTGATAAGACCCAGCTTGTCCGACATGCCGTACTTCGTCACCATCGCTCTCGCTACCCGGGTCGCCTGCTTGATATCCTGAGATGCGCCCGTGGTAATATCGTCGAAAATCAATTCCTCCGCAATGCGGCCGCCTAAAGATACTTCGATATCCTGCAGCATCTTTCCCTTTGTATTGAACATCTCATCCTTTTCCGGAAGCGGCATAGTATACCCGGCCGCTCCGACACCGGTCGGAATGATGGATACACTGTAGACTGGACCCACATCCGGCAATACATGAAAGAGGATCGCATGACCTGCCTCATGGTAAGCCGTGATCCGCTTCTCCTTATCGGAGACAACGCGGCTCTTTTTCTCCGCACCGATGCCTACCTTGACAAAGGATTTCCGGATATCGGCCTGGGTGATATAGGGGCGATTCTCCCTGGCAGCCAGAATAGCAGCCTCGTTCAGCAGGTTCTCCAGATCCGCACCGGTCATACCTGCCGTCGTCTGGGCGATCTGCTTTAAGTCTACATCTTCCGCCAGCGGCTTATTCTTCGCATGGACGTTCAGAATTTCCTCTCTTCCGCGTACGTCCGGTCTGCCCACCATGATCTTACGGTCAAAGCGGCCGGGGCGCAGGATCGCCGGATCCAGGATGTCTACACGGTTTGTCGCCGCCATGACAATGATGCCCTCATTGACACCGAAGCCGTCCATCTCGACCAGCAGCTGATTCAGCGTCTGTTCACGCTCATCATGGCCGCCGCCCATACCGGTTCCGCGCCGTCTCGCCACCGCGTCTATCTCATCGATGAATACGATGCAGGGGCTGTTTCTCTTGGCATCGGCAAAGAGATCCCGGACACGGGAAGCTCCGACGCCCACGAACATCTCCACAAAATCCGAACCGGAGATACTGAAGAACGGAACTCCTGCCTCGCCTGCCACCGCCTTCGCAAGCAGCGTCTTTCCGGTTCCCGGAGGTCCCTCTAAGAGTACACCCTTTGGAATTCTGGCTCCTACCTGTGTATATTTCTGCGGCAGCCTGAGGAAGTCCACGATCTCCTCCAGCTCTTCCTTTTCTTCCTCCAGACCGGCTACGTTCTGGAAATTCGTCTTAGACTCATCCTGACTCGTCATCCGGGCGCGGCTCTTGCCGAAGTCCATCATCTTTCCGCCGCCACTTGCTCCTGCCTGGCGATTCATCAGAATCATCATGACTGCAATCGCTGCAGCCGCTGCCAAAAGCGGAGCTCCCAGGCTCTCTACCCAATGGTTTGTACTCACTGCCTTAAAAGCTACGGGCACATTTCTGGACTCTAGATAAGCCCTGGCCGCAGAGGTATCTCCCACATTGACATCCTGTCTGGTTCCATCCTCCAGCGTCAGCTGCACGGTTCCTGTGGGTGTAGCCTCGGACTGACTGATCACGGCAGAAACTACTTCTCCGCTCTCTACCGCAGTCTCAAAATCCTGATAGGTGTATAGGTTTTCCATATCCATCCGTCTGACATAACTGCTGAACAGGTATACCAGAACCAGTAAAAATAGCAGATAGATTCCGGAAATCCGAAATTGTCTGTTTTTCAAAATGTGTCCTCCTTATATTCGTACGTTCAGCCGCGCCTTCACAAAATCGCTGCTGCGCAGCTCATTTTTGCTCATAACGTGGCGCTCATCTCATGCGTATACACAGACAGATTTTCGTGCAAGCACGAAATCTGTCTCTGCATACGCATGGCTGAACTGTTAATCAACGAACTCTAAAACGCCGATATACGGCAGATTTCTATATTTCTGATCGTAGTCCAGTCCGTATCCGACTACAAACTCATCCGGAATGGTAAATCCGGTATATTCCACATCTACGTCTACCACTCTGCGATCGGGCTTGTCAAGCAGGGTGCAAAGAGTCATGGTCTTCGGATTTCTTTGACCCAGAAGCTTCACCAGATGGCTCAGTGTCCGTCCGGAATCAATGATATCCTCCACGATAATGACATTTTTCCCCTGCAGCGGCTCGTCAAGATCCTTGCTCAGGCGAACTACGCCGCTGGACTTGGTTTCAGCTCCGTAGCTGGAGACCTGCATGAAATCCAGGGTTACCGGCACGGTAATTCTCTTTGCCAGCTCGCATACAAAAAATACGCTGCCCTTCAGGATACAGATCAGGTGAACCTCCTCACCTGCAAACCGCTCACTGATTTGCTGTCCCAGCTCTTTAATCTTTGCATCTACTTCCTCTTCCGGAATCATAACCCTGATTTTCTCAGCCATCTTTTTCTCCTTCGCTTATCTCAATTTTCAAAATACGCCTTGTGTCCTCTGTCACCTTGTATGCCTCACTGATCCGATATCCCGGAATCCATACGATATGGGATCCGTCCGCCAAAAGAAACAGCTTCTTCCGCTCCTTCGCCGGGATCTTCTCATCGATCAGATATGCCTTAAGCTTCTTTCGTCCATGTTCCCTGTTGATCTCCAGATAATCCCCGGCTCTTCGCCCCCGAATTTCCAGATCGTTCATTATTTTATCATAGTCCAACCATTTCGTATATGTTTTTTCCGGAATAAATGCAAGTTTTTCCTCCGTCAAAAGACTGAATTTCCATTTTTTTCCATTTGCTATGACACTTCCGGGAATCACAGGATGAATTTCCAGGAGTTTATTTCCCTCTGTTTTCTCCTGCTTTTCTTTTCTTTCAGCGCACAGAATACGAACCCCCTCGTATTCCCGTCTCGCACTCCTGCCACCGGGCAGATCCACAAGGGTACCGGTCTGTTTCGCAAAGAGCTCTCGCAGCATCTCGATGTGGATCCTCTCCACATCCTTTAAGCCTCCAAGTTCTCCCATGCAGCGGCGCAAAATTCGATCGCCGATCAGTGAATCCTGCATCGAAAAGACCTTCGCAAAGATAAATCTCTCTCCTTCTTCTTCCCGAACAGCGAGCCGGTATCCTTCCTCCGTGCGGCGTTCCAGAAATTCTTCGATCTCATAGAGCTCTGCTGCTGCCTCCGCTACATGGCGGATGGCTTTTTCATTGATATTTTCTTTCGCACATTTCAGAATATCGCCCCGAATCCGGTTTCTGGTATAATCCATACTCAGATTTGTGCTGTCCACCCGCCACGGGATCCCCTGCTTCCTAAGCCACTCCTCGATCTCTTCCCTCTCCAGGCAAAGCAGCGGACGGATGATCTCATCCCGTACCGGGCAGATTCCCCTCAGACCGCGAAGGCCGCTTCCACGGAAAAGCTGAAAAAGTACTGTCTCAGCCTGGTCTCCCGCATGATGCGCCACTGCGATCCGCGCCCCGCCTAAGCGCTTTGCCTCCTCAGCGAAGGCTTCGTAGCGACAGAGGCGGCCTGCCTCCTCCAGAGTCTTATGTTCCTTTATCGCCCGCTCCCTGACATCAAAAGAAAAAATCCGAAGCGGAATCTGAAGCTCCCTACAAAGCCCCTCCACATAGGCCTGATCCTCGTCCGCCTCTTTTCCCCGCAGACCATGATGAACATGGACAGCGGACAGAGAGGCTTCCTTTTCCCGGCACAGCTCCTTTAACAGGATGAGCAGGCATACCGAATCCGCGCCTCCTGAAACTCCCGCTATGATCCGGTCTCCCGGTCGAATCATCTGATATTTTTCGGCGAATGCCCTCACCCGTTCCAGCATTTTGTCACCTTTCTGTCCTCTGGCGAAGTGTTTTTACTTCATGGGACGCACTTTCCTATGAATTTAAAAATAGAATCCTGCTTTTGCAGGATTCTATGCTCTGATTATTCCTTCGCCTTAAACAGGATCTCGTCCGGATAGACAAGACCCAGCCGTTCCTTCGCGACTTCCTCTACATACTTCTTCGTCTGCACGTATTTTCCCAGTTCCTCAATTTCCTTCGTGCGGGCTTCTTCTTCCTCGATCTGAGCCATCAGTTCTTCTTCCTGCTTCTGATATGCCTCGTTCTTTCGCTGGAGCCGATGCTTTGCGTAAAAACCCGTTACCAACAGACACATCACCGTCAGTACGATCAGACGATAGCCCATGCGTTTTCTTCGATTCATCCTGCGCCGGGTTTTGGTCATCATAGCTCCTTTCGCCTCACTTTCTGATTTCGTAACTCGTTTTTCCTATTATATTCTATTTGCTGTATTTGTGCAATACGAAAGAATGTGCCTTGGCACATTCTCGCGCCGAGGCACGGTTGCTTCAGCAACCATCCACCATTGTGCCGAGTGCGCATCCTCGCGGAGCGTTTTTTAATTCATAGGACGCACTTTCCTATGAATTAAAAAAGACCTTTTGGAAGTTACCCAAAAGGTCTTTTTTTCTAAAGATATCGATAAAGCTCCTTGGCTTCCTCCTTGCGGACGGTCTCCTGGACATCCAGAACCTCCACCTTTACGGACTTGCTGCCAAACTGAATCTCTATCACATCGCCCGCCTTGACATTCACGGAGGCTTTCGCCACCTTGTCATTGACCAGCACCCGACCTGCATCGCAAGCTTCGTTTGCTACCGTTCTGCGCTTGATCAAACGGGAAATTTTTAAATATTTATCCAGACGCATCGATTAGTTCAGAGCATCCTTCAGTGCTTTTCCAGCCTTAAACTTCGGGGACTTGGAAGCTGCGATCTTCATGGTCTCGCCAGTCTGCGGATTTCTTCCTTCTCTTTCTGCTCTCTCAGATACCTCGAAGGTTCCGAATCCAACCAGCTGGATCTTCTCACCCTTCTTCAGCTCTTCTGCTACTACATCTGTGAAAGCCTTCAGAGCCTTCTCTGCATCCTTCTTGGATAACTCCGTCTTCTCTGCGATAGCAGCTACTAATTCCGTTCTGTTCATCTGGTAATTCCTCCTAATAATATTACAAATCAATTTTGTCGATGATATGTCTGTGTGTGCGTTTCTCCATATCTTCTTTCCTATTTATACCTGTTTCTTGCCTACTTGTCAAGGCATTTTGACCTACATCGACACTTATGCACTATGCAAAGATAGGAGCAATCGCTGCGGCCAGGGCATCCTTCTGGGCCTGCGCCTCTGCCAGATCCTTTCCGAGAGTCGTGAAATAAGTCTTGATCTTCGGCTCGGTTCCGGAAGGACGAACGATGACCTCTGCACCGCCCTCCAGCTTATATACCAGTACATTTGCCGCCGGAAGTCCTGTCTCCTCCGGTTTCTTATAATCTGTTACCTGTACTACCTTGTAATCACCAATCGCAGCCGGCGGATTCTCGCGCAGGCCTTCCATGATGCCTGACATCTTATCCATGCCTGTCAGACCCGGGAATTCAAAGCTGTCTACCTTGTTCAGGTAACGGCCGTATTTCTCATAGATTTCTTCCAGACGCTCCTTGATGGAAGACCCGATGCTGCGGTAATAAGCAGCCATCTCGCAGATCAGCATGGAACCAATGATCGCATCCTTATCACGGACATAGGAGCCTGCCAGATAGCCATAGCTCTCCTCGAAGCCGAAGATGAAGCGCTCCACCTCGCCTGCTGCCTCCAGCTTCGCGATCTGGTCACCGATCCATTTGAAACCGGTCAGAACACTCCTAAGCTCGACACCATAATTCTTCGCTACCGCGTCTGCAAGCGGCGTCGATACGATGGATTTCACAGCCACCGGATTCTCCGGCATCGTACCCTTTTCGATACGACCTGCACAGATATAATCCAGAAGCAATACACCCATCTCATTGCCGGATACCAGCTCGTAGCTGCCATCCGGGCACTTCATCGCGATACCTACACGATCCGCATCCGGGTCGGTCGCCAGCATCAGATCGGCTCCTGTCTTCTTCGCCAGTTCCAGGCCTAAACGAAGCGCCTCGAAAATCTCCGGGTTCGGATACGGACAGGTCGGAAAATGACCGTCCGGATACTGCTGTTCCGGAACAATAGTTACATCCGTGATGCCGATATCCTTCAAGACACGGGTTACCGGAACCAGACCGGAACCATTCAACGGAGAATATACCAGCTTCAGGCCGGAGGTCGCACAGATACCCGGACGCACACTGCGGGACTCGATCGCCTCATACAACGCTTCCTTACAGTCTTCCCCGACATACGCGATCAGGCCTTCCTTCATGCCTTCCTCGAAATCCATCACCTTTGCGCCGGTCAGAATGTCTGTCTTCTGAATCTCTGTATAGACAATATCTGCTGCCTCATCTGTCATCTGGCAGCCATCCGGGCCATAGGCCTTATAACCGTTATATTTCGCCGGATTGTGGGAAGCAGTCACCATAATACCTGCATTTGCTTTATAATATCGGGTCGCAAAGCTTAAGGCCGGAACCGGCATCAACGCATCATAGATCCGAACCTTGATGCCGTTGGCCGCCAGAACACCGGCTGCCGTCTTTGCGAAGACATCGCTGTTGATTCGGCTGTCGTAGCTGATAGCCACCAGCTGGCTTCCTCCCTGGGTTTTCACCCAGTTTGCCAGACCCTGGGTCGCCTGACGAACCACGTAGATATTCATGCGGTTTGATCCTGCTCCCAGCACGCCGCGCAGGCCTGCCGTACCGAATTTCAGAGCTACCGCAAAGCGATCCTTGATCTCCTCATCCTTACCCTCGATGCCAAGAAGCTCCTCTTTGAGAGCTGCATCCTCCAGATCTGTTTCCATCCAACGCTTATAATCGTCTAAATACATCCCTTTTACCTCGCATAATTTTTTGTAACGATTCAGAGCCATGCAAAATTCCTAAATCGGACGTGAAATGCTTGCATTTCTAAGGCTGATTTGAAAATTTTATATGGCGAGGTAACCACATGAGCAAAAGCAAAGCCTTGTAAAGGCGATTTTGCGAATGAGATTCTGAATAGTTACATCATGATTTTAGAATATTTGTATAGAAAAGTCAATGTAATCGGTGGATCTTTACAGCATATTTACTTGTAAATAATTTCCAAGAAGGCATTCCTTCGTATTGTATTCCGGATGCTCGATCACAGCTTCCAGCATCTCATTCAGGATTCTTCCAAGCTCCGGCCCAGGCTTCACTCCCGCGTCCATGAGATCGCGTCCGGTCACTGCCAGATCTTTTAAGGAAAGACAGTTTCCCTCTTCCAGAATCTCCCCGTACAGACGCTCTACCTCCTCGATCCGGGAAAGCTTTTCCTCCTGCATAAGAGGATTCTGCGCCAGGACATCCGCCCTTCTAAGCTTTAGATAGTCCGGAAAAAGCCCTGTCCCGATGCGGTGAATGGCACGACGTACCCCCCGGTGATTCAGCGGGATGTCCCTTTCGTCATGAACCTCCACCAGCCTTACTACCTTTTTTCTTGTATCATTATCGAATTTCAGGCGCCGGAGTATCGCATCTGCCATCTTTGCGCCCACGTCTGCATGACCTTTGAAATGATCGATGCCCTTTTCATCCGTGGTTCGGCAGGCCGGCTTCCCGATATCATGAAGCAGGGCTGCAAGCCGCAAGGACTTATCCTTTTCGACACCGGTCAGTGTATACAGGATATGCTCCCCCACATTCCGGCAATGATGCGGATTGTTCTGCGGTGTCTCCATGCAGGCATCAAACTCCGGCAGGATCACCGCCGTGATCCCTGTCTCCCAGACTACCCGGAATATCTCCGGATGTTCTGAAGTCAGGAGCTTAACGAACTCTGTCTGAATTCGTTCCGCACTCACCTTTGTGAGCCTCGGAGCAAATTCTGTCAGCGCTTTTTTTGTTTCCTCTTCTATAGGAAAGTCAAGCTGCGCCGAGAAACGAACCGCACGCAGAATTCGCAGCGCGTCCTCTGTAAAACGTTCTTTCGGATCTCCCACGCAGCGAATCTCTCCCCGCTTCAGGTCGCCCAGGCCGTCAAAGGCGTCCACAAGGCCTTCCTTCTCGCTGTAAGCCATGGCATTGATGGTAAAATCCCGCCGCTTCAGATCCTCCACAAGGTTCGGAGTAAAGGAGACGCTCTCCGGATGACGCCCGTCCCGGTATTCTCCGTCGACCCGATAGGTGGTGACCTCGAAGCCTTCTTTTCCGTTCAGAACCGTCACCGTTCCATGCTGGAGCCCCGTGTCCACCGTCCTGGGAAATAAGGCCTTGACCTCCTCCGGTCTCGCATTCGTCGTAATATCCCAGTCTGCCGCCTCGCGGCCTAAGAGGGCATCACGCACACAGCCTCCTACCACATATGCCTCATATCCTGCATCATTCAGGACTCTGAGGATTTCTCCCGCTTTTTCCGGTATCTGAATCTGAATTTTCATCCGGGTCACCTCCTGAAAAAAGTGGCTCAAAGGTTTTCCCTCCGGCCACTTTTCTTTCTTCTATGCCATCTGATTAATAAGCCTTGCCCCAGTAAACCAGTGCCTTAGCCGGTTTTCCGCAGCAGACGCAGGTCTCGGCAATGCGTTCCTGCTGGAAGGGCATACAGCGGGATGTGGCTGTGGTCTCTTCCTTAATCTTATCCTCGCAGGCCTGATCGCCGCACCACATAGCGCGAACGAAGCCCGGTTTCTCGTTGATCGTCTTGACAAACTCCTCATAGGTGGTTGCATCGTAGGTATGGGAATCGCGATGCTTTCTTGCACGCTCCAGCATATCACTCTGCATCGTGGCCAGAACCTCGCCTACCTTCTCGGAAAGCTCCGGCAGGGTAACTACGATCTTCTCGCGGGTGTCGCGACGTACGATAACTGCCTGATTTGCCTCGATATCCTTCGGTCCGATCTCGATACGTACCGGAATGCCCTTCATCTCCTGCTCGGAGAACTTCCAGCCCGGGCTCTTATCGGAATCGTCTACCTTTACCTTGAATCCTGCATCCAGCAGGGTGGACTTCAGCTCATAAGCCTTATCCAGAACACCTTCCTTGTGCTGGGCAATCGGAATCACCATCACCTGTGTCGGTGCGATCCGCGGCGGCAGAACCAGGCCGCTGTTATCACCATGAACCATGATGATCGCGCCGATCATACGGGTGGTCATGCCCCAGGATGTCTGATGTACATACTGGAGGGTATTGTCCTTTGCTGTATACTGGATACCAAATGCCTTTGCAAAGCCGTCACCGAAGTTATGGCTGGTACCGGACTGTAGCGCCTTGCCGTCATGCATCAGGGATTCGATCGTATAAGTAGCGATGGCTCCTGCAAATTTCTCTTTATCGGTCTTGCGGCCGCGAATTACCGGGATTGCCAGAACCTCCTCGCAGAAGTCTGCATAGACATTCAGCATCTGCTGGGTACGCGCTTCCGCCTCCTCTGCTGTCGCATGAGCCGTATGGCCTTCCTGCCACAGGAACTCACGGGATCTAAGGAAGGGACGGGTGGTCTTCTCCCAGCGCATAACGGAACACCACTGGTTGTAAACCTTCGGAAGATCACGGTAGGACTGAACTTCCTTCGCATAGAAATCGCAGAACAGGGTCTCTGACGTCGGTCGGATGCACATCCGCTCCTGCAGCGGCTCCAGTCCGCCATGGGTAACCCAGGCTACCTCCGGTGCGAAGCCCTCTACGTGATCCTTTTCCTTCTGAAGCAGGCTCTCCGGAATCAGCATCGGCAGGTATACATTCTCTACTCCGGTCGCCTTAAAGCGTGCGTCCAGCTCCTTCTGAATATTTTCCCAGATCGCATAGCCTGCCGGTTTGATAACCATGCAGCCCTTTACGCTTGTATAATCGGTCAGTTCCGCTTTCTTCACCACATCGGTGTACCACTGTGCGAAATCCACGTCCATGGAAGTGATCTCTTCGACCAGTTTCTTCTCCTTCGCCATGCTTGTTCTCCTTCTCGCCCCTTTGGACTTTTCATTTATTTTTCTCTAACAATACACTGTTATGATTATCACGCCCGGATGGGCGTATCTTTTTGTATTGTAGTACGAAAACCGCGATTTTGTCAAGGTTTTCGCGGCCTTCTCCATGTGGATAACTGATTTACATAAATTTTGAAAAAGCCGGATTTTCCGGTTTTCTTTCAAATTCCATCCATTTTCCGGTGGAAGGATGACGGAACTTTATCCGATATGCACAGAGCGCCGGGAACGAGTTATCCACATTATCCACATAGTTTTCAACCTTCCCGTATTTGCGGTCAGCACAGAGTGGAGTCCCAAGACCGGCCATCTGCACCCGGATCTGGTGGTGACGCCCTGTTTCCAAGCGGATTTCCACCATTTCCATCTCCTCCTTCCGCTTTAAAATGCGATATCGGAGAACTGCTTTTTTTGCTCCCGGCTGCCCCTCTTTTCCGATGGCAGAACGATTATTTTTACTGTCCTTCCACAGAAAATCCACGCATTCTATCCAGTTTTCCACCAAGTTTTCCACATTATCCACAGGTTTTCCACATACCTTTTCCCCATTGGGGATATCTTGTGGACAGTTATCCACACGATGTCGGATCGCCAGATAGGTCTTCTGCATCTCCTTTCCCGCAGACTGTTTACTTAAAGAAGCCGCTGCCTTCGGGTTCAGAGCGAATACTACCAGCCCCTCTACCGGCTGATCCAGACGGTGAACCAGACCGAGATAAGGTGCTCCACCTTTCGGGTTCTTTCTATATAAATAGTTTTTCAACAGGCTCTCGCAGTCCTTCGTCCCAACCCGCGCACTTTGTACCGGGATACCGGCTGGTTTGTAAATCACGAGGATATCCTTGTCCTCATAAATAATTTCCAGTTCTTTCATAACTTCTCCTGTGTGTTGGAATTTCCGATTACATAAAAAAGAATGTGCCTTGGCGCATCCTCGCGGAGCGTTTTTTAATTCATAGGACACACTTTCCTATGAATAAGAAAGAATCCTGCCACGCAGGATTCTCCGCCTGCGGCGGGTCGCTTTAGCG
>CAVHYN010000005.1:0-42554 GCA_963640245.1 Bulleidia sp.
CATCATATTCGTCCAAAAGCAGAATCACCGGCTTGTGATAGTACTCCTGCATCAATCGGATCAACAGACTGACTGAACGGCTTACCAGCACTTCTCCGGCTCGTCCTGCTTTCAAATCCAGAAAATTCTGTCTGTCATCCGAATCCATTTTTTCATTTTCCAGCAGATACGTATGCCTTTTATATAAATCAGAAACCTGCGCCGCAAGCTGCCGATAAGCCGATGCAAAATTTAATCCGTCAATATCTTTCAGTGAAAAGAAAATGGTCGGCCACTGATTCATCCACTCCCGGCAGATTTCCTGATTTTCCGAAACTTCCAGTCCCTCAAATAATTTTCTGCTATCTTTTCGTATATCAAAGAAATTTTCCAGCATACTCATTCCAAGAGTTTTTCCGAAACGTCTGGGTCTCGTAATCAATGTTACCTTTGTAGCTGTATTCTTCAGCAATTCCAGAATCAGACCGGATTTATCGATATAGTAATAGCCATTTTGCCGGATCTCCCGGAAGTCCGAGACTCCGACTGGAATATTTAATTCAGGCATTCCGATCCCTCCTCACTGCTCTGATTTCGCACTCTCAAATCACTTTCAGAATAACACGAAGCCTGCTCTTTTACAAGCAGGCTTTCTTTCGCTTTATTTAAAATGTCAATCCCCCGGCCGCTGCCGCAATTCCCACAACAATCACCAGTGCGAGGCTCACTCCCGCATACATCAGCCGATTCATACGGCAGATATCCTCGTACTCCACCGGGCGAATCGGGTCGCCGATGGTAGGCTTTTTATAAAGCTTGCCGAAATAATAGGCATCTCCGGCGAGCTGCACCTGAAGTGCACCTGCCGCTGCTGCCTCGGTCTGGGCGGAATTGGGACTCGCATGATTGCGGCGGTCGCGCCGCCAGATTTTCCAGGCATTCTTCCTATCAAGTCCTGCAAAGGGACAGGCCAGCACAAGCAGCAGGCCGCTTATGCGAGCCGGAATGTAGTTCAGCACGTCATCCAATTTTGCAGAAAAACGGCCAAAATACAGATATTTCTCATTTTTGTAGCCAACCATGGAATCCAATGTATTCACAGCCTTATAGAAAAAGCCTAGAACCGGGCCGCCCAGCGCCAGAAAAATCAAGGGAGCCACCACACCGTCCGAGGAATTCTCTGCCACGGTCTCCACCGCTGCCTTTGCTACACCCTCCGCACTTAGGCCTCCTGTATCTCGCCCTACAATCATGGACACCGCATGGCGAGCCTTCTCCAGGTCACCCTCCTTCAGCGCATCGTAAACCTTCATGCTCTCGGTTTTCAGTGATTTTGTCGCCAGAATCTGAAAGCTCCACAGCACCAGCAGGGCAAAATACAGCCAGAAATGGATTCTCCGTGCCAGATACAAAAGTCCAAAAGGCACTGCCGTAGACACAGCCACGACAAAGATGCAGAAGAACATACCAGCGGTCAGCTCCCCCTTTTCCGTCTTCGGAAAGACTGCCCGGAAAGGCTTTTCCGCATGGGCAATCAGATTTCCGATGACGCAGATGGGATGATAGAGAATCCGTGGATCACCGAAGATCAGATCCAGCAGAAAGCCCAGTATCAGGGCATAGATGTGATATTTCATATAAGATAATGCCTCCTTCTGTCTCATCCCAAAGCATAGAAAAGCCCTCTCCGTTCTTAACCTGCCAGTGATAAAATTCTTCCTTCTGCGCAGCAAAGGCTGCCAGGATACTCATAATCGTGCCGCCGTGCACCACGAAGGCCGCACGTTCAAACCGCTCGCCACGTAAGCCATCCAAAAGCTCTGCAAAGCCCTCCCTGCAGCGTTTTTCAAAGTCTTCCCTGCTCTCTCCGGCGGGAAAGGGCAAGGTGCCATTGCTGTCGATCCAGGCCTGGTAAGCGGCATTGCCGGACAGCTCTTTGTAATTCTTATTTTCAAATTCACCGAAATCACATTCGCAAAGCTTAGGAACCAGACGAATCTCTGTATCCGGAAAAAGAATCGCTGCCGTCTCCTGACAGCGCTTCAAGGGGCTTGCGAAAAGGATATCAGGCTGCGGATAAAGAGCCTTTGGGATGGCTTCCAGGGCTTCTCGCCCTTCTTTGCACAGGGACTCGTCGGTGGTACCGATGTAGCGCCCCAGTGTATTGCCATAGGTTTTTCCATGGCGGATCAGATAGATTTCCTTCATCCTTTGATCACCGTCCCGATACCGCAGACTACCCGGTGTACCTCGGATGCATATTTTGCCAGATCGCAGGCTGTCCGGCCTGCTGCTTCCCGCCACTGACGGTCAAAGGGCTCCGCTGGAATCACGCCGCTTCCCAGCTCGTTGGTAATCACAAGGATATCCGGATTCTCTGTATACAATTTCCCCGCCAGAGCAGACGCGTCACCGCCCGCTTTCAGCACCCGGCGGACATATTCCTGAAAGTCGGTGACTGCCCTCGCATGAAACAGCTCTGCCTCCGTGCAGTCAGATCCATTTATAAAATCGTCATCTGTCAGCTGAAAATGTGCCATTGCGTAAGCTTTTTTCCCCTGGAAGGCTCCGCCTGTAATCAATATCATATCGAGTTTTCTCCTCTATTCCAATCAAAATTTCCCCGCCGCCCACACGCAGATAGCCATCACAAGCTCACAGGTCTGTAGGAAACATCCTGCCAGGTCACCGGTAATGCCGCCAAACTGCTTCATGGACATGCGGTAATACCAAAGAAAGCTAAGTCCCGCACCTGCCAGGGCTGCCACTCCGAGCCGTACATCCATCCGGCATAGGAAAAGGCCGGATAAAAGGAGCAAAAGAAGCAGGCTTACCACTACCGTGCGCTTTTGCGCTGCATCGGAAAAGGTAGCCACGGTTCCTGTCTTTCTGGCGCAGGGGAAGGTCGCTACCGAGAGGCCACTCAAAGCTCTGGAGAGCACATAGCCGCCGGAAAGTACCAGCACCTGATGGGCGGAGAGCTCGCTCCAAAAACCAAAGCAGGCTGCAAAATAACAGCAGGCCACGATCACCGCAAAGGCTCCCGCATTCGAATCCTTCAGGATCTCAAGCTTCTTTTCTCTCGGCTGCCAGGAGGACAAAGCGTCCGCCGTATCCAGAAGGCCATCCAGGTGGATGCCTCCGCTTACCAGCACCGGAATCAATACATAAATTGCGCTTCGAAGGCTATCGCCCACCAAAAGCTTCTGGCTTAAAAGGCTCCAGCCCACCATCAGGGCACCGATGACGATACCTACAAAGGGAAAGAAGCACATCATATAGCGCATATTTTCCTTCTCCCAGTCAGCCCTCGGCATGGGAATCTTGGAATACATGGAAAATGCAATTTTAAAACTGTTCCATACCCGTTTCATTCACTTTATCCTTCTCTTATTTCAGCTTCAGGGGGATGCCGCAGACTACCTCTGCTGCCCGGTCGGCTTTTGTCCCGATCTGCCGGTTGATCTCCCCGAGTCTTTCCTGATACAGCCTGGTTTCTTCCTCATAGAGGATTCCGTCAGAAAAGATGTCGTTGGTCACGATGACTAGATGGGCGCATCTTTGCTGCAAGGCCTCCACACCTGCCAGCACTGCATCTACCGTATCCTCTCCTGCTCCATCGGACTCGAACATTTCATTTGCCGTCAGGTTCGACATGCATTCCAGAAGCACCACACCCTTTTTCGGCAATGTCTGTACTTTCAGGTTTACATAACACTCTATCGTCTCGAAGCCTTTTCCTGCCCGAAGCTTCCTGTGGCGCTCTACGCGGCGTCTGCCCTCCTCACCGAAGGGACGCATCGTGGCGATATAATAGAGAGGCAGCCCCTCCTCCTTTGCCAGAGAAGTGGCAATGCCCTCTGCATATTCTGATTTTCCGCTTCCGCTTCCGCCGGTAATCAAGATCAACATCTGTATCCCTCACATTTTTCCAAAAAATTCCAGGCCATCTCCGGATTGGAATAGAAAAAGAGATGGGGAAAGCCTGCATAGAGGGTCTCCGTGCCATGCACACAGTCCCAGCTTCGTTTTCTAAGAGGCTTTTTCGCATGGATCGCAGCCCCGCAAGATTCGCTCTCCCAGTAATGGAATTCGTGGCCTTTTGCCTTCTCTCCCTTTTTCAAAATCAATTGATCCTGCTTTGCTTCCATCTCGATATAGCCGAAACGGCCGAGCTTCTCTGTCCGGTAAGCCCTTGCCTCGATCACGCCTGCCATCGGATAGTCCACGCCGTCGCTTCCCTCCAGTGTCTGATGCAGGTAAAGGAAACCGCCGCACTCGGCGATGCAGGGAAGTCCTCCCTGAACGGCTTCGCAAATCTCACGCCGCATGGAAGCATTATTACTTAAAGCCTTGGCATGAAGCTCCGGATAGCCGCCACTCAGGATCAGTCCCTGGATCCTTTCCGGCAATTTTTCATCCAAGATAGGCGAAAAGGGAACCAGCTCCGCGCCCAGCTCCTGAAGAAGCTCCAGATTATCCCGATAGGTAAAGCAAAAGGCCTCATCCTCTGCCACGGCGATCCGGATTTTCTGTTCGCTTCGAATCTCCGGAAGCTTCGGCTTCTCATAGGTAAAATCCGGTGCGCCCCAGGCCAGGGCAAGAAGGGCATCGAGATCGAGGCTCTCCTCCAGAACCTCTGCCAGGCGGTTCAGCTTCTCCTTCAGGCTTTCGATCTCTCCCGGGAGCACCAGACCCAGATGCCGGCTTTCCAGCACCAGATCATCGACCTTTGGCACATAACCTAAGACCTTTACCGGAACCCAGTGTTCGATCTGATCGCGCATCTCGGGATACAGAGCCTTTGGCAGCTGATTCAGAATCACACCCTGGATCCGGCTTGGAGAATGATATTCCACAAAGCCCTTGATCAAGGGCACGACAGACATACTCATACCGCGGCAATTGACCACCAAAACTACCGGAATCTCCAGAGCCGCCGCCACATCTGCTGAGCTTGCCTCCTCTGAGATCCCCCCAAGGCCGTCATAATAGCCCATGACTCCCTCGGCCACCGAGATCTCGGCCTTGGAAGCCTGTTTTCCGAAGAGATAACGGGTGGTTTCTTTGTCCGTGAAAAAGGTATCCAGGTTGCCCGATTTGACACCGATGACCCGGCTGTGAAACATGGGGTCGATATAGTCGGGGCCGCACTTAAAGGAGGCTACCTGAAAGCCCCGGTTTACCAGAGCCTGCAGGATTCCGCAGGTAATCAGGGTCTTTCCGCTGCCGCTTGCCGGTGCCGCCAGCATAATTCTTGGCAATCTCATCCTTCCTCCCCCTTTCCGGTTCCGGCAAAGATGTAGACCGGATTCTGCCCCATCATCATCTCATAAGAACCTATCTTTTTCGCCTTTGCTACCTGAATCTGACTAATGTCGATGTCGGTAAATCCAAGCTCCTGAAAGCATTGGTTTGCCTCCGCCACGGTCTCCAAGGTAATGGCATTTACCACAACCCGAGCCCTTGGATTTCGCTCCAGCAAAAGCTCCAGAATCTCTTTTAGATTACCCGAGGATCCGCCGATAAAGGCATGGGTCGGAGCCGGTAAATCTGCCAATGCTTCCGGCGCTGTGCCCACATGGACTTCCACATTCGGTGTTCCGAATTTCTCTGCATTTTCTTCAATCAAGGCTGCTGTCTCCGGCTTCTTCTCGATCGCATATACCTGCCCATCCGCCGCTGCCAGCGCCATCTCGATCGTAACCGAACCGGTACCAGCGCCGATATCCCAGGCGATGGAATCCCGATTTAGATTCAGCTTCGCCACGGAGAGGCTTCGCACCTCACTCTTGGTCATCGGAGCCTTCCCCCGGATAAATTTCTCGTCCGGAATACAGCTTCTAGTGCCGCTTCGATAAGAGGGATTTTCGATAATGGCTACGCACAGGCCATCAAAGTCTTTCTCCTTGAGTTCGGCTACTCTTCCCTCTGTGATACGCTCCTCGGGATAGTGAAGGCGCTCACCGATGTAAAGTCTCACATCACTCATTCCATATTTTTCCAGTTTTTCACAGAGTGATGCCACCGTATCCCTGCCGCCAAGCAGAGTAAACGTCCGAAAATGAGTTCTCACTGCCGCAATCAGGTTCTCCCGGCGTCCGTGGATGCTCATGAGCTTCACGTCCTCCCAGGCGATTTTCAGGCGGCTACAAAAGTAAGTCACGGAGGAAATTCCCGCGATGAGCTCGGTGCGGATGCCTGCATCTTCGAAGGCCTTAATCAGCCGCTTTGCGCCGCTGTAGAAGCCCACATCCCCGGACAGAGCGACCGCAATGGTTTGAAATTCCGGATGTTCCTGAACGTATGCCAGCATTTTATCCGGATCATACGCATCGAATAAAGGTCTTCCACTATCCCGGAAGCCGTCCAGCATGCGGCCGGAACCCAGGATACAGTCGGCCTTTTCAAAGGCCGACCGCGCTTCCCCGGTCAGCTGATCGGGGGTACCCATGCCGATGCCGACCAGGTATGCGATCCGCTCGCTTTTCTCGTCACGAGAATAGATAGAAAACCGCTCTGCCAGCAGTTTCAATCCCTCTTCCACAGACACGCCTGCCTGCTCCTTGGGGCGGCCGATCAGCACGACCTTCACGCCAGCCTCCTTCGCAGCCGTCATCTTCTCTTCAAAGCCGCCAGCGCGACCGGCCTCCTTCGTTACCATCCAGACTGCTCCCGTACTTTTCAGCATAGCCAGATTCAGTTCCCTGGAAAATGGTCCCTGCATGCAGATGAGATGCGGCCCGGTAAAGCCCGCTTCCGTGCACTGATTCACTACCTCCGGAGTCGCCAAAACCCTGGCATATATACGGTTCCGGTAATCGGGCAGGGCTGTAAATTTCGAAAGCTCTTTGCTGCCTGTGGTGACAAAGACAGACCCTTCTGTCGTCTTTAAAAAGTCCACCGCAGCCTCCACGCTCTCCACTGTCGTAATTTCCATATTTTTACAGTCAAGAGAAGGCCGGATCAGGCGCAGATACTCGCAGCCTGCTTTCTCGCAGGCCGCCTTGATATTCGCCGATACTGCCACCGCGTAAGGGTGGGTCACATCCAGCACCAGGGGCTTTCCCTCTTTTTCAAAAAGCTCCTCCATCTCTTCCGGCAAAAGCCGCCCCTTATGGACACTCAGATGGGGCTTCTTCTCCACCAGAAGCTCGCCATATTCGGTAGCGACGCTGCACAGGGTCTCCACCCCTTCTGCCGCCAGCCACTCGCTGACCTCTCTTCCTTCCGTCGTTCCTGCAAATACAATGACCTGTTTCATCTATCCGTCCCTCTTATCGCCCTATCAAACTGCTGATCCGCTTGAATGCAAGCTTTTATAAAGCGCAGTTTTGCATGGCTCTGAATCATTACAACCTTACGATATATTCTTCCAGTGCTATGGCGACAGTTACGCCGCCTTCCGCCACCTTCCGCTGGAACAGCTTTTTTCTGCCTGCTGCCAGAAGGGCACTTCGTTCGCAGACATTTCCCACACCGGTAATCTGCCGGACAAAGGCAGATTCTGAAAAACCGCCCTCGCATTCCACAGCACTTAGCTCCTCTGCACTATAGGTCAAAAAGGGCAGCTTCCAGGCCTCGCAAAAGGCTAAAAGCCCCGGTTCCTCCTTCTTTAGATCGATGGAGGCCACCTTCGCTGCCGCATGCCTGGAAAGCTGATTTTCCCTAAGCACCTGCTTTACCAGGGCTTCGATTTGCTCCATGGGCGTCCCCTTCTTGCAGCCGATTCCAAGCACCGCGATACGGGGAATGAGATGCAGGGTTCTTGGAAAGGGATCATAGCTTTCATCGACGGAAATGCTGATGCCAAGCCCGTCCCTTTTCTGGATCGAGAGCTCGGGCGGAATCGGTCCCGTCACCTCGAAATCGCTGTAAAGGCCTACCGTTTTCTGCTCCAGAATATCCGCTGCCACCTCTTTTGCAAGCGCAAGGCTGTCCAGATAGAGGTTCTCCCGACGTGCAAAATCATCGACAGAGAAGCGTTCCCCGGCATCTGTCGCGGTGGTGATCACAGGCTCTGCTCCCACCAGGGCTGCGATCTCCCTGGTCAGCGCATTGGCTCCGCCCAGATGACCGGATAACAGGGAAATGACGAAATGCCCCTGCTCGTCCATGACCAGGACTGCCGGATCCGATGCCTTGCTGACCACAAAAGGCGCGATAGCCCGCACCGCGATGCCGGCAGCTCCGATAAACAAAAGGCTGTCGCACTCCCGGAACATGGAGCCCACCCATTCCTTCAGGGAACCGGTAAGAACCGGAAGCCCCCAGTCGGCTGCCGCCTTTCCCTTGCAGCAGCATACACAGGTGTTACCTTTTTGTTCGTATGCATCCCGGATTCGCTTCGCCCATTCGCTTCCCGATCTGGTAAATGCGATGATTGCAAGCTTCATCCTTCCATCTCCCTTTTTATAGAGGAAAGCAGCCGCCGCACATCTGACGACTCTCCCAAAACTCCCTGCTCCAGAGAAAAGGTCAGGATGCCCCTCTCCAGGCTCTTACCGCTTCGGTGATCGATATAGAATTCCATCCGCTCCATCAGCCTCTCCATCACCGGTTTCATCAAATCCTTTTCCTTTAGGATTTCGAGAGCCTCGTCCGTGGTAATGCAATTCATAAGCCGTGCCGCTGTCTCCTGATCTGCACCAAGCACTGCCGCATGGGCTGTCAGGATGTCCATACGGGCATCTGCATTACGGGAGTGCGTATTCATGATCCCGGCGGCCAGCTTTACAAGCTTTCCGATATGTCCTACCAGAAGGATGCCCTTCGCGCCGAACTCCACGGCTGCGTCGATGGCTTCCCCCAGAAAATTACTGTATTTGACAGAGCGCTTCAGGATCTCCGGCTCGTAATCCTCCAGAAAATCCAGCCCATAATTGCCCGGTACCAGAACCAGATAGTTCCGGCCTCCGGCCAGCTGCATCTTGATATCGACCCGGATGGTCTGAATCAGGGCTTCCTCACTCATCGGCTCCACGATGCCGCTGGTTCCAAGGACAGAGATACCGCCCACGATACCGAGTCTCGGATTAAAGGTTTTTTTTGCGAGTTCTTCCCCACCCGGGATGGAAATGATCACGGAAAGTCCACCGGTATAGTCCGATCTCTTCCATACTTCTTCCACGCCTTCCCGAATCATTTGACGGGGAATCTTATTGATCGCAGCGTCTCCCACGGCCTGCTCGAGACCAACCCTTGTCACCCGGCCTACGCCTTCTCCGCCGTCCAGCGTGATGCCGGGCTGCTCTGTCTTACTGACCGTGGCATAGATGAGCAGTCCATCCGTCACATCCGGGTCATCGCCCGCATCCTTTCGGATCGCGCAGGATGCACTGGCATCGGAAAATTTCGGCTCCAATACCTCGAGATGAAGGCCGATGCCCTTTGGCGTCATCAGCTCCACCTCCGGCAGAATCCGACCATGCAGCAGCATCCAGGCCGCCGCCTTCGAGGCCGCCGCAGCGCAGGATCCGGTGGTATAGCCCATCCGCATTTTCTTATTGTTCTTATAAACGTATTGATCCAGCATTTCTTGTCCCTACGTAACTGTTCAATAGCTGACCAGTTTGGTTTCCGTTTTATGCATATTCGGTAATTATTTCTGGTGCGTATACTCTTCTACATTTCCCTCGGCAAAGCTTGGCAGGCCGTTGTAGAGTGCCAGCGCATACTGATAGAGGCTGTAGGCTGTCACGGCTCCGGTGCCCTCACCCAGATGCATACCCGCCTGAATCGGTGCTGTCATGTCAAGAGCGTCCAGCATCATCCGCCCTGCAGGCTCCGCAGAGCAATGTGTCGGCACCATATAGGCCTTGCACGCCGGTGCAAGCTTCGCCGCACAATAAGCCGCCACAGATGAGATAAAGCCATCGATCAGAACCGGTACCCGGACGATGGCACCGCCTATGTAGCAGCCGATCATTCCGGCGATATCGAGGCTTCCTACCTTAGAAAGCACATCCAGAATATCCTCCTGATCCGGCTGGTTTTCCTCGATTGCACGGCGAATTACTTCGATTTTATGCTCCAGGCCGGCGCTTGAAAGGCCTGCACCCCGGCCGGTTACCTCTGCCACATCCTTTCCAAGCAGAACAGCCGCCATGGCAGAGCTTGGGGTGGTATTGCCGATTCCCATTTCCCCGGTAATGATCATGCGATGCCCGGCGCCATACAGGTCTTTCACTACCTGAATACCGGTTTCGATGGCTTTTACAGCCTCATCCCGGGTCATAGCTGCTTCCTTCGCGATATCTCCGGTACCGTAGCGAACCACCCGGTTCCAGATCCGCGGATGCTTTCCGTCTACAAACATACCGATATTTACCGGAATGACCTCGATGCCCATCTCTCTGGCCATGATACAGACAGAGGATTTCCGCTCTCCCATATTTTCCAGCACCTGAGCCGTCACCTCACTGCCGGTCTGGCTGACGCCCTCGGCTACTACACCGTTGTCGGCACCCATGATGACTACCACCGGCTTTTGTTCTGCGATGTTTCCGATCCGGGCACTTCCATAGATACCGGCCAGCTGCACGACCATCTCCTCCAGCCGTCCCATGCCGCGCAAGGGCTTGCAAAGGGAATCCCAGTGCGCCCAGGCCGCATCCAGTGCCGCCTCATCCAGCGGCTCTATTTGATTTACATATTTTTCCAGTTCCATAGTCTTCTATCTTCCTCCCTGATACAGCATAGCATTGCAGATCGTCGCCGCGATATTGCTGCCGCCCTTTCGGCCTCGCGGCACGATATAAGGGATGCCTGCCGTCATAATCAGCTCCTTCGCTTCTACCACATTTACAAAGCCTACCGGCGCACCGATGATGAGCTCCGGTCGAATCCTTCCTTCCTCGATCAGCTCATAGAGGCGAATCAGGGCTGTAGGCGCATTTCCTACCGCGATAATCAGGGGTTTTTGAAGCTCTGCAGCCTTCTCCATGCAGATCGAAGCCCGGGTGCAGCCTCGCTCCTTTGCCGCCTCTGCGACATCCGGATCGCTCATAAAGCAATAGACTTCGCCGCCGCATTCCTTCATGCGCTTTTTGCTGATGCCGGAGGCTGCCATCTGGGTATCCGTGACGATGGAGGCTCCCCTGTTCAGCGCATCTACACCGATCTGGGCTGCCCGCTCGGAGAAGCAGAGATTGTCTGCATAATCAAAGTCCGCGGAGGTATGGATGCAGCGTTTTACAATCGAAAATTCCGGCTCCGGCCAGGTGCGGCCGCCCAGTTCTTCCGTAATAATCGCCATGCTGCGCTTCTCGATCTCCATCGGTTTTACAATTTCGATATCCTTTAACATTCGATTCCTTCCTCCAAGATCTCATAGATCTTCTTCATATCCAGAGAGCTGCGAACCAGATCCGCCAGCTTATCATATTCCTGTTTCTTATGTGCCTGCGCGTCAAAATGCCAGTTTTTCGGGTCGAGCCCCTTCTTTTCCATCAGGCGGCTTACCAGCATGGCTGCCAGATCGCCGTAATCAAAGATGCCATGCAGGTAGGTGCCATATACGGTTCCCTCCGGATTTGAAAGGCCGTCCACACGACCATCCGCCAGATAAATCGTCTCCAGACAGCCGCCAAGAGCCTCGGTGCGACCCATATGGATTTCGTAGCCCTGTACCTCCTTGCCTGCAAATTCCAGAAGCTCTGCCTCGTTTTTGATGCGACCCTGCATCTGGGTTCTTGTCTTTGCCTTGGAAAATACCGTCCTGGTATGCAATAGTCCCATGCCGCGCATCGTGCCGCCATGCTCTACATTGTCGGGATCCTCCAGGATATCCCCGAGCATCTGATAGCCGCCGCAGATGCCTACCACAGGAATGCCGTCCTCCGAGCAGCGAAGCACCGCTGTCTCCATGCCGGATTCCCGAAGCCAGGTCAGATCGTCCATCGTATTCTTTGTGCCCGGCAGGAAAATCAGATCCGGTCTGCCAAGCTCTGCCACCGTCTGTACATAGCGAAGCGACACCCCGTCCATGCCCTCAAAGACGTTGAAATCTGTAAAATTGGAAATATGCGGAAGTCTGATAACCGCCAGATCAATGCCGCCCTTTTGTTCCCGATGGGTCAGGCGCTCGGAGAGGCTGTCCTCATCGTCGATATCGAGGGGCTTTAAGGGAACGACGCCCACCACCGGAATCCCGGTGCGATCCTCGATCATCGAAAGACCCGGACGCAGGATTTCCACATCGCCGCGGAATTTATTGATAATCAGACCTTTGATCATCTTCTGCTCGTCCTCGTCCAGCAGCTTCACCGTGCCATAGAGGGATGCAAACACGCCGCCCCGGTCGATGTCGCCTGCGAGCAGGACGGGAGCCTTGGCGATCTTCGCCATGCCCATATTGACGATATCATTTTCCTTCAGATTGATTTCTGCCGGGCTGCCCGCGCCCTCGATGACGATGATATCGAACTCGTCCGACAGCTTGTCAAAGGCCTTCTCTATCTCGGGAATCAGCTTCCGCTTATTTGCATAATAATCCATGGCCTTCATATTGCCGAGAATCTCGCCATTTACGATAACCTGGCTGCCCACGTTGCTGGTAGGCTTTAGAAGAATCGGATTCATCTCCACGGTAGGCTCGATGTCTGCGGCCTCCGCCTGCATCGCCTGCGCCCGGCCGATCTCAAGGCCATCTCTTGTGATATAGGAATTTAAGGCCATGTTCTGGGATTTGAAGGGAGCTACCCTGTAACCGTCCTGCTTAAAGACCCGGCAAAGTCCGGCCACCAGGAAGCTCTTTCCGGCATTGGACATGGTTCCCTGTACCATGATTACTTTTGCTTTTTTCTTTTCGCTCATTTTCTCACCATGACCTTTCCCAAAATCTCCAGAAGTTTCTCATTTTCCTCGCGTCCCCGCACGGCTGTTCGGTAGAAATCCGAACCTATTCCATGATAATTGGCACAGCGGCGAATCAGAACACCTTCCGCCTCCAACCGATCCGCCAGTGTCGTATCCCCTTTTGCCCGAAAACAGAGGTAATTCGCATGGCCGTCAAAGACCAGAAGTCCTAGCTTTTCCATCTTTTCCTTTAAAAATGCGCGTTCCGCATCGATGAAGGCAATGGTCTTTTCGCGGAAGCCTTCCGCCTGCAGTGCTGCCATTCCTGCTGCCTGCGCCGGTTCTGATACTGACCAGGGCTGTCCCGCGAGACGCATCCGGTTTAAGAGATCCATATCCGCCGAGAGCACATAACCAAGGCGGAGACCCGGAATCGCATACATTTTCGTAAAGGATTTTAAAATGATAAGATTCGGATATTCCCTGAGCCAGGCGGCCGCAGTATACTCTTCCTCATTTTTCACAAAATCCAGAAAGCACTCGTCAAGGATTACCCGCACGCTTAGTTCCTTCGCCTTATCCAGCAGCTTTTTCACAGTGCTGCTGGGCGTCAGGATACCCGTTGGGTTGTTTGGATTGCAGAGGAAGACGATGTCGTGCTCTGCGGACAATTGATCTGCATAATCTTCCGTGATCTCCAGATTTTTCCCAAGCGGAAAGAAATCGATCTCCGTCCCGGTCTGGTTCATGGCTTCCTCGTACTCTGCGAAAGCCGGAGCTGTCACAAGCGCCCGTTTTGGTCTCGTGGCATATACCAGTCGGTATATCAGTTCCGCACCGCCATTGCCGCAAAGGATGTACTCACGCGGCTGACCAAGCTTTTCGGAAAGGGCTGCCACAAGCTTCCGACAGAAGGGATCCGGATAATTCAGGGAGCTGTCCAGACTTTCAAGGATCGCCTCACGGACGCCGGGAGGCATCCCGAAGGGATTGATATTGGCGGAAAAATCGAGAATCTCTTCGGTGCTTCGCCCACTTTTTTCCGCTGCGCCGCGTATATCGCCGCCATGTAAATAAACGAAGTTTTTCATCTGGGTCAATTCTCTTTCCCTTTCCGGTTATCCTTTCTCAGCACATCCCGGATGCCCTCTGCCGTATACTCTACCGCACTTGCATAAACCGGAATGCCAGCCTGTACGGCTGCCTTCTCCGTCACCGGTCCGATGCAGACAGCCTTTGCTGCGATCTCTGCCGGGTTCTCTGCCATCGCTGCAAAAGCCTTTACCGCTGACGCGCTCGCAAAGGTGATATAATCCATCTCCGGCAGGATGCGGTTCAGCTCTTCGGCCTTGCGCTCGTCCTGGGCAGTATGATAGAGGGCTGCGTCCGTATAGGCAATGTCTGCTGCCTCCAGAGCGTTCGTAAGCTCCGAGGAAGCTTCCTCGGCACGCAAAAGTAACACCTGATCCTCCCTCGTCAGCTCCGGAATCCACTCGGCCGCCAGATCCTTGCTGGAATAGCGGCTTGGTACAAAGTCTGCATAGATGCCCGCTGCCTCCAGGGCCGCCTTCGTGCCGGAACCGATGACGGCAAATTTAAGGCCTGCGAGGCTTCGGATATCGACCTTTCGCTCCTTTAATTCATCCAGGAAAAATTGTACGCCATTGCTGCTCGTGAAGACTGCCCAAGTATATTTTCCAATATTTGTAAATGTCTCTTCCGTCACCGGAGTAGACAGCTTCTTTGTGTAAATCAGACTGAAGGGAATCACTTCCGCTCCGTCCGCTTCCAGCACCTCTCGCTGCTTCTCGCACATAGGCTTCGTGCCGGTCAGTAGCACCCGTTTTCCAAAGAGAGGCTTGTCACCCAGCCAGGAAAGCTGCTTTTGCAGGGTCACTACATCCCCTACGACCGTGATGGCCGGTGTCTGGATGCCTGCCTGCTTTGCGGTCTTGGCGATCGATTCCAGCATACCGGTTACAACCCGCTGTCTCGCCGTCGTTCCTGCCTGCACCACGGCTGCCGGTGTCTTCGGATCCTTTCCATGGACAATGAGTTCCTCTGCGATATGAGGAAGATTCTTAAGCCCCATCAGGAAAACCAGCGTTCCTTCTTCCTTCGCAAGCGTCGCATAATCCAGCACCAGACCGGTCTTATCCGCGCTCTCATGGCCGGTAATCACATGGAAGGAGGAGGCAAAATCACGGTGGGTTACCGGAATGCCTGCATAGGCCGGAGCCGCATAGGAAGAAGACACACCGGAAATGATTTCAAATTCCACACCGGCCTTTAGAAGCTCCTGCGCTTCCTCGCCGCCGCGGCCGAAGATAAAGGGATCTCCGCCCTTGACCCGGGCTACATTTTTGCCCGCGAGAGCCTTCTCCACCAGGAGGGCGTTGGTTTCCCACTGTCTGAGATGATGCTTGTCCGCGCGCTTGCCCGCGTAGATAAGCTCTGCATCCTCTCTCGCTTCATTTAAAATCGCTCCGCTAGCCAGATTGTCGTAGACCAGCACGTCCGCATGGCGGATGCACCAGAGGGCTTTCCGGGTAAGAAGACCCATATCTCCTGGGCCTGCGCCAAGGAGCCAGACCTTTCCCCTCTTGACCTCTCCTGCCAGCTTTTCACCTAAGTTACGCGCCTTTTCAAGCTTTTCTGCCTGTGTGCCTGCCTCGCTTAGATCCACGATAGCCTCGGCTCTCCGAAGCTCGCTGCTTCCCTCCGGTGCGTACAATACCTTCATTTTTAAGGAACGAGCCAGCGGAACGCAGAGTCCGGCCGCCGGGGCATTGCAGCTTCCGCCGATAGCTGTCAAAAAACTTCGCTCCGCCTCCAGCTCCAAGGCTGCCTCCTCGCAGTGAATTGCCTGCAGGACTTCTGTAAAGCGGCCTTCCTTGGCCTCCACCGCCAGGATTCCCTGACCTGCTGCCGGAAGGAAGCTGTCCGTATCGAGATACTCGAGATGAAGCCCCTCTTCCTTTTCGAGACCGAGCCGCGTAAGGCCTGCCGCTGCCAGAAGGATGGCATCATACTGCCCCTCTTTTAATTTCCGAAGTCTCGTCTGCACATTGCCGCGCAGCATCCGGATCCGCACGGTAGGATTCAGCTCCTTGATCTGCAGTTCGCGCCTAAGGGAGCTGGTTCCCACGATACTGCCCGGTGCCAGGTCACAGGCCTTTACGCCCGTAGTCGTCACTAGCACATCATGGACGTCTGCCCGTTCAAGCACGGCACCGATATAGAGGCCTTCCGGGAATTCCATCGGCATATCCTTGGCGCTGTGCACGGCCAGATCCACCTCTTCCTTCAACAGAGCTTCCTCGAGCTCCTGAGTAAAGACGCCCTTTCCGCCAAAGGATGTCAGGGATTTATCTAAAATCTCATCGCCCTTCGTGGACATCTCCACGATTTCTATCTCCGCCTCCGGGAAGGTCTCCTCGATGCGCTGCCGCACGAGATCGGTCTGCACCAGAGCCAGTTTGCTTTTTCTTGTACCGATTCGAATTTTCATGGTATCTCCTATTTCTGAAGCTGGTAGCCACGCGGTGTAATCATTCTTCCATTGCTTACATAGGTCTGCGAATTTCCGATCAGAACCACGCTGAACATATCGATCTTTGCATTTTTTAGCTCGCCTAAGGTCGTGATCTGCTTGCTTTCTTCCTTTCGTCCCGCATGGCGCACGATGCCTACCGGGGTCTCCGGCGTCCGGTATTTCAGCAGAATCTCCGCTGCCTGATCTACATAGTCAGTACGCTTTTTGCTCTTTGGATTATACAGACAGACGATCAGATCGCCCTGTCCTGCGCAGTCCACACGCTTCATAATCAAATCGAGCGGTGTCATCAGATCACTCAAGCTGATGACTGCAAAATCGTGCATCAGCGGTGCGCCCAGCACGGAAGCTGCCGCACTGGCTGCCGTTACGCCCGGTACGGTCTCGATCTCGATGTCCGCATGCATTTCCTCGGCCACCTGGTAAATGATACCTGCCATACCGTAGATGCCGCTGTCACCGGAGCTGACCATCGCCACGGTCTGATCCTTCATAGCTTCCTCGACTGCCATCCGGCAGCGCTTCACTTCCTGCATCATCGGAGTAGCCAGATAATTCTTATCCGGGAAGAACTCCTTCAGCATCTTCACATAGGTCGTATAGCCTGTAATAATATCTGCCTTATTGATCACATCGATGCATTTGGCGGTCATATGCTCATAGCCGCCGGGGCCAAAACCCACCACATATAATTTTCCCATTGTATTCTCCATCTTCTATACTAAAATCTATTTTTCCGGCTCCCGCAGGCAATGCACGAAGGCCTGAAGCTCCTCCGGGCTCGCATTTTCCCGAATCCGGTAGAACAGCTTGTCGATGGCCTTTCCGAAGCCCTTTTTCTCTGCTTCCTCTTCCATCCACTGCTTGACTTCCTGCATCCTTGGTACCGCCTGCTGGAAAATCATCCAGCACATGAAATCTTCTTCAAACTCTGTGAGGATCTCCCCCGCCTGACAGACTGCCTCTTTCTTCGCTCTGTTGTTAGCCTCAGCTAACTCTTCGAAGTCATCCATATTGTAAAAGAAGGTATTCGGAAACTCGGAGATACTCTCCTCGATGTCTGCCGGAACTGCCAAATCTACGAAAACACGAGGCTTCTTCGTCTTCATATGTTCCTTCATCTTTGTTCCGGTCAGCGTATAATGAGGGCTGGCCGTGGCACTGATGATGACATCCATCTGATCTACATAGTCATAACGCTCCTTATAATCAATCAGCGTATTGGATTCGCTTTTGATATGAGCGTCATGGGTCATCGTCACATTGCGAATGGTACTGTAGATTTTCAAGCCCTTCAGGCTATAGAGATTCTTCAGCACGATGCTGCCGATCTGGCCGGTGCCGCCGATGACCATGACATGCTTCCCCTCCAAACTGCCGCCAAAAGCTTCCTCGGCCGCCTTGACCGCCAGAGTCGCCGTGGATACAGACGTTTTGGATAAATCCGTATCGGTCTTAATCTTCTTCGAGCAGGTCACCGCATAGCGAAACAGAGTATTCAGGTATTTGCCGCTGTTGCCTGCCTCCTGGGAAAGCTCCAGGGCATGCTTTACCTGCCCCAGGATCTGATCCTCGCCTACTACCATTGAATCCAGGCCGGCTGTCACGGAAAAGAGATGCTCTACTGCCTTTCTGTCCTGATAGAAGCGCAGATAGTCCGACACATCCTCCTTTAAGGCCACCGCACCGGATTCCCGGAGAATCAGCTCCTGCAGCTTTGTAAAGGCATTATTCTTCTTGTCCTTCGCTTTGTCAAAATAGGTATAAATCTCTGTCCGGTTGCAGGTCGCAATGATGACGCTCTCTGCCGCGCCGCCCTCTTCGATCAGGATTCTTCCAAGCTCCGCCTGTTTCTCCTTTGTAAAGGCAAAAAGCTCCCGAACCTGAAGAGGTGCCGTCTTATGGCTGATGCTGATTAGCCGGATACTCATTGGGCGTCGACTCCCTTCCGGAACTCATGGGTAAAGGTCTTGTCATAAAGCTTGGACAGCTCATAATCGTCCCCCAGGAAATCGCCTACCACGGTCAGGGCAGTCTTGGTAATGCCTGCCTCCTTTACCTTCCCCGCAATGTCTTCCAGGGTTCCCCGCACGATTTTCTGCTCCGGCCAGCTTGCCTTGTAGACGACGGCTACCGGCGTATCCGGGCGGTATTCTTTCTGCAGGGTAGCGGAAAGCTCATCCATCATACCGATGCTCAGGAAAATGATCATGGTAGCATGATGCTTGGCCAGGTCAGCGAGCTTCTCGCCCTCCGGCATCGGAGTTCTTCCCTCCATCCGGGTCAGAATCACGGTCTGGCTGACACCCGGCAGGGTATATTCCTTCTTCAGAGCCGCTGCGGTCGCAAGGAAGGAGCTGACACCCGGAATGACCTCGTACTCGATCCCCATGCGATCGAGGGCATCCATCTGCTCTCGGTGCGCACCAAAGATAGCCGGATCTCCGGTATGGACACGGACAACCTTTAGTCCCTTGTCCTCGCCTTCCTTCATGACCTCCAGCACCTCCTCCAGGGTCATCGTGGCACTGTTATAGATCTTTGCGCCTTCCTTGGCATCCGAAAGCACCTTCGGGTTCACCAGGGAGCCCGCGTAAATGATGATGTCCGCACTGTCGATCAGTTTCTTTCCCTTGATGGTCAGAAGCTCCGGATCTCCCGGGCCTGCTCCGATAAATGATACCATTTTCCTACCTCTTCTCTCTCTTGATAATCACGGTTGTAAAGTAACTATATGTTCTCTCCGGATCCATAGGTCCGATATATTCGTCTTTCATGCCGACGCAGCTGATAACGGTCGCGCAGCTTTCCGCCCGGCCATACTTCTTCATCAGCTCCAGAATCTGACCGATGCTGCCGCCTGCCTTCATGACTACGACATTGTCATAATGGGCAATGGCATCCTCCACCTGCTGCTGCATACGGACGGAAGGTACGATCACGAGGGACTCATTTCCCTCCATCAGCGGCAGCTGGGCTGCCGCCGCTCCGCTGCAAAAGGACGGGATGCCCGGGATAATCTCGGTCTCGAATCCATGCTCGGCCACGTACTGGTTTACGTACATATAGGTGCTGTATACAGAGACATCACCGAGGGTAATCATCGCGATATTCTTACCCTTTGAAAGCTCTGCCGTCAGCTGCTCACAGGCTGCCGCCCGGCATTTCTTCCGCTCTTCCTTGTCCTTCGCCATCCGGAAAATGACTTCCAGAAGATGCTTCTGCTCCAGATTTACCACCGGTCGGATGATCTCCAGCGCGGTGCTCTCCTCTCCTGCTTCCTTTACCGGAACGGCGATGATGTCCGCCTCATCGAGTATCCGCTTTGCCTTCAGCGTCAGAAGCTCCGGATCTCCCGGTCCGACACCGATGCCATACAATTTTCCCCTCATTTATTTATTCTCCTCCTGCTCCTGGGCGGCACGGGCGCGGTTCATCGCGTCCTCCGTCAGGTCTTTAACGATCTCGCTTGCGATCAAAAGTCCGGCCACGGACGGTACGAATGCGGTCGAGCCTGGAATATCCCGGCGCTCGGTGCATTTGTGCTTGGCTCCCGGCGGACAGATGCAATGTGTCCGGCAGCTGATGGACATATCCTCGATGGGACGCACGGCCTTCTCCTTTGAATAGACCACCTTCAGCTTTTTGATGCCGCGTTTTTTCAGCTCTCTTCGCATAACCCTCGCCAACGGGCATACGCTGGTTTTATAGATATCCGCCACCTCAAAAAGGAAGGGGTTCAGCTTATTGCCCGCGCCCATGCTGCTGATCAGGGGCACGCTCGCCTTCTCGCACTCCTCCACGAGGGATATCTTCGCTGTTACTGTATCAATGGCGTCCACCACGTAGGTGTACTGGCTGAAATCGAATTCATCCTTATTCTCCGGCAGGAAGAAGCACAGATGGGTATGCACCTCCGCCTTCGGATTGATCTCCAGGATCCGCTCCTTCATAACCTCGGCCTTATATTTTCCTACCGTTTTTCTGGTAGCGATGATCTGCCGGTTTAAGTTGGTCAGGCAGACCTTATCGTCATCGATGAGATCGAAGGCGCCCACACCGCTTCTGGCCAGGGCTTCCACCACATATCCGCCCACGCCGCCGATGCCGAATACCGCCACTCTGGAATGCTCCAGGATCTCCATCGCCTCTTTGCCAAGCAAGAGCTCGGTTCTTGAAAACTGATTTAACATAATCTTTCTCCTCTAAATCAAAAAAGAGATCTGCTCTGACAGATCTCTCCTCATTTTCAACGGCCGCCTGGCCGTCAAATCTATCCGGAACCGCTTTCCACGGAAGCCTGTCCATTTCCCGCAAGGTACAGGCAGTCTGGCTTGCAGGATTCCTGCTTACAGTGACCGGATCGCTCAGGATTTTCACCTGATTCCCCTGTTTTATATGAAGTCCATATTCCTTGCGTTTGGTAACTGCTCAGCACTGACCAGTTACTATATTTTCACTCTTGTCAGTTTAGCATACAGGCTGGCCTTCGTCAACAAAATATACCCTATGGGGTTTCTTTTTCTAATTTTTTTCAAATAGCACTTGACATCTTCTTTATTTTCATGTTATAAATATTAGGCACGTTTGATACAGGGGATTGGTCAAATGGCATGACAGGGGTCTCCAAAACCCTTAGTGGGAGTTCGATTCTCTCATCCCCTGCTAGGTACTAAAAGAAGTTCGCATGGATGCGGACTTCTTTTTTTGTAACTCAGATGGAATTAAAAAGAAGCCGCCCGTAAGAGGGCGGCTTTCTCTTAATTCTATCCTCTACTCCTCAAACTCCGTCACGAGTTCCCCAAAATCCTTCTTCTCAAACTCCTGAATAGAAATATTCTTCTTATTCGGGTTCGCATAGACGAAGGTCTTGTCTACATTTTCGATGTAGTTCTGGATTTTATCATTGGTGGCGCTGATGATGGCCTGGAAGCCAAGGCTTCGAATCAGGTCGATACAGCTCGCGACCTTCTCGGCATCCATCTTGGAAAAGGCCTCATCGAGCACCACGAGACGGATGGTGGGGCGCCTCGACGCCCGGGCGGACAAATTGATGCGGTAGGCCTGCGCAAAGCTTGCCAGCAGAGCAATATAGAGCGGATTTTGCCCCTCTCCGCCGGAGTTTTTCTTGATCATCTTGCTGAGACCAATGACCAGCCGCTGCTCATCGCCTTCGACGATCTGCTCCATCTCAAAGGAGAGATAGGTTCGGTAGTCCGCATATTTTTCCATATTTTTCCTGCTCTCCTCAAGCTCTGCAGCGGTCGCATTCTCCGGCGGAATAAAGAGCTCCAGAAGCTCGCGGATCATGGTTCCGTACTTGTTCTGGTGATTCATCGAAAAGAGATTCATCTGATGCTCCACCGAAGGGGAAAGGCTCGCCGGATCGATATTCAGATCCTCGTCCATAAACATATCGTAAAATTCCCCGTCCCGGCCTTTTTTCCGTCCGATGCGGAACTGGTAGCGATCCTTGCCGAAATCCAGATTCCGGATGATGCGGTTCAGCTCATCCCGGCGCACATAGGCCTCCCGGATGGCACTGCGGATCTTGAAAATAAAGTCCTCTTTGAAATGCTCCACCGCAGACTTTGCCTGAACTGCCGCCTTCTTCCGGTAGTCCTCAAGCTCCCCGCACTGAAGCTCTTCCAGCAGCTTCTGATAATCGCTGTTATCCGGAGCAGAGGCAGAGAAATCCCTCTGTGGATGATTTTTCAGGTAGGCTGCCCGCACCTCGACCAGAGTATTCTTCTCTTTTTCGCATTCGGTCAAAGACTCCTCGATCGCTGCGTCCGTTTCTTCGAGAAGGCGGATATAACGTGGATTTGGATAGGCTCCGATATAGGCTGCAAAGGCTTCCTCATCCTTCTTTGAGCCGCGAAGAACCCGTTCCGCCTCGACAAGCTCTTCATTCTTTGCAGTAAGGCCGCTTTTTCCATTTTCCAGAGAACGCTCCTTGTCCCAGATCCGGCGCTTGATGCGGTCAAGCTCTTCCTTTACGGTCTTTTGCTTCTCCGTAATTTCCTCTCTCTTTGTCTTTAGCTCCTCCACGATGCCTAAGTTTAGCTCCTCCATCCGGTTTCTCAGATCGACAAGCTCCTTTTCCTTCTGTTTTTTCTCCTTCACATCCTCGAGAAGACTTCTATAATCCTCGGTCGCATCAGGGAGGTATTCATAAGCCAGAATTCCCGCTGCCAGGCTCTCCGCCTTTTTATACCCTTCGATGCCCTCATTCAGCTTTTCAAGCTGCGCAGACAGCTCCTTTTGCCGTCTTTGCTTACTCTTCTCCCCGATATAGGCAAACTTCGTATAATTATCGGGACTCAGGCGGCGAAGCTGATAATTCTGATAGAGACGGCAGTCAGCCGTCACACCGGTGCGGCACTTTCTAAGCTCCTCGATATCCTCGCATTTTTGCACATTCCCAAGGAGGTAGTCTACATAAGCCTTTACGTAGCTCTCACTTACCTTTACTTCCTCGGACAGAGATCCGGACTTTTCCTGATGCTCTTCCTTTTGAATACGCTCCGTGTCTACCACCGAAACCCGCCAGTATTTCTTCGGATCCAGGGTCTCATAGATGGCCATGGCTTCCTTCACGTACTTTGGCTCCACGATGAGAGCCAGCTTGTTCCAGCCAAGGAAGCCCTCGATAGCATTGCGCCATTTTTCATCCCGAATCTCCAGAAGATCCGCGAGAATTCGCACCTGTACCCGCTTTCCGAGCTTTTCATAGAGCTGTTTCTCGATCTCTGCTCTGGCTAGGGTAAGCTCCTTCGGATAGGCAGTTTTTCCGGAACGAAGCTCCGAAAGCTCGCTCTCGATAAGCTTAGCCTCCTTTTTCAGGGCTCGTATCTCGGACGCCACCTCCCGCTGTTCGCCGTCAACCTCCTGGTGTACCTCCAAAAGTGCCTTCTTAAGCCTTCCTATCTCCTCTGCACTGACCTTTCCGTCCCGGAATTTCTCGATATCATTCAAGGTCTGGTTCGATACGCTTTCCACCTCTTCCCAAACCTCCAGCTTCTCGCTAAGAGCTCTCCATTTCTCCTCACTTCGTCCCAGACGCTGATAAGTTTCCTCCAGGTTTCGGAGCTTTTCCTCTAAAAGGGCATAGCCGGTATCGGTAAGCTGGATGTTGATCTCATGGTAAGTCTCCTCCAGGCCTGCCGACTCTCCTTCCGTCTCCTTCTCCTGCTGCCTTAAAAGAGCCAGATCCTCCTGCCAGAGCCCGAGCTGCTCCTGAGTCCTTTGAATTTCCTCCTTCAGCTTCAGTATCGAAAGCTTGTCCCTGCGGTAGCTAAGCTCCTCCTCTTTCTCCTTCGCCTCGGCATAGAGCTGATACTGCTCCCCGATGCCTCCAAGCTCCCGGATCTCCTCCATCGCAGCCTCGATCTTCCGGCACATCCGGCCATAGAGCTGCACGCTCTCCTGCATCTCCTCGATATGGATATCCTGCTCCATGCAGATATACTCTTTTACAAAATCTTCCAGTCTGATATTCATGCGAAACGGGATCGCCCGCTTAAAAAGCCGTGGGAACTTCTCCATATCCAGACCGCCCAGGTAGACATCGTAAAGATTCCGCCTGAAATGCTCGTTGTTGGAGGTATAGAAATACTCCTCCCTCGAAAAATGCTTCTGGAGATAGTCCCGCACCTCGCCGATCGTCATGGTGCGGCTCTCGGTCCGGTACTCTCCCGGAATCATCGCTCCCTTATGCCAGAAAAACAGACGGTTTACCTCATTCGTAGCTGTCTCCACGTCGAAGACGACACCGATGCATTCCTTCTCCTTCGTAGCACTTTGCTCCATTTCCAATACGATGGTGGAAGAAAAATTCTGATTTCTCCGATAGGATACCTGGTTGTTCTCACCGATGTTGATCATGCCCCGCAGGTACTCGATCAGGCTTCTGTCGGAATCATCTGCCGCTGCCTTATTAAAGAAGCCCCGGCCGTCGGTATTCGCATACAGGACGATCTGCATCGCATCGATGACCGTGGACTTTCCGCTGCCCGAATGTCCGGTAAAAAAGTTGATGCTCTGATTCAGCCCCAGAACCTTCCGGTCGATATAATGCCAGTTATTGAGCGCGATGCGCGTAAATATTTTATAAGCCTGTGTCTGCTGTTCCATCTTCCGCCTCCTCTCCGCTCTCCTCAAACGTCTTGATGAGTTCACTCATGTCTTCCCGCCCAAGCACCAGATTGATGCTTGGATAAATCAGGATTCTTAAAGACTCGCCTGACTCCTCGAGCCCATCCGGCAGTTCTACGATCTGATATTTCCGGAGAGCTGCAAAGGCGCGCTTCTGCTCCGTAAAAGAAGGAAGGCTTCGCACCAATCGAAATTCTCCAAGCTTTGCATTCAGCTCGCTCACCGTCGTAAAGGCCTGCGTGCTGTTCGATACCGCTGCCATTTTCTCATCATAGATAAGCTTTAAAAGCAGAAGATAAAGGGTCGTCAGCTTCGTCAGCCGCTCGCCCTGCTTCTCCCCTCCGCGAATGGAAATAATTCCCAGTTCATAATTCTGCTGCAGGCTAATCCCGGCTACAGCAAAATAGGCCGTCAGAAATTCCATATGGCGGCTGCAAAAATCATAGGCCGGATCGGTCACCATCCGCCCGCTTTTTTTCTCATATTTTCGTTCCAGCAAAAAGGTCTGTGTAAGAAGTCTTTTGATGACCTCCTGCATCGTTTCCTGTTCTGTCTGGCTTAATTCCTCATATTGTTCCAGCATCTGTTAGTTTCCTTCTTCTCTCTGTTTTCCGGTGTCCTTCTGAAAAAATGCCATCTTCGGATAACGGTAGGCACCATCCTCGACCTGTTCCTCCTGCACCACCACCTGATAAGGGCTGTTTCGCCGCATTGCGATATCGTAGGCCAGGATCAGCTTTTCGAAGTCCTCATCCTTCGAAAGCCTGAGTCTGTCTGATTCCAGCACTCCGTTTTCCATATGACTGTCGATAAATTCCTCGATATCTTTCTTTGTAAACCGTTTATTCATCCGGTTCATCTTCAGGATCGCCTCCCTGGAGAGCTCCTCGCTTTCTTCCTCCTCCACAAGCTGATCCTCGAAGCGTTTTCTTCTGCGCTGTCTGTAGATGGGCTGCTCATTCAGGATCGAACAGCCGCTAAGCTGCATTCGTCCGGACACAAGGCGCAGCTTTTCCTGCTGCCCCTCCGGATCCTTGTCGACTCCCAGATGATTTAGAAGCTGCACCAGCAGACCATGCCGCTCGGTCTCATCACTCAGAAGATAATTCAGGCGGCTAAGAGTAGCCCGGATATACTTGCTGTGTTCCCGGTCCATATTGGAGATACGGTGCTCGATATCGTCAAAGCCCCGCTCGATCTGATCCACCAAATCGAGCATCTCCCCCTCCTGCTCGGGAGGCATCCCCGGGTTTTCACGAAGCTCTCGTAAGCAGCGCTTGATATCCATCTTATAGATATAAAAGTTATCGCTGGTCTTTAAGATATGATATTTCTGCTCGACCGCCGTCCCCACGAAGCCCTCGAGATGCTCCTTCAAAAGATTCTGGTAGTCCTTTTGTTCCAGAAGGCGGCCGAAAAATTTGTCCATGTTGTGAAGCATATCCTGCAGCGCCTTATTCAGCTTCTTCGTATTGACCAGGGCGGTTTTCAGCATCGAGAGGCTTCGCCGCCTGTCATTTTGAAAGGAAAAGAGGGTCGCATAGACGTTCTGGATATAGACTCCTGTCTCCTCCATCTGCTCATTGACCAGACGATCAAAGGCATCCAGCATCACCGCCGCATAATCCGGGATGACGATATAGACCGTCATCGCCGTATAATCCTCCACCTTTCTTAGCCACTGATGGCGCAAAAGCCAGCCAAGGATGCGACCGGGCAGGGCACTTTTTTCTTCCTCCTCGGTTTCGTCCTCCTCCCGTTCAAAATGATAGGCGGACTCCCGGCAGATCTCTGTCAGAATCTGGAGGCAGGCCTCCTTACTCAGGAAATAATTATTATACTGGTATTCGTCATTGATAGCCAGCAGAGCCTCGATGTAGATATCCCGGTTTCCCGAGCGAAAGAGGCTCCAGAACTTATCCGGTATTTCGTATAAAAATTTCACGTATTTCTCCTTTAAAGCTGGGCGGTAATCTGGTCGGCAATCATCTCCACCGGCTCCCGCTTTCCGTTTTTCTCCCACTGAATAAAGACATTCAAAAGAGCCCCGCCGTAAAAATAAAGCTCGTAGGCCGGGATTTTATAATGGGGCATGATGCGCTTGATCATATAATCGTTCATCGCATCCTGGACAATATATTGAAGCTTCGCGTCCACCAGCTTCAGGATAAAGACCCCATAGCGGTCAAAGTAGCGCAGGGCATGGATGATGCTGCTGCGGTCATGGAAGCGGCCTACGCTCTCCTCCCGGCAGCCGCGGATGTAGCCTGCTACGATTTCATGGAAGAAATCCGTCAGGGCATCCTCCTTGGTCTCATAATAGTGGTAAAAGGTCATCCGGGAGACACCGGCACGCTTTACGATATCCGATATCTTGATCTTTTCATATTCCTTTTTATCCATCAGGGAAAAAATCGCCTCACCGATACACATGCGGGTGAAGCGGGTTCGCTTGTTATGATTTTTCGAAAATAAATTCAAACCCTTCCCTCCTGTTCTTTGCTATGAATTAAAAAATCTGCATGCGCAATATTTTTGCACATACAGATTTTATTATAGCACAGCTTTCAGTTTTCGCAAAGTATCGTTCCCATCTTTCGGAAGCGCCCGTAGCGGTGTTCGGCCAGTTCCGCGCCGTCTAGTTTCCCATATTTTTCCATAAACCTGTCTATCTCTTTTTCCAAAGGCAGCGTCACCAGGCCGAGATTTTCCTCCGTAAAGTGCTCCGGCTCCGGGAAAACCCGTTCGACGATGCCTGCTTTTTTCAGCTCCGCCGCCGTCAGTCCCATGCACTCTGCCGCATGTCTGGCTCGTTTTCCATCCTTCCAGAGAATGCTCGCGAAGCCCTCCGGCGAGAGGATAGAATAGACAGCATTTTCGAGCATCCAGACCTCATTGGCCACTGAGAGAGCCAGGGCACCGCCGCTTCCTCCCTCACCGATAAGAATCGTAAGAACCGGTACCTTTAAGGCGGACATCTCATAGATATTCCGGGCAATGGCCTCTCCCTGCCCGCGCTCCTCGGCTCCTGCGTCGCAGGCCGCCCCGGGAGTATCCACGAAACAAATGATCGGTCGGCCGAACTTTTCCGCCTCCTTCATCAGGCGCAGGGCTTTCCGGTAACCGTCCGGGGAAGCCATGCCAAAATTCTGATCCTTCTCCTGACAGATCACCGTCACAGGCTGTCCCTGAAAGGTCGCGATCCCGCCCCGGATGGCCGGGTCGTCCGCGAAGCAGCGGTCTCCGTGAAGTTCATAAAAATCCTTAAAAAGTGCCTGCACATAGGCATGTCCCCTGGGTCTGTTCTTCTCCCTCGATAACAAAACCCGCTCCCAGGCTGTTTTCTGAGGAGAGCCCTTCAGCGACAGACCTGATTTCACAAATTCTTCCATTTTCAAAGCGGGCGATGTGGCATCCGACCGATGCAGACGCAACAGATCGCTCAGTGTCTTTTTTAACGCATCCCTCTCTACAATCGCATCCACAAATCCATGCCCCAGTAAAAATTCTGCCCTTTGAAAGCCCTTCGGCAGCTTCTGTCCCGTGGTCTGCTCGATGACTCTCGGTCCTGCGAAGCCGATGAGGGCACCGGGCTCCGCGAGAATGATATCTCCCTCCATCGCAAAGCTTGCGGTCACGCCTCCCGTCGTCGGATCCGTAAGAACCGTAAGATAGAAAAGGCCTGCCTCTGCGTGCCGTTTCAGCGCTCCGCTTGTCTTCGCCATCTGCATCAGCGAGAAAATTCCCTCCTGCATTCTGGCTCCGCCCGAGCAGGTAAAGAGAACCAGCGGCAGCCTTTCCTCTAAGGCTCTCTCAGCGGCACGTGTGATCTTTTCTCCGACGGCCTCGCCCATGCTGGCCATCAAAAACCGGCCGTCCATCACACCGAGGACTGCCTCTTCCCCGCCGATTCGGCATTTCCCGGTAACAATCGCCTCTGAAAGTCCGGTTTTCAGCCTCGCCAGAGCCAGCTTTTCCTCGTATCCGGCATAGGAAAGGGGATTGCCGCCTGTCAGATCCGGATCCCATTCTTCGAAGCTTCCTGCGTCAGTGATAAGACGGATCCGCTCCCTTGCCGGAATGCGAAAATATCCTCCGCACCTCGGGCAGCGATAAGCATTCCTTCTTGCCTCCTCTGAAACAATGGCACGTCCGCAGAAGTTGCATCTCGAAAGGAGCCCCTCCGGCACCTCCGGCTTTGTTCCCCCGCTTCCCGCATTTCCTCTTTTCTTTGTCTTCTTAAATACATGATCCAGATTCATAAATCTCAACTTTCTCTCTTCGCAATGAATTCGATATCCACATTTCCCTTCCGGAAATCCGGATCCTCCAGAATCTCGTACTGATCGTTCACATTTGTTTCCACGCCCTCGATGATGACCTCGCCCAGGGCGCTTTCCATCTTTCTGATAGCCTCGCTTCGGTTTTTCGCCCAGACGCTGACCTTCGCCAGCATGGAATCATAGAAGGACGGGATCTGATAACCGCTGTAAATAGCCGAATCGATCCGGATTCCCTTACCCCCGGGCAGATGAAGTCCCGTCACCCTTCTGGGCATCTTTGCATTGATCCGAACCTCGATGGCATGTCCCTTGATCTCCACCTCTTCCTGGGTAAATCCAAGCCTCTTCCCGGAAGCGATCCGGATCTGTTCCTTTATCAAATCGATTCCCGTGACCCACTCCGTGATCGGATGCTCCACCTGAATCCGGGTATTCATTTCCATAAAATAATACTTTCCAGTATTTTCCAGCAGAAATTCAATTGTCCCGGCATTTACATAACCCGCTGCCTTCGCGGCACGAACCGCAGTCTCTCCCATTTCCCGTCGAAGCTTCCCGGAAAGTGCCTCACACGGAGCCTCCTCGATGAGCTTCTGGTGGTTCCTCTGGATGGAGCAGTCCCGTTCCCCCAGATGCACGACAGTTCCGTAGGCATCTGCCAGGATTTGAATCTCGATATGCCTCGGATGGCGGATAAAATGCTCGATGTACATCGAAGTATCCCCGAAGGCCTGCTTTGCCTCCCCCTGTGCCAGCCGGAAGTTTTCTTCAAAAAACTCCGCACTTTCCGCCATCCGCATTCCTTTTCCGCCGCCTCCGAGGGCTGCCTTGATCATGACCGGATAACCGATCCTTGCCGCTTCCTCTGCGCCCTTTTTCACGTCATAGATGGCCTCGGAGGTACCCGGAATTACCGGCACTCCCGCTTTTATCATCGTATTTCTGGCCTCCTGCTTATCTCCGAGCCTCGCAAGAATATCTGAGGATGGGCCGATGAAAACGACGCCGCATGTCTCACAGAGCTTCGCAAAATGGCTGTTCTCCGAGAGGAAGCCAAAGCCCGGATGGATGGCGTCCGCACCCGAGACAAGTGCTGCACTCAAGATTTTCTCCATGGCAAGATAGCTGTCGAGCGGGGCAGCTGGGCCGATACAGATGGCCTCGTCTGCAAGCTTTGTATGCAGGCTCTCCCGATCCGCCTCGGAATAGACCGCCACGGTTTCAATTTCCATCTCCCGGCAGGCTCTTATGATGCGGACTGCGATCTCCCCCCGGTTTGCTACCAAAACTTTTCGAATCATATCTTACTTATCCTATCATAAAAGTCAGCTTTGCCCAGGCTACGACCTTGCCTTCTACGCTGGCCACAGCCTCCCCGACACCCACCGGCCCCTTTCGCCGGATGATCCGGGTTTCGAGCTTCAATCTGTCGCCGGGCACGACTTTCCCTTTAAATTTGCATTCGTCGATGGCACCGAAATATGCGGTCTTTCCTTGATTTTCCGGAAGTGAGAGGATCGCTACCGCTCCGACCTGCGCCAATGCCTCCACAGTCAGAACCCCCGGCATCACCGGCTCTCCCGGAAAATGCCCCCGAAAGAAATCTTCCCGGTAGGTGACACATTTATAACCGACGGCATACTCTCCCGGTTCATAGTCCTCAATCGCATCCACCAGCAAAAAAGGATGGCGGTGCGGAAGGATGGCCTCGATCTGGCTGATATCTAAATGCTTCACCGCCTACACCTCCTCGATTCGAAACAGGGGCTGGCCGTATTCCACCGCCTCTTCATTCGACGCGCAGACCTCCCGAAGGATGCCGTCACAGTCGCTTGTAATCTCATTCATCAGCTTCATAGCCTCCACGATACCTACGGTTTGTCCCTTTTTTACATGGTCTCCCACCTTTACAAAGGGCTCTGCCTCCTCTGAGGGAGCTGTATAAAAGACTCCCACCTGAGGCGAGCATATGGTTTTCGCCGTATCCTGCAAGTCATCCTTGGAAAGCTCCGTAGATAGCTCGGAAGACTTCAGATTTTCCCTGATCTCCCGAACCGTCTGAACCTTCTGCTTCTTCTTTTCAAGCCTTACTTTTGTCCCGTTTTGCTCCAGGAAGAAGCTGTCTACCGCGGAATCGGATACCTTCTCAATCAATCTTAAAATCTCTTCTAAATTCATTTTCCTTCTCCTATGCCTCGTACTTTTTAAGCAGAAGACTCGCATTATGACCGCCAAAGCCCAGGGAATTCGTAAGTGCACAGCGTACTTCCTTTTCTATCGGTGCTCCGATGGCATAATTCAGGTCGCATTCCTCGTCTGTTTCCCGTGTTCCCACAGTCTGGTGGATATAGCCCTCCTCGATAGCCTTCGCGCAGACGATGCATTCCACGCCCCCGGCTGCCCCGAGAAGATGGCCGATCATGGACTTTGTGGAGTTTACCACTGCCTTCCTTGCTGCCTCCCCGAAGGCTGCCTTGATAGCCCGGGTTTCATAGAGATCATTGTGATGAGTACCGGTGCCATGGGCATTGATATAGGTGACGTCTGACGGTGCCACATCACCCTCCTTCATAGCAAGCTCCATGGCTCTGGCCGCACCGCTGCCATCCTCACTTGGTGAGGTGATATGAAAGGCATCGGCCGTGGCGCCATAGCCTGCAAGCTCTGCATATATATGTGCCCCTCTTTTTCGGGCATGATTAAGCTCCTCGAGGACAACGATACCTGCGCCCTCTCCGAGGACGAAACCGCTTCGCTCCTTATCGAAGGGAAGGGAAGCCCGAAAGGGATCCGTCGCCGTACTCAAGGCCGTCAAAGACTGAAAGCCCGCGACGCCGGTCTCACAGATACAGCTCTCCGCTCCGCCAGCCAGCATGATATCCGCGTCATCGTACTGAATCGCCCGAAGCGCATCGCCGATGGAGTGTGTGCCGGAAGCACAGGCCGTAGCCACATTCGTGCACTTGCCGCGAAGTCCCAGCTGAATGGAAATATTGCCTGCGGCCATATTCGAAATCATTTTCGGTATCATCAAGGGCGCGACCCGCTTGACCTGATTTTGTAAAATTCTTCCATATGCCGCCTCTTCGATTTCCAGGGATCCGATCCCGGATCCTACGATCACACCGGCACGGAAGGGATCTTCCTCTTCCATATTTAGCCCTGCGTCCTCAAAGGCCTCCTTTGCCGCCGCCACGGCATACTGGGAAAATTTCTCCATTCGTCTGGCTGCCTTCGGATCCATCCGCTCTACAGCGTCGAAATTTTTTACCTCAGCCGCCAGCTTTACATTAAAATTTTCGGTATCGAAACGGGTAATTGCGCCGATTCCCACTCTTCCTTCCCGGATTCCCTGCCAGAATTCCGGAACGGTATTGCCGATGGGCGTCACTGCACCGAGACCCGTTATCACCACTCGTCTCTTCATCTTATTTCCTTTCACATCACCATGCCACCGTCTACCTGAAGAACCTGTCCGGTAATATAGGCTGCATCATCGGAAGCCAGAAAGAGCGCCGCCTTCGCCACATCCTCCGGTTTTCCGAAATGCCCCATGGGAATCTGTCCTACGACCTGCTCGCGCACCTTTTCACCGAGTTTCTCTGTCATATCTGTGTCGATAAAGCCCGGCGCGATGGCATTTACGGTGATTCCCCGGCCTGCCAGCTCCCTCGCTGCTGTCTTTGTCATGCCGATGACACCGGCCTTCGAGGCCGCATAATTGAGCTGTCCGATATTTCCTGTGATGCCTACGACGGAGGCCAGGTTGATGATGCGACCCGACCGTTTCTTCATCATCTGTCTCGCGGTAAGTCGCATAGTATGAAAGCAGCCTTTCAGGTTCGTATCCACCACGGCGTCAAAATCCTCCTTCGACAGCTTCATAAGAAGCCCGTCCCGGGTGATTCCTGCATTGTTTACCAGGATGTCGATGCCTTGATATTTTTCAAAAATATCCTTTATCATTCCTTCACAGGCTTCAAAATCAGCCACATCACACCTTATGGCCTCTGCCTGACCACCTGCAGCCTCGATATCCAGGACAGTCTTTCTTGCAGCCTCCTGAGAGCCCTTATAATTTACGATAACCCTAGCTCCGTTTTTCGAAAGCTCCAGAGCGATCGCCCGGCCGATGCCTCTGGATGCCCCGGTCACCAGCGCAATCTTTCCTTCCAAACTCATAATCTTTCCAGATCCTCCCAGGTAGATACCTGATAAATCCGGACATCCGGATTTATTTTCCTAAGGAAACCTGACAGCGTTCCTCCGGGGCCGATTTCTACAAAGGTATCCACCCCTTCTGCAATCATCGCTTCCATACTCTGCTGCCAATAGACCGGCGAGGAGATGCCCTTTTCCAAAAGGTACGGAATCCTTGCCTTCTCCGTCACCATTTCTGCGGTGGCATTCGCATAGTAAGGTACGTCTAACTCGCGAAAATCCACGCTTTTTAACTCCTCCGCAAGCTTCTTCCCCGCCTCTCGTAAAAGCGGAGAATGAAAGGCACCGCTGACCTTCAAAGGAAGGATGCGTCTTGCTCCGGCTTTCGTAAGCTCCTCTGCCGCCCTTTGCACAGCCTCTGTCCGACCGGTGATCACCACCTGCCCCGGACAGTTATAATTCGCCACGCTGACATCCTTTATTTTTTCAACTACAGACTCCACCGCCGCCGTTTCCATGCCAAGCACTGCCCACATACTTCCCTCGCCTGCCGGAAGGGCATGAGCCATCAAAAGTCCCCGACAGCGTACCAGGCGGATGGCCTCCGTCTCGGCAAGAGCAGCTGCTGCCGCAATGGCTGCATACTCTCCAAGGCTTAAGCCCGCTGTCCTGTCCGGCCGAAAACCGCGCTTTCGAAGCTCTCTTGCTATAGAAAGGCAGGCCGTCACGAGACAGGGCTGGGTATATTCTGTCTGATTCAGCTTCTCATTTTCCTGAAAACAGGTCGCTTTCAGATCAAAATCCAGCACTTCCTCTGCTTCATCAAAAAGCTCCTTTGCAAGGGAACTATGCTCATAAAAATCCTTTGCCATCCCTGCTTTTTGCGCTCCCTGTCCCGGAAAAATCCAGGCTGTCTTACTCATAATTTGCCGCCCCTTTCAGAAGCTTCTTCGTCTCCGTCATGATTCCTTCCAGGATCTCCCGGCACGGAAGCTCGTCCCTTAGAAGCCCAGCGATCTGGCCTGCCATCACGCTGCCATTTTTTACATCGCCCTCGACGACCGCCCTTCGAAGGCCTCCAAGTGTCAGAACCTCCAGCTCCTCGGCTCCGGCTCCCGCTGCCTCTTTTTCAAGATAAGTCTTCGTCATCTCATTTCGAAGTGCCCGCACCGGATGTCCGGTTGTCCGGCCGGTAACACGGGTGTCGATATCCCGGGCTTTCAGGATTTTTTCCTTGTAATTCGGATGCACCTGACACTCGGTCGAGGCCACAAAACGGGTACCCATCTGGATTCCCTCTGCCCCGAGCATCAGAGCCGCCGCCATCCCTCTGCCGTCTGCAATTCCTCCGGCAGCGATGACCGGGATCTCCAGTGCATCCACTACCTGGGGAACCAGCGTCATCGTGGTGCTCTCTCCCACATGGCCGCCGGACTCACAGCCCTCGGCCACCACGGCATCGGCACCGCAGCGCTCCATCCGTTTAGCGAGAGCCACAGAAGCCACCACCGGGATCACTTTACTGCCCTTTCCCTTCCAAAGCTCCATATATTTCTCCGGATTTCCGGCACCGGTAGTGACTACCGCCACGCCCTCCTCCGCGATTACCTCTGCCACCTGGTCGGCATAGGGACTCATCAGCATCACATTGACACCGAATGGCTTGTCGGTTCTTTTTTTCGTCTCGCGGATCTGCTCGCGCACCCACTCAGCCGGTGCATTGGCTGCACCGATGATGCCAAGTCCTCCTGCCTCCGATACGGCTGCCGCGAGATGATACTCAGCCACCCAGGCCATACCGCCCTGCAGGATCGGATAACGGATGCCCAATCGTTCTGTAATTCTTGTCTGCATGGTATCATCCTTTCCTTATCTGTGGTTCTCGATATAGGTCATCAGATCCTGAACCGTTACCAGACCCTCGAGATCATCGGACGGAATCTCCATCCCAAACTCCTCTTCCATCGCCATAATCATCTCGATAAGGTCGAGGGAATCTGCCTTCAAGTCTTCCTTAAAGGAAGACTCCGGGGTAATGATCTCCTCTTCTACATTCAGGTTTTCTGCTACGATTTTCTTCATCTGTTCAAACATTTTCATTTTCTCCTTTTTTTGTAACTCACGCATTCCACTCCGTCACGGCTGCGCCCCAGGTCAGGCCGCCGCCAAAGCCTGCCAGCACGATTCTTTGGCCTTTCTCAAACTGCCCGCTCCGATTTAGTTCATCGAGAAGGATCGGAATCGAAGCGGACGAGGTATTTCCGTAGTGCTGCAAATTCATCGGGAACTTCTCCAATGGCTCCCGAAGCCTTCCTGCGACTGCCTCCAGGATACGGCTGTTGGCCTGATGCAGGATGTACTTGGAAATGCCCTCTTTTGGAATTCCATTTTTTCCCAGCACTTCCCCAATGACCTCCGGAACCTTCCGAACCGCAAACTTGAATACAGCCTGGCCATTCATTTCAAGGAAATCACTCTTAGCCTGCCGGTTTTCAAGAGTCAGGACTTCGCCTCCCGCTCCATCCGCATGTGCCACAGGGAGGAAGGGCATTCCCTCTTCTGCACTGACCACCACGGCTCCCGCCCCGTCTCCAAAGAGGATGCAGGTGCTCCGATCCGTCCAGTCCGTCACCTGTGACAGGCATTCGCTTCCGACAATCAGTGCTTTTTTCACAAACCCTGCCGCGATATACGCATTTACCGTATTCCAGGCTATAAGAAAGCCGCTGCAGGCTGCGTTCAGGTCAAAGCACTGCGCCTTTGAAGCTTCGATAGCCGCCTGCACCTCGCAGGCTGTGCAGGGCATGATGCGAGTCGGCGTCATCGTGGAAACCAGAATCAAATCGAGCTCTTCTGCCCGCATTCCGGCATTCCGAAGTGCCCGCCTGGCCGCCTCCTCCGCAAGGGAAGTACAAGTCTCCTTTGTCGCGATATGCCGTTCTTTTATTCCGGTTCGTTCCTGAATCCATGCGTCGCTGGTCTCCACCAACTCCGCGATGTCCGCGTTCGTCAGAACCCTTTCCGGCACACAGGAGCCGGTGCCTTTGATCACTCCTAGCATGATGTCTTTTGTTCCTTTTTCATTTTTTTATTCAACATTGGGGATTGTAGCAGATGAAATGCTGATGTAGACTTTACAAAAATGAGAAAAATGTAAGAAATATGAATGCGTACGAAAATGAGCGTGCCGGCAGCCAAAAGCTTTCCACGCTCGCCCACATATAGGGCCTCCTTAGGAAAGCTTTTGGCTGCCGGCACGCTCATTTTCTGTTTATTTCACTTTGCATTTTATAGACTTACGAGTTGGTATATTATGAGTCTATTTTATTACTCTCTCCACGTGGCCCCCACATGCATCACCACCTTCCCCTTCAGCTCGCTTTTCAGCACCGGACCGAAGATGCGGGAATCCATGGAATTTTCGCGGTTATCACCGAGGACAAAGTACTGGTCGGCGGAGAGGGTATAGGGGTAGGTCAGGCTGCTGCCGAGGGCTGCGCTCTCACCGATCGCAAAGGCCTCTTCCTGGGGTTCGCCGTTGATGAGAAGCCGCCCGTCCTGAAAGTCTACGACATCCCCGGGCAGGGCTACCAGACGCTTGACATACTTCTCTCCGGAGGGCAGGCGCACTGCCACCACGTCGCCCCGGTCGTAATTACGAACCAGACGCACGTAGAAGGCCAGCTCCCCGTCATTCAGGGTCGGATACATGGACTCGCCCTTTACGTAAAAGGCACCGACGATCAGCTGAAACAGAAGCACGAGAATCGCAAGCAGCACAAGGAATTCCTTAAACTGCCGGAACCACCCCCGCTTTCTGCCGTCAAATCTTCCTAAAAATCTCTTCTTCACGCCTCTTTCTCTCTCTTTCCGCTTAGAACCGCTCCGAGGATATTTAAGACTACGCCAAAACCCATCAGGCTCGCCCCGGCTATCTTACCGGTGCTGCTCGTAAAGGTCTGCGCAAGGGCTCCCACCTTTGGGATGGACTTTGCGACCCGGCCGATGAAATGGCTGTAGGGAATGGGACTCATATCATTTTCCTCATTGGCGTCGCCCTTCGTGATAAATTCTCCCATGACTGTACTGTTCGTTACCACGCGGTGCGTGATGACAGAGCTTCCGTCCTGCGCGCCGTAAAAGGCGATGACATCCCCCTCCTGCACCTCATTCGGATCGAGATTCTCGACATAGACCAGGCTGCCGGTTGGAATCGCCGGCTCCATACTGCCGCTGACGACCGTATAGAGCTCATAACCGAACATCCGGGGCACCGTCAAGGGCACGCAGGCGATAATCAATACCAAAAGTGCCAGCGTTCCAAGTGTCGTACAGAGCACTCCGAACGGATTTCTGCCTTTTTTCTTCTTACTCAAAGCTATTCGTTCCTTTCACTTATACTGAAACGGGGATAGACCCCGTTCCCGGTTCCTATCCTCGCATTTTTCATCGTTATGAAATTTCGTAATTATTCCGACTTCATCCGCCTGCGGATCCAGACTAGCAGGACAATCAGCGCTGCCAATGCGCCGACGCCGATGACAATCGCTGCCGCCATCGGCAGAGCCTTTGCACCCTGGCCGTCCAGGTCAATGTTTGCGGCCGGGGTATCATTTTCGTCCAGATCCACCAGTTCATCCGGCTGTGTCACCTCGACCTCACCGCCTGCGCCATCGTCGGCTCCGTTTTCGTCTGCTTCCGCGTCATCTCCTGCGTTCGCCGCACTGTCTGTCCCTGTCGTGCTGTTTGTTCCGCCATTTCCGCCATTGACGGTCGTGACGCCCGGAGTAACCACGGTTACGACATTCGTCGTATCGGCATCCTGAATCGTGATCGTACCTGCATCTCCCGGCGTATAGACGAAGGTAAAGACATTCTCCGAAGCGTTTGCACTCAGGGTCTTCGTCAGAGCCAGCGCCCGCGGTACATAATTTGCGATATACTTATAAGCGACGATCGGCTTGTCACCTACATTGCCATAGAAGGTCTCATCAGCTGCCAGCTGCTTGCCGGAGGCATCCTGATACTTTACCGTATAGGCTACGAGCGATCCCTTGATGCCGTAGGCGATAACGTAGTCCGCATCGCCCTCTACCTTAAAGGCCGTGGCATTGACCGTATTATTGTCCCGGCCGCTTAGACGCACGCCCTTCACATAGTAGCGGTCATCGCTGACCTTGACGCTGCCAAGGTCAAAGGAAATGGTCTGTCCGTAGGTCGCTGTCAGACTTATGCTGTCCTTGCCGTCTATCTTGCCCTGGTTGCCTGCATGAAGGGTAATCCGATAGGAATACCCCTCTGCGGCCTCCGCCCTGTTTCCATCTATCAGGGTAAAGCCTAAGGTCAGCGTAAGCACCGCCGTCAAAATCACCAGTTTTTTCCAGATTTTCACTTGGCTCACGCTCCCTTCTTACGCGATTTTTTCTTTTTTGCAGACTTGATTGCCACGATGAGCAATACCAGTCCACTTATCAGTGCAAGCAGGCAAAGGATCAAGATCGGTGCGGTATCGCCGGTCTGTACCCGGTTTGTAATCATCTTGGTCTCGGTATGCACCTTGCCCGGTGTATGCTTTACGACGGAAGCCGTAACCTTTTCTACTGCAAAGGTCATCCGAAGCTTCGCCAGAGTCTTCTGATAATCGTTATTCTGGGTCTCGCCCTCGACCGTAATCTTCAAGGTCACGGTGCCGGACTTCCCGGATTCCAGCCGGCCTAAGTAGAAATAATCATTCAGGCTATCCGTCGCCTGATGAAGACCCTCGAGCTTTCCTGTGGCATTCTCGCCGCCGACTTCATCGCTGTTATAGATCTCCGTCTCCTTGCCGTCCGATCCCGTATAGGCCAGGCGGTAGGAATAAGCACCACCCTTGGCTACCTCCGCCGCGTCCTCCAGGGACTGCACGGCCTCATTGGTCATATACCAGTCGGTCGATCCGGAATCCGAATTCTTGATCTGCACCTTTAACGTAATGCTGTCACCCGGCTGTACATTGCCCGCCTCGTCGGCGAGGCTTCCGGAATCAAAATTGCTGACGATCTTTTTGCCGTTAAACTCGGCCTTCCAACCATCCTTTCCCTGCAAATCCTCCGCATGGGCGGTCAGGCTTCCTCCCGCCAGCATCACCAGTGCCATCGCAAGGCACAATACTTTTTTCTTCATCTTCTTGTACCTCCCTCTAATTTCCTGACACCTTTGTGATCACATCTGCGAGACTTACACCCCAGGCACTCTTCACCGCGTCGGCTCCGTTATGCGTCTGCACTGCCTCCGCAGAAACCTTTACCCGGAAGGAATAGCCGTCATACTCATATGTATAGGTCGTCGTAGTCGTCGCACCGGCCGTCTCAGTCGTCTCTGTCATCTTATCCCGAATTTCCTGGGAAATGCGGATGCTGTCCGCGAAATCCACGGATGCTCCTGCCGCCAGCGTACCATTCAGATACCAGATGCTTCGCTCCTCGGTCCTAGCGGATGCATCCTCTTTCCATCCGTTCTCTTCCAATACATGCAAATCGATGAGATCCGGATCAAGTGTCGTCACCGGCACGTCGTTTCCTTCCTTGTCCGTCCAGCTCTTCGTGACAATCACCCGCACGTAGCTGTCGATATTGCCGCTGTTTAGGACCTCCAGGTTCTCGGTATAGGGCTTGCCCGGAACGATCTTTTCATTCTCCGCAAGAAGTCCGGTTAAAAGCTCCCCTTCAGTCATCGCCCATTCACCGTTCTTATCGTAGTTTCTCGCACCTACGATCTGATCATTTTCCAAAAGGCTGATACCGATACTCGACATCTCCACCCCTGCCACATAATTTTCACTATAATAGGTCAGAGCCGCTCTCGTGCTTCCCACGGTACTTCCAAGAAGCAAGAGGCCGGCGGCACCAAGGAGCAGGGCTGTCTTTTTGGTAATGACGCTTTTCTTCTTTTTCTTCTTCATTCCATCGCCCTCCTCTTACTCTTCTGCCTGCGCCGCATTTTCAAAACGCGCCGGTCCATTCGGGAGCAGGGCTCCGCTGTCGTCGTAAGCCTCGGGCGCACACTCCTGCACGACGATGACATTCTGCTCGATATCATCCTCGGTTACCTTTTTCAGAAGCTCATCCGGAATCTTAATTTTCAAGGTTCCTGTGGTCTCCTCCGGCTGAAGCAGGTCACTGTAGTACCAGTATCCGTCGTGGCCGTCGCTCCACTTGCCTGATCCGCCGTCCGAAAAGGTCAGTGTATAGCCGCTTCCCGCAAATGCAGTAGCCCGGACATAGCAGGCATAATCACCTGTATTCTTGATCGACACGATCTTTGTGCCGCTCTCCACCTTCTCATCGACTTCTGTCTTCGTGCTTCCAAGCTCGAATTTGACACCGCCGGAGGCCTCTGTGTAGGTAGTAAAATACGCATAAGCGCTTCCCACGGAGACACCGCCCGCCAGCACAAGAGCTGCCGCTGCAAGGCAAAGGGTTTTTCTGCTTGATTTTTTCATCTTAGTTCACCTCCGCAGCACTTGGAATGTCATTTTTCCACTGAACGGTATCGCCATCCTTATAGAAGGTATTCACTACCGTGGAGCCGCCGTTTTGACGTTTATCGTAGGTATTCGTAAAGCTTACAGATTCGGGTGTATAGGGTTCTTGCCCTTCCGATTCTTCCTCTCCCATGACCTTCGCATCACTATTCGGATTTGCGGTAATGGTGGTGGTCTGTGTCTTGTCAGTAGTCAGGGAATAGCTGGAACCGGTATAAACTTCCGTTACGCTCACAGTTGCCCCGGCCGGCAGATCCGTGATGGTCAGGGAATTCGTACCCGCTTTGTCAAAGGAAAGCTTGTATACATTGCTTGTCGTAGTGCCGTCCAGAGCCTCTACCGTAACATTATAGATAAAATCCGCTCCGCCAAGGCTTGCATTGTAGCCGGTAAGATTTTTGACGATCGTAAGATCTCCGAGGCGGTTCGTGCGCTCCGGCTTTAGGCCGACTGCATTGTCACCGATGAGGTTATAAACCCAGGTATCATCCCGGTTGGAATCAGTATAGTAATGATTCGGCACGGAAATCAGATAGGGGTTAAAGCTGTAGATATAGTTCGGTGTGACTACATTCTCTACGGTTACCAGGTAGAGACCGAGATCCAGATCGGAAACTGTCACGCTCTCAGCACCGGAAGCTTTCGCTGCCGCTTTGCTCTCTCTCAAGGCATTCGAAGCTACGATTCCTTCTGCCGTCTCTGCCATCGTCGTCCACTGTTCTGCGGTAGTCGAAGCGTTGACAGCGGTCAGATCCGCCTGCATGGAATCGAAGTTTGCGGTAGAAGTATAAGCACCGCTCTCCTTGATGTCAGCCACCTGATACAGGTTGATGGATAGTTCCAAATCCTTCAATTCGCTATCGAAGTTCTCCGGCTGGACGGCTGCACCTCCATCCTCCCCGTCTTCCTCACTCTGGGTAGTCTGGTAGACATTCTTAGACAGTTGAAATTCGATGGAACCTTTTTGCTTCAAGTCCACCGGCAGTGCCGCATAAGCACTTGGGAGCTTCAGCCCTGCGATAGCCAGAGTGCCGGCCAGAAGAAGGGCGCCTCCTATCTGAATTCTTTTATTTTTCATCGCGTTTCTCCTCCCTGCTCTTTCTTCCAAACAAGAATTTCATCACCAGGATTACCAAAACTGTAACGGACAGTCCCAGAAGCAGATACAGCATATAGTAGTTCTGTACGGCCTTCACCATCGTCTCCACCGGTGTGGCCTCGACTTCTTCCTCACCCGTATATTCCACGCGGGTTCCCCGCACCAGAAGGCGGTGCGAATTGACGCCATACGGCGTACAGGTAAATAAGGTCACCTGGTCTTCATTCGGGTCGATCTTTAAAGCCTCCGTCAGAGCCTCTGTATCATCCTTCTCGATCATCGGAAGAATCTGATCGACCTGATAGGCCATAGTCTCATCGAGGATATGAAGATAAAACTTATCTCCGATCTGCAATTGGTCGATATCGGTAAAAAGTCTGGCGCTCGGCAGCCCCCTGTGCGCTGCCAGAACCGTATGATTGCCGGTTCCGCCGATCGGAAGCTTCGTGCCGTTCAAGTGGCCGACACCGGTCTGCAGGACTTCCTCACCGGTTCCGTGATAGATAGCAAGTTTGATATTGATCTTCGGGATCGAAAGATATCCCATGATACCGTCCCCGGCGACATTCAGCACCTGCCAGTATTCCGTATCCTGAAGATCCGTATCCTCTGCTCCAAATACATCCCCGTAGAGGTTATTCTCGGTAAATGTATCATTAAAGGTCTTCGCCTTCTCCCACTCTGCCGTAAAATCCTCCGGTGTCATCGGCTCCATGGCCGCTTCGTACGTGCTGATCAGGCGGCTCTGCCGGTAGGTATTCCACTGGTTGGAAACCGTGGGATAAATCAATATGCCAAAGCCGATGAGAAATAGCAGACCCACCAGAAGATTCATGATCTTTCGTTTCATACTTACTCCCTCGCTGTCTTATCTTCCAGTTCTTAACCCTTTCTTCCGTTTCTTCCCCTTGTGTTTCCTTCCCTTCTTATCCCACACGAACAGTCCTGCGATAAAGACCGCAGTCACGACCAGGCCTACGATCACCCAGAGCAGGTAAT
>CAVHYN010000006.1:0-1976 GCA_963640245.1 Bulleidia sp.
GTGAATAGGATTCTGCGGATATTTAAGTAATTCAGAGTAACTATTCAGAAACGTTTTGAAAATAGAGGAGATTTCAAGTTATGATCTTAGCATGTCAAAATATAAATAAGTCCTTTGGCACGGACGTCATCTTAAAAGATGCATCCTTTCATATAGAAGATCGGGAAAAGGCCGCCATAGTCGGTATCAACGGTGCCGGCAAATCGACTCTTCTTAAAATTATCATCGGAGAAATGGAGGGAGATTCCGGCGAGGTCGTGCTGGCAAAGGGGAAAACCATCGGATATCTCGCACAGCATCAGGATCTAAACAGTGATCACAGCATTTACCAGGAGCTTTTGACCGTGAAGCAGGATGTCATTGACCTGGAGGCGAGGATTCGTGATACAGAAGCAAAGATGAAGGAGCTTACAGGCGAAGAACTGAACCAGGCTCTCGACCAGTACAGCCGCATGAATCATGAATTCGAGTTAAAAAATGGTTATGCCTATAAAAGCGAGGTGGTTGGAGTCCTGAAGGGTCTGGGATTCGAAGAGGGAGAATTTGACAAACCGGTCAATAAGCTCTCCGGCGGCCAGAAAACCAGAGTATCCCTTGGAAAGCTCTTGCTCTCGCACCCGGATCTCATTATGCTGGACGAGCCTACCAATCATCTGGATATGAATTCCATCGCCTGGCTGGAAACCTTCCTCCTAAATTATGACGGTGCTGTTCTGGTGGTCGCTCATGACCGTTATTTCCTAAACCGAATTGCCACAAAAATCATCGAGATCGATGCAGGGGCGGTAACGACCTTTCAGGGAAACTACTCGGACTATGCAGCTAAGAAGGCACAGCTTCGAGAAGCCAGAATGAACGCCTGGCTGAATCAGCAAAAGGAAATCAAGCATCAGGAAGAGGTTATCAGAAAATTAAAATCCTTTAACCGGGAAAAATCTGTAAAGCGAGCGGAGAGCCGGGAAAAGATGCTGGATAAGATGGATGTACTGGAGAAGCCGACCGAAATCCGTTCGCAAATGCACATTACTCTGGATCCAAAGGTTCTTAGCGGCAACGATGTCCTGACTGTCAAGGAACTTGCCAAATCTTTTGAAACTCATACCCTCTTTTCAAACCTGAGTTTTGAAGTTAAGCGCGGTGAACGCGTTGCTCTCATCGGCAACAATGGCACAGGAAAAACAACTATCTTAAAAATCCTGAATGGGCTGCTTGATGCCGACAGCGGATCCTTTACCTTGGGTTCTAAGGTAAAAATCGGTTACTACGATCAGGAGCATCATGTCTTGCATCCTGAAAAGACCCTTTTCGAGGAGATCTCGGATGCCTATCCGGATTTGGACAATACCACGATCCGTAATACCCTGGCTTCCTTTCTTTTCACAGGCGACGATGTATTCAAACGCATTGCCGAGCTTTCCGGCGGAGAACGCGGACGGGTTTCTCTCGCAAAGCTGATGCTTTCTGAAGCTAACTTTCTGATCCTCGATGAGCCGACCAACCACCTGGATATCGTTTCAAAAGAAATCCTGGAGCAGGCCTTAAACCGGTATACCGGAACTGTCCTCTATGTATCGCATGACCGTTATTTCATCAATGCAACTGCGACCCGGATTCTTGACCTGACCGGCGGACAGCTTGTCAACTATATCGGCAATTATGATTATTATCTGGAAAAGCATGACCTTTTGACGCCAAAAGCACTTCCTTCGGAGGCAATAAAGGAAAAGAGCTCCGAGACTGAAACCGACCGGAAGCTCGATTGGAAACAGCAAAAGGAGGAGCAGGCCAGACAGCGGAAACGGGAAAATGACTTCAAGAAAACCGAAGAGGAAATTTTCAAACTCGAATCCAGAGACAGTGAAATCGATGAGCTTTTGACCCAAGAAAGTATTTATACAAACGTAGCCGAATGTATTAAGCTGCATAAAGAAAAAGAGGCGATCGCCTCTAAACTGGAAACCTTATATGAACAATGG
>CAVHYN010000006.1:1986-13542 GCA_963640245.1 Bulleidia sp.
AATGGGAAGCGCTGGCTCAATGATTGGCCAGCGCTTCTTCTAATTCATTCAGATTGTCATAGGTTACATAGAGTCCAAAGCCCTGACTTTCCAGGGTTTCGTCCCGTTTATTGTTGAAAATTCGATCGATGATCATATCTCCCACTATTTCCGTATAGTGGCTTCCTTCGTAATAATAATTTTTATTCCGGGTAATGTCATTTTCTCCGCTGAAATTATAATAGCCTCCGGTCGCACCGCCCAGCCAGTTCAGGTAGTTCGCATAACCATAGTATTCCGATTCCTGATAGGTCTTATAATAAATGGGATTCGAAAATACAATCAGGTTGATTCCATATTCCTTGCAGAGATCCCGAATCGCCTCCATGGAAAAGATGGAGTCACTCAGATAATCCTTGTAATAATCATCCCAGTATGGTGCATCGTCCTTGAAAGTGCCGCCAAGAGAAGGATCTCGCTTTGTGCATCCGCTCTCATAATACCGGGTCACATAATCCGGATCCTCTGACTCATGGTTCAGAATGACATTCAGAGAAAGCAGGACTCCCTTGATGCTGAAATAATTTGCATAAAAGCTTAATTTCCCGGTTCTCGGATAGGGAATCCGGTAAAACTGGCTTTCATGCAAGGAAGGATCTACAAAACAAGAGATGTTATCGACTCCGATCATAACATTTTTCGGAATAATTCCATTCGCGATCAATTCCTTCAGATTATCGAGATGCTCCGCCGGAAGTCCCTCCGAGTAGGACATATTGTACCAGTTTCCCTCCGGAATCTTTTCTACATCGACAAAGCCTGTCCGCGAGGAGCCAAACAAAAAGGAGTCAAACTTATCCGGATTATGTAGGATATATTGCATCTTTATATAATTGCTGTTCGGTTCCACCCCGTTGTCCCGAATTTTTTTCCAGTGAAATACATTATACGGATCCACAGCCATGGGAATGGCAATTTCCAGTATCAGAATAAAAAGCAGGAAAGGTGCAATTTTTCGCAAAAATCTTTTCATCCAATCTCTCTCACTTTCCTATAATTTAAAACCATTCTCGTTTAAAACTGGAAGTATACAAAATCATACTGTCCAAGCTGTCTGCTGTAAAGAACCAGGAACAAAAGGCCGAAGTAAAAGACATAGCGAACCGGCTTTTTGAAGCAACCGAGCCATGCAGCCGGATCTGTCTTCAGGGCGATAAAATCATGTACCATCAAAAGTACAATCCAGAAAAATACCAATTTCAGTTCATTACTCTGAATCAAACCGGCGGTTTTAAAGGCATGATAACAGGTCTTGACATAGGTGACGGGATGTAGAATACCATCAAACATATGCCCCAGGACATAAATGGCGTCTTCCATATCATTGGCACGGAAAAAGAGCCAGGCAAAGGTTACAAACGCAAAGGTCAGGAGGATGCGTAAGATGCTTCGCTCCTTTTTGGGCGGGAAATACCGATTCCAGCATCGTTCCACGATCTGTGCCAATCCATGCAGACCGCCCCAGACCACATAGGTCCAGTTTGCCCCATGCCAAAGTCCGCTAACCAAAAATGTAATCATGAGATTTCGGTACGTCTTCCATTTTCCCTCCCGACTTCCGCCAAGCGGGATATATACATAATCACGAAACCAGGTAGATAAGGAAATATGCCAGCGCCCCCAGAATTCTTTGATGGACGCCGCAAAATACGGGCTTTTAAAATTCTCCACCAGTTCGAAGTCAAAGAGGCTGGCAACACCCCTTGCGATATCGGAATAGCCGGAAAAGTCGCAATAAACCTGAAAAGCATAAAACAGGGTTGCCACCGCCAGCGCAAGCCCCGTATAATTTGTCACTTGATCGTATACGATGCTGACGCTGGAGGAGAGGACATCGGCTATCGCGATCTTTTTAAAATAGCCCCAGGCAATCAGCTTCGAGCCACGAATTGCCTTTTCGCAGTCTAAGTGGTGTTCTCGTTCCATCTGAGGCATCAGATGATCTGCCCTTTCGATAGGTCCTGCTAAAAGAAGCGGAAAAAAGGCAACAAAGGCCGCATATTTTCCAAAATGCCGATAAGCCTTTGTCTTTCCTTTGTAAACATCCGCCACATAGCCGAGAGTCTGAAAGGTATAGAAGGAAATTCCCACAGGCAAGACCAGATTCAGCGTCACCGTACTCATAGGTATCGATATACTTTTTAAAATGGCGGATAAGGATTTGCTTAGGAAATTAAAATACTTAAAAAAGAATAGCAAGCCAAGGCAAACAGCTAAAGCTGCAAAGAGACAGAGCTTTCTCTTCTTTTTCTCCTTGGTTCTTTCCAGAATCAGAGCCGTTCCAAAGGATACGACTGTGGTAAGGAGAATCAGAAAGATATAGGCCGCATTGGCGCTCATATAGAAATAATAGCTGGAAACCAGCAATACGCCCCAACGATACCGAGGGGGCGTAAGCCAGTAAATCACAAAAACAATGGGTAAGAAAAGATAAAATGCATTGGAATTAAACAGCATTCAAAAGTTCCTCTAAGGTTTTTCGAATTTCCTTGATGAAATCCCCGCTGGAAAGTACGACCGGATCGGGAAGCTTCGTGATCAGTGCCAGATCCTTTGTCATTCTTCCGCTTTCTATGGTTGCAATGGAAGCCTGTTCCAGTTTGTCAGCAAAGCTTATAAGCTCTGCATTTCCATCCAGTTCGCCGCGTTTGCGAAGAGCTCCGGACCACGCAAAGATGGTCGCCATGGAGTTGGTGGAGGTCTCCTCACCCTTCAGGTGCTTATAATAATGCCGCTGCACGGTTCCGTGGGCAGCTTCATATTCAAAATATCCATGGGGAGATACCAATACTGAAGTCATCATCGCCAGGGAACCGAAGGCTGTCGCAATCAGGTCGCTCATCACATCGCCGTCGTAGTTCTTGCAGGCCCAGATATAACCGCCCTCGGATTTGATCACACGGGCTACCGCATCATCAATCAAAGTATAAAAGTAGGTAAGTCCCAGCTTCTCAAACTCGGCTTTGTATTCCTTCTCGTAGATTTCCTGAAAAATATCCTTAAAGAAATGATCATATTTTTTGGAAATTGTATCCTTGGTTGCAAACCAGAGATCCTGCTTCTGGGAGATCGCATAGGAGAAGCAGCTTCTCGCGAAGCTCTCAATAGAGCTTTCCAGATTGTGCATTCCCTGTACTACACCGCCCTCTTTAAAATCATGAATCATCTCCCGAAGCTCGGTTCCATCCTCTCCGATAAAAACCAGTTCACACTTACCGGGACCCGGGATTCTCATTTCAGATGCCTTATACACATCCCCATAAGCATGTCGGGCTACCGTGATTGGCTTTTTCCAGTTTTTTACATACGGTTCAATACCTTTTACAATAATGGGAACGCGGAATACCGTGCCATCCAGGATCGCGCGGATCGTGCCATTGGGGCTCTTCCACATCTGCTTCAGATCGTATTCCTCCATACGGGCTGCATTCGGTGTAATGGTAGCACATTTGACCGCTACTCCGTATTTTTTCGTAGCCTCTGCAGCATCGATGGTAACCTGATCATCGGTCGCATTTCGGTGTTCCAGTCCAAGGTCATAGTATTCTGTCTTTAAGTCTATAAAAGGAGAAAGAAGCTCCTCTTTGATCATCTTCCAAAGAATGCGGGTCATCTCATCTCCGTCCATCTCGACAAGCGGAGTGGTCATCTTAATTTTTTCCATGCTGGTTCCTCCTCAGATCTGCGGTTTTTCCGCGCTTTCCACCATTATAGACGATTCACCTATCGACTGCAAGGTTAAAATACCCGGCGGCACTCATTCAAAATTTCGGTTCAGGCGTCCGCTAAGCTTTTCCTCTGTATCAATTTTTGTTACATAGGAAACGATTTCCTCCGCCGTAGGCTTTACAGCCTCATCAAGAAGCCTTTCCAGAACGATTCCGCTCTCTACGCATTCCAGATTTACCTGCCCATCCATGATAAGTCCCTGAATGCCTTTTTTATGGCCGATACAGGTAAAAAATAGTTTCATAAGACCTGTTTTTAAAAGAGAACGGCACTGAAATAAGCGAATCGTCCTTCGAAAGCCAAAGATGCAGGCGTCGATCTGATCCACGCTTACCTCTTCCAGCACAGAAGAGATGGCTTCCTCGGTATCCAGATCCCGGATCAGATGTCTGGTGCAGCAGTGAGTCACGGGATTTTTTCCATCTTTTTCCAGAAGCTCCCGATCAAAATCGGTTTCAATTTCCAGATGTCCGATATTCCGCTCCCGCATATAGCGGTTGATATAAGGATGGCAGCTGCTGTCCAGCATAAAGTGGCAGAGAAAGCCACAAAGATAGGAAAGCAGCACATAGTTTGGACGCTTCTGATACTGCTTTCTCGCATGTTCAAAGAAACGGGAGGCCTTCTCTCCATGCATCCGGACGCCCAACTGGTTGATTCGGTTTTTGGAGTAGGCATGATAATAAAACAGAAGATCCGGTCCATGAAGTCCTAACCAATAAGCCGCCTTGTTCTCCCGAATAATCTCCTGAATGTCCTTGGGTAAAGCATGGTAAACTTTTTTTCCAAATTGATAATGTGCATAAACAGCAGGCATAATATTCCTTTCCTTACTCTTTGGCGTTACGGTTGATGAATTGTGTTTTTACTTTGGAGTACATGATCTTTTGGCTCCGATAGAGTCCATAGTAGCCGGACTGCATATAGCTGATGGCTATAGCCAGGAAATAAAAGGGTGCTCCCTCAAAACCAAACATTTCCAGGCTGATAAGGAGCGAAGAAATAGGGCTGTTGGTGACACCACAGAAGACGGCAGCCATACCGCAGGCGGCGGCAAGTGAGGGAGAGAGATGAAGGATCTGACCCATCAGGCAGCCAAAGGTAGCTCCTACGAAGAAGGTGGGGACGATCTCACCGCCCTTGAAGCCGCCGGATAAGGTAATGGCGGTAAAGACGATCTTCAAAAGGAAGGCACACCAGATGACCTGCTGGTCTACGACTGCCCGTTCTACCACCTGCATACCGGTTCCAAGATAATCACTGGTTCCAAGAAGTAGTGTCAGAACGATAATCAGCATACCGGATACCAGAGGACGTAGGAAGATATTTTTGAATTTTTCTGCAAAAAATTCCTCCGTCTTATGTAATACTACGCAAAAAAGGATGCTGACTGCTGCGCAGCAAAAGCCAAGCACTAAGATTTTTCCAGCATTTGGAATGTTAAACGCAGGGATACTTCCCAGCTCAAAACGCTCTCCGGTCAAACCAAAATGGCAGGCGACTCCATAGGCGATGTACGAGGCTACCACACAGGGGACTAAGGCAGCATAGTGCATGATGCCGACGCTTACGACCTCCATCGAGAACACGGCAGCAGCCATCGGTGTACCGAACAAAGCAGAAAAGGCAGCGCTCATACCGGCCATGATCATGACGCGGCGGTCGTTTTCATCTATGCGCAGAATTTTCCCAAGGAAGTTTCCGATACTGCCGCCCAGCTGCAAAGCCGCTCCTTCCCTGCCTGCCGAACCGCCGAACAGATGGGTCAGAATCGTAGAGATAAAAATCAAAGGGGCTGTTTTCAGGGGAATTTCCCGTTCTGCATGAATCGCATCCAGAACCATATTGGTACTGCTGTGTTCTTGCTTTCGTTCCCATTGGTACATCCAGACAATCAAGACTCCGGCAAAGGGTAGCGCAAACAAAATCCAGGGATGTCCGTTTCGAAATTCCGTTGCATAGGCGACTCCTTTTCCAAAGGCCGTACCCACGAGTCCCAATGAAATTCCGGTTAATGCAGCAAAAATCAGCCATTTAACCAGAACGACCAATCGGTTCCAGATCGTAATCCGGAACCGATTTTCCAGCTGCGGGACGATATCCCGCAGCTCCTCTTCTAATTTTTCTATCTGTGTTTCGCTAGACTTCTGTTCATCCATTACGGCTTTACCACAATGTTGATGATTCTTCCGGGCACATAGATTTCTTTTACGATGCTGCCCTTCAGCCAGTCTGCAACCACTTCCTTACCAGCTGCAATTGCCTCTTCCTTGGCAGCGTTGCTGGAAATCGTGACAGTTCCGCGGGTCTTTCCATTGACCTGTACGGCGATCTCGATCTCATCGTCCTTCATAGCTTCCTCATCCGCATCCGGCCAGCCATGAGCGAATACACTCTCGCTGTGACCCAGCTGCTCCCAGAGCTCCTCTGCGATATGCGGCGCGAAGGGTGCGATCAGTGTGACAGCTGTCTCCAGAGTTTCCTTGTCCAGGCCATCCTGACGCTTTGCCAGATCGATAAGCTTATTGTTGTACTCCATGAAACCGGAGATAACGGTATTCAGGCTGAAGCTGTTCAGACGGGTAGTGATGTCATATACCATTTTATGACGGATCTTGACACTCTCCGGTGTCTCTTTCGTTCCCTTGTCCTTATTATCCAGAACCAGATTCCAGAAACGCTTCAGGAAACGAGAAACACCGTCGATTCCTCTGTCGTCCCACTCTGCATCCAGCTCGGGCGGGCCTACAAACATCTCATACATTCTCAGGGCATCGCAGCCGTAGTCACGGATCAGATCGTCCGGAGAAACCACATTACCCTTGGACTTACTCATCTTAATGCCGTTCTTACCTGTGATCATACCCTGGTTAAAGAGCTTGGTAAAGGGCTCATCAAAGTCTACGACACCGATATCATGCAGGAATTTGGTATAGAAACGGGAGTAGAGAAGATGCAGTACCGCATGCTCTACACCGCCGATGTACATATCTACCGGCAGATACTTGTCTGCCTTCTCCTTGCTTACCAGCTCCTCGTCGTTGTGGTTGTCCACGTAACGCAGGAAATACCAGGAGGAACCTGCCCACTGGGGCATGGTATTGGTCTCTCTCTTCGCAGGCGCACCACAGCATGGGCAGGTGGTATTGACCCACTCGTCGATCGCAGCCAGCGGAGACTCTCCGGTACCGGTGGGCTGATAGCTCTCTACCTCCGGCAGTTCCAGCGGAAGCTGATCTTCCGGAACCGGAACGTTGCCGCACTTCGGGCAGTGAATGATCGGAATCGGCTCGCCCCAGTAACGCTGACGGGAGAATACCCAGTCACGCAGCTTGTAGTTGACGGTCTTCTTGCCGACACCCATCTTCTCGATGATAAGCGGTGCTTCCTTCTTAAGAACTGCAGACTCCATACCGTTCCACTCACCGGAATTGATCATAGTTCCGCTGGCCTCGGTATAAGCCTCTGTCATATTTTCGATTTCCTTACCATCCTTGGCGATAACCTGGATAATCGGAATATTAAATTTCTTTGCAAACTCAAAGTCACGGTCGTCATGTGCCGGTACACACATGATGGCACCGGTACCATAGTCAGCCAGTACATAATCGGAAAGCCAGATCGGAACCTTGGCTCCGTTGATCGGGTTGATCGCATAGCTTCCGGTAAATACGCCTGTTTTCTCCTTATCCTGTACACGGTCTACATTGGAACGCATGGAGGATTTGAAGATATAGTCCTCTACGGCAGCCTTTGTCTCATCGGTAGCCAGCTTGGATGCCAGTGCATGCTCCGGAGCCAGTACCATAAAGGTCGCACCGTGCAAGGTATCCGGACGAGTGGTATATACGGTAATGGTCTCATCACTGTTCTCTACCTTAAAGTCTACCTCTGCACCGTAGGACTTGCCGATCCAGTCGGTCTGCATCTTCTTAACCTTCTCCGGCCAGTCCAGCTTATCCAAGTCATTCAGAAGACGATCTGCATAGGCAGTAATCTTCAGCATCCACTGACGCAGGTTCTTTTTCGTAACTGCGGTGCCGCAGCGCTCGCAGCAGCCGTTTACAACCTCTTCATTTGCCAGACCGGTCTTACAGGACGGACACCAGTTGATGGGAAATTCCTTCTCATAAGCCAGCCCCTTCTTGAACATCTGGACAAAGATCCACTGTGTCCACTTGTAAAACTTCGGATCGGTAGTATTTACTTCCATATCCCAGTCATACAGGGCTGCGATATCATTGATCTGTCTCTTGATATTTGCTACATTCTCTGCCGTAGACTTTGCCGGATGTACGCCCATCTTGATCGCGTAGTTCTCAGCCGGAAGTCCAAATGCGTCCCATCCCATGGGATGAATGATATAATGTCCCTGCATTAATTTATAACGGCTCCAGACATCACTGATGACATAGCCTCTCCAATGTCCTACATGAAGTCCGTTTCCTGACGGATACGGAAACATATCCAGACAATAGTATTTCGGTTTTTTCCCGTCATTGACGTTCACCGGATGCTCTTCCCAGTGCTTGCGCCACTTTTCTTCCACCGCACGGTGGTTAAATGGTACTGCCATTCTTTCTACTCCTCTTTTCTATTCTAAATGAAAACTCACTAGTTTTTATCATATCACACCACTAGGCTTTGTCAAGCAAAAATGCCTGAGGCAGCCTAAGAGACAGCCCACTGGCTATTGTATAGTTCGGCATAAAAGCCGCCTGCTGCCAGAAGGCTTTCATGGGTGCCCTGCTCGACGATCTTCCCGTCCCGCATCACCAGAATCAGGTCGGCTTCCCGAATGGTAGAGAGGCGATGTGCCACGATAAAGCTGGTCCGCCCCTCCATCATTTTTGCAAAGGCATTCTGAATGCGAAGCTCCGTGCGGGTATCTATGCTGGAGGTCGCCTCATCCAGAATCAGCATAGGCGGCAGACAAAGCATAACCCGTGCGATGCATAAGAGCTGTTTCTGTCCCTGGGAGAGACTGCCGCCGTCCTCGGACAGCACCGTATCATAACCCTTCGGCAGACGTCTGATAAAACTGTGGGCATAGGAGGCCTTGGCCGCCTCTATCATCTCTTCCTCTGTAGCATCCGGTTTTCCATAGGTGATATTCTCGCGAACCGTCGCGGACTTTAACCATGTTTCCTGCAGAACCATACCGTACTGCTGCCGCAGATTTTCCCTTGTAAGCTCCTGAATTGGCATTCCATCTACCAAGATACAGCCCTCGTCTACATCATAGAAACGCATCAGAAGATTGATAAGCGTACTCTTACCGCAGCCGGTGGGACCGACGATAGCAATTCTCTGACCAGGTTTTACATGGAGATTCAAGCCACGAATCAATTCTCTGTCCTTTGTATAGGAAAAAGCCACATTTTCCAAGTCTACACTGCCATCTGCCTTCTCGATCCGCGGTCCGTCTGCCGGATCTGCGCTCATGGGATCCTGATCGATAAAGTCGAAGACACGATCTGCACAGGCAAGGGCATTCTGGAGCTCCGTAACGACTCCGGAGATCTCATTGAAAGGCTTAGTATACTGATTTGCATAACTTAAGAAGCAGGAAAGCTGACCCACACTTAAGGAACCTCGGATGGCTGCAAATGCACCTGCTACTCCGACGCCTGCATATACCATACTATTGATAAACCGGGTGGACGGATTCGTAATGGAGGAATAGAAGATTGCCCGCAGGCTGTGCTTTTGCAGTTTCTGGTTAATCTCATTAAACTCTGCGATAGCTTCTTCCTCATGGCTAAAGGCCTTGACTACCTTCTGGTTTCCTACCATCTCATCGATAAGTCCGGTAAGCTGTCCCCGCGTCTCAGACTGGAGCTTGAACATGCTGTGCGTCCGCTTTGCGATAAAGCTTGCGGCCAAAAGAGACAGCGGTGTAATGCAAACCACAACCAGGGTGATCCCTACATTGACCGAAAGCATAAACAGAAGCGTTCCAAGTATCGTCATAACGCCGGTAAAAAGCTGAGTAAATCCCATCAAAAGACCATCAGAAAATTGATCTACATCTGCAATCAGACGGCTCACAATATCTCCCTGGGGATGACTGTCAATATAGCTTAGAGGCAGTTCGTGCAGATGCTCAAAGGCTTCTGTCCGCACGTCCATCACAACCTTATAGGTAAGGTGATTGTTGCACAGGTTCATCAGCCACTGAAAAAGGGATGTGGCCAGGATGATCACAGCCAGTCGTAGAAGCAGCTGAATAAGTGCCTGAAAGTCCACGCTTCCTTTTCCAATCATGTAGTCGATGGCATCACCGGTCAGAATCGGTGCATACAGGGTCAGTGCGACTGTCAAAACAGCAAGTACGATGGAAGCAAAAAGGTACAGCCTATAACCCTCGATATAGCAAAGGACTCTTTTTAATGTAGATTTACGCTTCATGTGCTTTTTCCTCCTCTGCCGAGCTCTGGGAATTGCAAATTTCCCGATATACTTCACAGTTCTTATAGAGCTCTTCATGTTTTCCGATACCAGCTACCACGCCGTCATCGAGAGCAATGATCTTATCTGCCTGCCGGATTGTCGCTGCACGCTGGGATACCAGGAAAACAGTGGCCTCCTTTTTATTTTCCTTCAAAGCCTTTCGAAGCTTCGCGTCCGTAGCAAAATCCAGGGCGGAAGCACTGTCATCCAAAATCAGGATCTCCGGATCCCGAACCAGGGCTCTCGCGATGGTCAGACGCTGTCTCTGACCGCCGGACAGATTCCGGCCGCCCTGAAGAATCTCTGTATCCAGTCCTTTTTCCTTCTTTTCGACGATCTCCAGACCCTGGGCAGTCTCAAGGGCTGCATACAGCTCTTCGTCCGTCGCATTCTTCTTTCCCCACTGAAGATTTTCACGAATCGTGCCGGAAAAAAGTACTGCTTTCTGCGGTACGATTCCGACTTTGTTTCGCAGAGCCTCAAAGGTATAATTTTCTACCGGCAGGCCGTCCACCAGAACCTGCCCCTCGCTGGCATCGTAAAAACGGGGAATCAGATTTACGAGGGTCGATTTTCCGCAGCCTGTTCCGCCGATGATGCCGATGGTCTCCCCCGGATAGGCTGCAAAGCTTACATGAGACAGGGCTGCATCCGCGCCCTCCTGATAGGTAATGCTGACATTTTTAAATTCCACGCAGGGGGTATTTTTCTTCTGTTTCTGTTCTGCCACAGTTCCCTCAGACATACCTGCTTCCTGATCCAGGATCTTATTAATACGAGAAAGACAGGCCAGGGACTTTGTCACATTCACAATCAGGTTTGCCAGCTTAATCAGCTCCACCAGAATCTGGGACATATAGTTGACAAGTGCCACTACCTGGCCTTGACTTAGGATTCCGGCGTCAACGCGCTTTCCCCCGACCCATATCAGCAAAATGACTGCCGCATTTAGAATCGCGTAGGTCAGCGGATTAAGGAATCCGGAAATTCGCCCGACGAAAAGCTGCGTGTTCATAAGCGCGGTGCTGTCCTGATAAAAGGCCTTTTTCTCATCCTGCTGCCGGTTGAATGCCCGCACTACACGGACACCAGATAGATTTTCCCGCACATGCAGGAGCACCCGGTCAAGCTCACTTTGCACCTTTTTGTACCAGGGAATCGTGATTCCCATAATCGCAAAAACGACAACAAACAATATCGGAATCACTCCGGCAAAAACAAGCGCTGCCTTCGTATCGATGGTAAATGCCATCACCATCGCACCAAATACGATAAAGGGAGAGCGAAGAAACAGTCGCAGAACCAGATTGATACCAGTCTGTACCTGGTTAATAT
>CAVHYN010000007.1:0-15365 GCA_963640245.1 Bulleidia sp.
CTTGCATTCAGGCAGATAAGCAGTTTTATATGGCGAAGTAACCACATGAGCAAAAATAAAGCCTCGCAGAGGCGATTTTGCGAATGGGGTTCTGAATAGTTACATTATTTATTTCTCCACCCCATCGTCTTGGAAATGCTGCGTACACATTCCAGCACTTCTTTTATATATTCTTCCTCCTTATCAAAAGGATAATTTTCCAGAAAGCCGCAGGCGCTGACAGCTGCAATCACCTTTCCCCGGTAATCAAAGATCGGAGCCGCGATACAATGAACACCCGGTTCGTTTTCCTCTTCGTCAAATGCGTAGCCTCTCTCCCTGATTTTTCTAAGCTCTTCCAGCAATTGTTCCCTGTCCGTGATGGTATGCTCTGTCACCTTCGGGAGTCCTTTTTCCGCAATAATGCTGTCCACTTCACTAGTTTCCAGATATGCCATCATGGCTTTGCCAAGACCTGTGCAGTGCATATAGGCTCTTTTTCCTATCTGTGAATACATCCGAAGGTTCGCCGTCGGGCTTAATTTCTCCAGATACATAATTTCCTTATCCATCATGGTTGCCAGATGCACAATCAGCCCTGTCTTATTCTGCAGCTCCTCCATATACGGCAGGGCTTCCGTCTTTAACTGCAGGCTGTTCAAATGAATGCTGCTGAGCTCAACGATTCTGACACCGATTCGATAGCTTCCGTCTTTTAATTTTTCTACAAATTCCCTCTCTGCCAGGGTTGCCAGCATCCGTGATACCGTACTTTTATTCAGTCCAAGCCGGTCACAAATCTCATGCACCCGCATTCCGGATCCATGTTCCCCCAGTAATTCCAGTATATCCAATGTTCTTTCTAAGGATTGATTCCTAGCTGCCATAAAACATTTCCCCTCTGCTTAAAATACTGTTTTATATTATAAATCAGTTTTGGATATTGGAAAAGTCTTTTTCCTCATTTTCAGATTCTTAAGGGAATCTCAACTTTCCTGTCTGTATCTTTTGTGATAAAATGTGGCTGAAGGGTGTTTTATAAACCAATTCTAAGAGAGGTATACTTATGGTCTTATCTGTCACTTTAAATCCCTGTATTGACAAAACCATTTATCTGGACAGTCTGGAAGTCGGCGCCTACAACCGGGTGAAAAATACCCGCAGCGACCTGTCCGGCAAGGGTCTGAATGTCAGCACGGTTCTGAATAATCTAAAAGAAGAAACCATGTGTATGGGCTTCAATTTCCGGGAAAGCGGAAATATGCTGGAGCATGCCATGACAGCCCGGGGACTGCAATACTATTTCGTGCGCTCCGAAGGCGCAATTCGAACGAATATCAAGCTCTTCGACCAGTCCTGTCAGGTTATGACCGAGGTCAATGAGTCCGGTCCGAATGTGCCCTTTGCCTCCATCGAGAAGCTGGTCGATGAGATCGATGTGCGTCTCGATCATGCACACATCCTTGTCTTAAGCGGCAGCGTCCCACCCGGGGTTCCTGCCAACATCTATCAGCGTCTGATTCGTCTGGCACATAAAAAGGATGTCAAAACCGTCCTGGATACCACAGGCGAACCGTTTTTACTTGGTCTGGAGGAAAAGCCCTTCCTGATCAAACCAAACAGCAAGGAGTTTGAGCAGGCCTTCAAGAAGGATTTGAAATCCGGCAAGGGACCTCTGGAGGTGGCTCGTGAGCTTGTGGACGGCGGCATTCCCTATGTCTGCATCTCCATGGGTGCAGACGGTGCCCTGCTGCTCGACAAGGAACATACCTACCGTGCCAAGCCCGTGCCGGTGGATGCCAAGGGTCTGACCGGCGCCGGAGACTCGATGGTAGCCGGGATGTGCTATGCACTGCGGAAGCGTCTCGATACCGCCGATATGCTTCGCTATGCCATGGCCTGTGCGGCAGGCTCCGTCCGCCAGGAAGGCACACTGCTCGCCAAAGAGAGTGATGTCAAAGAGTTGCTTCCTCAGGTGGAATTCGAGATTATCGCTTAAAAAGAACCGCCAGCCCACAAAAGGCTGGCGGTTCTTTTATACTTCAAAGTCTTTTTCCAATAAGATGATATGTCCGAATTCATCCAGTCTGCTCTTCTTCACCTTCCCAAAGAGGCCTTTTTTGCCGCCCCGATCGATGGCCTCGTCTACCATATCCTTGACCTCGGTTACATTAACCAGATGATCGCTTCGCTGGTTGTTGCCGATGCGATTATAGAGAGCCAGTACCGCCATCTCATCCAGGACGCATTCCTGCTCAAGGGCATAGGACTCGCCGAAGGCTACCAGTTCCTTATTCGTAAAGGTCGGAATATCGATGGTTCGGGTAAATTTCGCTCCCAGACTCTCGCAGCGGATGAATAATTTGCGGATTTCTTCCTTTTCATCCTCAAGGATCACGAGAAGTCCACCTGTCTTGCGAGTCATGGCGTGAGAGAGCTGCACCGCTGTCTCGGTTCGGAGCGCTCCGGCCTTTTCGATCAGCAGGGCACCGCCGCCAAGCTTCTGTATGATTCCGGAAATATTCTTCCCGTTCAGATTGTCCGCCGGAAGCTTCGCCATCTTTGCGCCCTTGATGCGACGCTGTTTCTGCAAAGCCTTTACGATGTCGGCTGCAAGGGTGGTCTTTCCGCTTCCGCTCTCACCCGTGATGACGATATTGCCTACCAGGGAATCGCTCCGGCGTTCCTTTCGCATCCGGTCTTCTTCCAGAAGACCTGCCAGTTGCTGGTTCATTCCTCGAACGGAAGTAAAGTAGGCGAAGACCTTCTTTTGTTCCTCGGAGAGCTGTCCGGGCGGCAGGGCTTCCACGGTCTCCTTCAGGTCTTTTTCCAGATCGTCAAGCATCGGAGAGACAGCCTCCTCCGGCTCTTCCTGAACCGTCTCAGCCGCTTCTGCCTTTGGACTCTCTGGCACCTCAGTCCTTGTTTTCTCTGACGGCACCTTCTCTGATGGTGCTTCCAGGATCGCGAGAATCTCCCTCGGTTCTTTTTCCGCTGTTTTCTGCTCTTTTTCTTCGGTATCACCGATAGCCTCGCAGGGTGCTTCTAGAATCTCCAGGATCTCCCTTGGCTCTGCTTTCTTCGGTGCTTCCTTCTCCGGCTCAGCCGCCTTCGGCTCTTCCTTCTCTTCCTCTACCTGATCTACACGCACTCTATAGTGATATTTTCCTTCCAGTTCCTCGATCAGGCGCTGGATCTCCTCCGGCACTGTCTGCTTAACCTCTACGTTCAGCTCCGGCAGCTGACCGGTAGCCCGTAAGCGTTCCCGTTCTTTCTTTCGCTCATCGTCGCGCTTTGCAGCCTCTGCGATGGCCGCCTCTGTCTCGCGCTTCTTTTCTTCCCAGCCCTTCAGCACATCCTCGATGCTCATCTGGCCGGTGATCTGCTTTTCTACGACGCTTTTTTCCGGATCAAAGGTCAGCTGCCCCGTCTCCGTCTCTCCGAGAAAGCCCCTGGGCTTTTCTTCCGGTTTTTCTTTTATTTCCTCCGCCTTAGGTTCGCTCTCCGCTATCTCCTCCGCCTGCGGCTCTTCTTCGATATAATCCTGTATTCCTTCCGCCAGGGCTGCCTGCAGGTTGACCGTATTGAACTTATCTTCCATATTTACGGTCTTGATCTCGATGGACTCTGCCCGCTCGTCGCCCACCATCTGGCGGTACTTCTCCTCCTGGGAGGCACTGAGCGGCTGAATCCTGCGCTTCAGCTCCAATGCTTTTCGAACGTATTCTCCTTCGCTGAACCAGAGGATCAGGTCGTCGCATTCCTCCACGCACTTTGGCAGCTGGCCATCCTGATAATACAGCTCTGCCAGCTCGTAGGCCCATTGCTCCTGGTATTCCCGGCTTTTATACTCTTCCAGGATCGCGATCTGATCCTCCAGCGCCGCCCCTCTTCCCTTGTAAATCTGATACTTCAGGACATAACGCCCCAGGTCATGAGGTGCAATTTTCACGAATTCCTTATAGAGTTCGACAGCTTCATTGTAGTCTTCCATCTTGACTGCCAGCTCTGCCATCCGGTAGACGATCATGCGGCCAATCGGTGCACAGTCATAAGCGATATTCAGGATCTCATAGCTGTCCTCATAGCGTTCGATCGCCTCGTAAGCCTCGGCCACTTCCATCAGAAGGCCTACGTTTCGAACCTTCCTCCAGTCGATGGAATCCGCGATCTTCGCCGCTGTCTCATAATCCTTTTTATCCAGCTGCTTTTCCAGCTGTTCTATCTTTATCTGAAATTCGTATTTATCCAATGATTTCCACCTCAGCCATTCCGTCCGGCCACCCTGTCAGGCACTGGTACAATTGATTTCAGTGTATCACAGGAGTGATCCCTTGTCAATTTACAGGCAGCCCCTGAAAGGCTGAAATCCGGCGTCCGGATAAGTTTTCAAAGCTTCCCGGACGCCGGATTTCAGTGTTCTGCTTCTTCCAGCAGCTCGTCTATGATATTCAGTGTTTCTTCTTTGCCAAGCACATATTCGCTCTTGGGCAGAAACAGCACAAAATCCATGAATTTCCGGCCCAAAAGCGGCTCGTCGATGTGGATATTATAGAACTGTTCGTCCTGTTCGTTTCGCTGCAGGGTAAAGATGTCCAGCTTGTTCCTGGCATTTACGCAGAAGCTTAAATACCGGGGCAGAATCAGCTGCTCGTCATTGATGATACGGCCAATGATCTGATCGTCCGCCACTGCGCTTCTGAGGCTCCGCACAAGCACCAGACGCTCCTCCAATGAAAGCTTATCGATTACCTGCTGCGGAATGTCGCAGATAATACCGCTCTCTAAGAAGTCCCGCAAACCCTCTCTGGTAAAAAATGTATAATAATCCCCGGTCACCTGCGCCAGTTCGGAAAACCGCTTCTTGCTTTCTCCTACCAGTTGCTCCCGGAAGGGCAGCTCTTTCTTGATCTTCTCCTCTATCATCTGCATGGTATAGAATTTTCCCATGCAGGGCTGCCACATAAAGGTATAATAAGAATTCTTCTCCACCGTCTCCGCGTAGGTCTGCAGGATCCGGAAGATATCCCGCTGCACCTGAATCAGCGGCGAACACTCCTCGGTTGCCTGCCTGAAGAAATACTGGTAATGAGACAGCATTTCCCCGGAAGAAATCAGGCAGGCGGACTCATAATTTTCCGAGACCACCAGAACTCCCGCTGACGTAATCAGGTAATAGGGAAATGGCGTCGCCACCACCTCGTATTTATCATAATAAAAATAGGAATGATACTGCATGGGAGCCGTCAGGGCCAGCGGCAGTACGCGCTCCAGAATCTCCAGTCCCTCATTGCCCTGAGTCTCGTCCGCTGCCCCATAGGGAATGATGTGCGTAACCTTCAGATCGGTTTCGTATTCACTGAACACATTGTACAGGTAATACATGGTAAAGCCGTCGTCCGCAGGCAGGAACAGAAAAAGCTCCGGCTCCTTCTCCTGAAGCTCCAGGTCTATCATTCGGCGTATCCGGTTGCGGACCGCGTAGACGCCTGAGATCAGCTGCGGCTCTTCCTCCGGCCTCGCTTTCTCCCCGGATTTCATCAGCAGAACCAGCTTCTGCTTCACATCGGGAAAGGGCAGATTGGACAGCTCCCGCAAGATCCGGACGATGGTTTTCCGGGATTCGAAGCAGTGCGGGCCCTGAATCTGCATATCATAATATTCATAAAATATCTTCTGTTCGTGGGGCGACAGCCGCAGGTAGGCGGCCAGCTTCTTCACAGCCGGATAGGGCAGGGTCCGCTCTCCGGCCAGCGCCTTATGCAGCGAAGTCCGCTCGATTTCAGCGCCCCTCGCCACAGCGGAAATGCTCTCTCCCGACTGCTCAATCAGTTTTCGCAATAAATCTCCGAATGTCATACTTCACTCCCAGACTTTAATGCTTTTTCTTCGTAATCCAGCGGACCGGATGTCCCTGCGCGTCCGTCCGGTACATGCCGAACAGGATTCCAATACAAGTGTAGCATTGATAACAGGAAAGCGCCAGAAGAAAGATTCCAAACCGAATCATTCCCCCATCGCTGAAAATACCGGTTACACTGGATTTCACCTGCTCCAGAATACCGTATTTGGCCGCCACCTCAGCGGCTTCTTCGTCATAGCCCAGCCATTTCAGGTGCGCACCGTTGGGAGCTCCCACCCAGGCACGCAAAAACAGCATAGCGCGGGAACGGCACACGTCCTCCGCATGAAAGTTCTCAGACGCCTCCAGTAACGGCGCGCCGCATTTTTTACAGGTTACATCTCCTTTTAACACAATTGCTCCACATTTCGGACACTGCATAGTTCTTATTCCTCCTCATATATAAAAATAATTGGTAACGATTCATTGACCCCTCAGCACGCTGAATACCATGTCGAAGGGTATCACCGCCAGGCTGTAGAGCCAGCCGTCGCCGGTCTCCTTATAGCCACGGTAATAATCCCGGTTCAGCTGCCATCTGGGCAGATAGCTGTTTTTGTCGATCACCTTCCGGAACACCAGGAACAGGCCTGCCACCGCCAGGAAAATCAGCGCGGCTCCGCTTCCCCGCATCAGGGCAATGAGACCGATCAGACCCATCACAGCGCTGACGCCCAGATAGGTCTTTTTGATGATCTTGCTCTCCTCGTCATACTCCCGCTCGCCGTAGTACTTCACGTCCTCCAGGGCGGATCTGGTATAATCATCCTGATAGATGCTGTTGGCCATGCTGACCAGCTCCAGGCATCTGTCGAAATCCTTCTGATCGATGAGCAGCTGCATTTCCGACCCGGTGTCATAACGGTAGCAGTAGTTGGAAAGCTCGATCAGGTTATAGGCCATCTGCTGCCGGTAAGCCGTATCGCTGGGATGCTGCTGGATATAAGCGTCCATGATCCGTTTTCCCTGATCCATTTTTTCCGCATGGAAATACAGATATGCCTGCTCCGCCTCAAAACGGCTGCTGCCGCGAAACTGCTGAAGCGCCTGGTTCAGAAGCGTCTGGGCTTCCTCATAGCGCTCCATCCGGATGCGGGTACGGATTCGGAGCCACCAGAGGCTCTGGGAGTTTTGATAGATCTCCGCGCCCTGATCCAGCGTCTCCAGCGATTCCTGATAGTCTCCGGTCATAAACTGGGAACGACTGATGATCTCATAGGGCTCGTCCGTGTTGGCGTGATTGTCGATGGCTTCCCGGGCTGCCTCTATGGCCTGCTGGTAGCGCTGCTGTTCAAAATACTTCCGCGCGCGCTCCAGGGAATCCTTCACCTCGCGTGTCTTCTCGTAGTTGACCTGTCCCGCGCGGATCGCAGCGTCAAGCTCCATGTCATACTGCTTTCGCTTTTCTGCGTTAAACAGAATCTTCCGGGCTTCTCTGAGGTGAGCTTTATTCTCTTTCAGCTCTTTCTTCGCCTCGATGTTACCCGGATCCGTCGTACCTTCCTGGGCGGTCAGCATGTTGGACCACTCTGCCATCTTTTTCTTAATTTCCTTCTCCGTCATGGAGCGTTCCAAATCGAACATGCTATAATAATCAACAAATGCCGCAGCCATTTTCTAGTCCTCCCATCCGATATTCAGTTTACCCAGATGCTGCTTCGCTTCCTCCATCTCCTGATCGCTCATATTGGAAGCGCGGGCAATCCGCATTTCGCCCAGATTTTCATTGTCCTGCAAATCAATCACATGGACGTGGATGATGCCGTCCCCGTCGCTGCCTACCATCACACGGATCGGTGATCCCTTGGGTTTGGGCCTGAGTTTTAACTCCGCCTCACCCACTATGGTTGTATACCGCAGCTCCGTCTGCTCTCCCTGGGTAACCTGAATCAGCAGCTGTTCCTGGTAATCGGCCACCGTGCAGTAATCGGCGCTGACCTCCGCCGGAATGACCGTATTTTTCGGAAGAATGACAGAATTTTCCTGTTCTCCCATCTCATTTTCCACGACGATTCCGATACCGTGGACGGTACGGTCGATAAAGGTGTAGCTGTCCTTCATCTCCGGTACAGCTTCTGTATCAAATACCGTCGCTTCTCCGTTCGCTTTTTCTTTTGCGTCTCCGGGTTCTTGCGCCTGCTTTTCCGCGCCCGCCTTCACGCGCTCCACCGCGTCGTAAGCCGCGCCGATGGCTACCGCCTCATCCGGATTGATTTCCAGGGAAGGCATGATCTGTGTCTCCTCGTAAATCATGTCTTTTACCATGGGAATCCGTGTAGAGCCGCCCACCAGCAGAATCTTATCCAGATCCGAGTATTCCAGGCCGGCCTCGTCCACTGCCGCCGACAGCAGGCAGGTGGTGTCGTAGAGATAAGGCTCGATCATTTCCTCGAAGGCCTCCTTCGTCAGCTCCCGCACGATCTTCTTTCCCCCTGCGGACAGGCTCATGCGCACCTTGCTTCTGCCGGAAGACAAGGTTTTCTTGGCCTCCTCCGCGTTCATCAAAAGCTCCTGCTTCGCGTCGGGCTCGCGCTCGATATCTACGCCCTCAGACAGGGCTTCCTCCTCAAACCATTTGACGATCTGGCTGTCAAAATCATAGCCGCCCAGCTCCGCATTTCCTCTGGAAGACAGAATCTCGATGACATTGCCGCCAAACTGTACGATGCTCACATCGAAGGTTCCGCCGCCCAGATCGTAGACCAGTACGTTCTGCTTCTTCTCGCCGCCCTTGGTGATGCCGTAGGCCAAAGCTGCAGCCGTGGGCTCGTTGATCATCCCCAGCACCGGAATTTTCGCCATCTTTGCGGCGTCCTTGGTTGCCTGACGCTGAGCGTCCGTAAAGTAAGCCGGAACGGTAATAACTGCGCCCAGTATCTCCTCGCCCAGGGCTGCCTCCACATCCTGTTTGATTTTCTGCAGGACAATACTGGAGATCTCCTCCGGCCGATAGCCTTTCCCGTCTATCTGATAGCGCACATGGCTGTTGCCCATATCCCGCTTCGCAAAGGCCACGAAATGCTCCGCGTCCAGCACGCTCTCTTTCTTGGCATCCCGGCCCACGATTGCGTGTCCGTCCTCAAAATACACTGCCGACGCGGTGATCCGGTCACCCTCCTGGTTGCTGATGATCTGGGGATTGCCGTCCGCGTCGATATACGCCGCTACGGAAAATGTGGTTCCCAGATCGATTCCGATATATTTACCCATAACGTCCTCCTGTCCCTCTTTTTTTCGGTTTTACCCGAATAATCCGAAAAATTTCTTCTTCGGCGGTTCCGGCGGGGGATTGCCTCGGCCTACCACCACGTGAAACTGTTCCCGGAAGCGTTTACCGGCATTTTCCACGATGATATCCGCCTCGCCGTCGGCCACGCCTGTAATCTGGCCGTCCCCGGCATTGACCCTCATCAGATCGGTACTGCTGAAAATCAGCCTGCCGTCGATGGCTCCCTCCGGCTCCACGCGGCACCTTATCTGTCTGGTCTCGCCCACTGCAAGATGTACCGGTTCCCCCTTGTCAAAGGGCAGGTAAAAGCCGGTCAGATAGGGCTTTACCTCCACGCTGCAGAAGGCGGATACCTTCTCTGCCGCGCAGTAAATCCGGCATCTTCCGGGCGATAGCGCTTTGACATTGCCGCTGGCGGTCACCATCGCTACCTTTTCCTGATCGCTGTACCACTGCAGGCTGTCCGCATTGTCCGCATTCTCCGGCTGCCAGCTGCAGGTCAGCCGTAAGATATCGCCGACGCCAATGGCCTTGCTGTAATCGGAGAGCAGAAGCTCCCGGATCCGGTTGCGGGTGTAGACCTCGAAGCTCAGCTCGCATAAGGGCTCCGCCGATCCCTTTTCGAAAACCCGGACCTTGGTTTTTCCTGCTTTTTCTCCGAAGATTCGCTGCTCATTGCAGGTGACGATACCGGGAAGCTGGTATTCGAAGGTCAGACCAGGCAGCTTCACGCCCTCGGGCTCCGTCTCAATGGTAAAGGGTTCGCTGGTGCCAACCTCGATGCGCTCCGGCGCTTTCACATAGACGCAGGGCTTCACCGCCAGCAGGGCTTCCAGCTTCCGACCTGTCTGCGCCTCCCGGACGCTCCGGCGCAGATCCGACGCGTACTGCGCGAAGCACTCCGCCAGGGGAAATAGCAGCAGGCAGTCGAAAATTACCGGGAAAAAGTCTTTTTCTGTGATTCCATAGATGAAGCTGTGACCGGTCACACTCTGGAAGCCCGCAGATCCCGTCTCGGTAAGAAGAAAAGCATATCCGCGGCCATTCAGCCGCTCCAGGACTTCTTCCTGTTCCTCCTCCGTGGCACAGAGGGCAAACACCACTACGTCCCGGTCTGTTCCGGAGAGCTCCGCCCACTCTGCCGTATGAATTGCCACGCTGCAATACTGGTTTTTCACGTCCAGTTCCCGAAGCAGCGGCTTCCATTTCTCCAGATTTTTCTTTGAACCGGCAAAAACCGCTGAAATGATCCGTTGTGGCAATCGGGGCAGGTTCTTCTCCTTCATCAGGCGGCTTAAGGCAATCATCCGCTCCTGCAGGGGCTTTTGCAGTTCAAAGTCCCTGGTCTCCAGCGCCAGGCAATGGGGATACCGGCCGAAAATGGTTCTCAGAATCTCCGCTTCCTCCTGCCGTCCGGTGTAAACCACCCGGTAATCCTCGCCCAGCTCCCGGTACAGAAGCTCCGGCAGCGCGCCGCACCAGCGGTAGAAGGGCTCGTTCATGTACTGTAGAATGGCGCTGTTGCGGGACAGGGTTTCCTTCCCGTTCAGCAGCACGGTCATTTTCCGGGTGTAGCAGGAATAGGTGATAAAATAGGTGTAATTAGTGTTCCAATTCGTCATCGTCTATCTCTGCTCCCTTGTTCGCTTCCCGGACACGCTCGCCGTCATCACCGTGAGTCTTGGGCGCGTCTGAATTCTCGGTATCATCGGTGCTGTCCTCGCCATTATCCAGCTTCTGACCGTGCTCATCCAGATTATGCGCCTCCCGGAAATCCTTCGCCGTTTCAGCCAGTCGGGAATTGGTGTCCGCCTTGCTCTCCGGCGGAAGCTCCCAGGGATTGCTTTTCTTTTCTCCATCTGGCTCCTCTTTTTCATCCGATTTATCAGACTCGTCGGTTTCCCCGGCTTCTTCTGTCTCATCGCCTTCGTCCGTTTCCTTAGACTTAAACATGGAGCTTATTTTATCCAGTTTATCCTTGAGCATGTCCGCCATAGACTTCTTCTCTTCCCCGGAATCATCCCCCTCGTTTCCGTCGTCTCCGTCCTCGGGGGAATCCATATCATCTTCGGCATCGTCCATATCCTCGTCCGCGTCGTCCATGTCCTCATCCGCATCATCCATGTCCTCGTCCGCGTCGTCCATGTCCTCATCCATATCATCCATGTCCTCGGCGTCCTCTACGTCCTCGTCTACATCGTCTACATCATCGTCCTGCTCGGTCTCGTCAAAATGTCCGATTCTCATCTACTTCTCCTCCTTTTTCTTCAGGAATCCCATCTCTACCAGATCCTCCACGCAGATTCGGGCATGATACTGCACCGCAGGTTCCTTTTTCTTCTCTGTATCATTCTTTTCATCAAAGGGCTGGGGCGCGATGCGGCTTTCGGTGACCCAGAAGGGCTTCACCACCTCGTAGCTGTTCCGTTCCAGCTTATCCTCCGTCACATTCAGGTGCAGATCTCGAAAATTCGTCCCCGGCTCCGTCAGATAGGTTCCTGCCTCCGAGCCCCAGCGCTCCAGCACCTTTCCCTCGGATAATAAGGTATCCTGCTCCGTATCATCCAAAGCGTCTTTTCCATAATTTAACATTCCTCTGGAATGCAGTCCCGTCTTCAGATACCCACTGTCCTTCATGGACGGATCGTCCAGCTTCTTCATGGCTCGCTCATTCACATAGCCCGGATCGTTGTCCCAGATGTCCTGAAGTTCTTCCGCGGAATAGTCCCGTTCCACCTCGTCGGATTCCTCGGGGAACTCGTCTGTATTTTCATCCAGATCCATAATCTCGTCTTCCAGCCTCCGCTTCTGGCGCTCCTCCTGCAGCTGCCGGATCCGCTCCGGATTTTCCTGCATCTCTGAAAACCTTCCGCCCCGCATGGTCTGCCTCCTTATATCGTTCCATTCCCCATCAAATCATACAGCAGGTGATATTTACTTCCGTTTTTGCCGCCGTCGCTCTTTTCATAAAGAATGCTTCGAATCATTTCCCGGATGATATTCTCATCCTCCACAAAGGCGTAATGGTGGAAGGCCGCCTGGAACCGCGCAAGCCACTGCCTGGAATGCTTCGCCAGGCTGCGCGTTCTCTCAGCGGTAAACCACTCCGGATCCTTCTTTTGCTTTATTTCCAGCTGTCTGTTACTGTAGATCTGCTTATCGTCAATGACGTCCAGCAGACCCTCGCAGCCTGCGATCAGAAGATACAGCCGTCCCACCTCGTCCGCAGAGAGGCCGTCCGCCCGCTTCAGCAGCATCTGGTTCATCAGCGCCACCATATCCTCGAAATCCCGCTTCTTTTCGTCGTCAATCGGCGACTCCCGAATGATTTTCTTCATGGCGATCAGGGAGAAGGCCCGCTTCTCCTGCTGCCGGTACAGCTCCGTCAGCATCCGCCCCTTCAGCAGGCAGATTTCATCAGGCATGGCACGTTTTACCTCTGCTTCGTAATGGTTATCCCACTTATCGATTTTCATCAGCACCGGCGTAAGCCAGCCTTTCTGCATGACCGCCGCCACGCCGGTTCCCAGCCTCGACAGCTCCCTGGACTGGTCCTCGTTCAGGGACAGGGCGCTGCTCAGCTCCTCGCAGGCGTCCTTGGCCGGAGTGTTCATGATGATCTTCGTGGATGTATTTTCTATCGCCGAGGTGTCTACCGCCATGGGCGACTGGTCAATGATGATAAAGCCCTCTCCGTAGGTACGCATTTCCTTGATGGAATTGCTGATCATTTCCACGGATTTTCCTACGATATTGGCGCCCTCCTGGCTCTGATCCTTGCTGGTGCGTTTGAGTATATTGTGAGCCTCCTCGAGAACGGTTACGTGCTGCAGGCGCGCGTCCCGGCTACCGGTCCCGGCCTTCCGAACAGACTGGCGGTATTCGCCCAGACGCATGATCAGCACGCCCATTAAAAGCGCTACCGTCTCCTCGGAACCGATATCGCTTAAGTCCACAATGGCATTGGAATCAAACAGAATGGAATCTGAGATCCCCTCGCTCCGCTCAAAAATCAGGCCAGTGATACCGGTGGTCATGGACTGGACACGGGTCAGCAATGCGCCCTTGTAGTCGCCCTTGGAATCCGCCGAATAATCTGAGCTGTTGATGATCACCGGCAGAATCTCCAGCACATCCTGGAAAACCGGATACTTATGTTCGGAAATGCCCTCGATCCAGACGGAATTCATCACATCCCAGCCGCATTTCGTGTAGGCCTTCACCACGGCCTCCTTCAGAATCGCCGGCATGGCCGCGTACAGAGCCCAGGAAGCGTTGAAGATCTGAATCAGCTTTTCGATATGGGTCAGTACATGAAGATTCTCCGGAAACTGGAAGGGATTGATCCGCAGCATCTTGTATACATTCGGATCCGTATTGAAGATACGGATGCCCTTCAGGCCTCCGAATACCTGTTTATATTCGCCCTTGGCCGGTTCTATGACCATCATATGGACGTCCCGCTTCAGCAGGTTATCCAGTAGCTGGTAGGTGGCGTAGGATTTACCGGAACCGGAGGAGCCCGTGATAAAGCAGTGGGAGGCCAGCAGATCCACGTCCATGGGCACGCGCATTTCCTCCTTCAGGCCCATATGGTAAATGTTTCCAAAATCCATCAGGCGTTCTACCCGGGACAAGTCTTCAAAGACTACCGCCCGGCCAAACTCGGCCATCTCCACCACGGCCACACCCGGAACGGATTTCCGGGGAAGTCCCAGTGCAATGGGGAGTTCTTTTCCGTTGATCATATTGGTGGGCGTTACCTGCTGAGCCTCGTAGGAATCGAAGGCCGGAATCTCCGCCACCGGGTGAACCAGGTATTTTACATTGTCCACGATTTTACGGATTTCATTGCGAAGGCCAAGATTCCACAGGTTGATGTGGGCGTTCTCCACCGAGGATTCCTGACCCATCATCACGGACTTGTATACATTGGCCGCCTGGGCTGTGACTGCGATATCATCGGAGAAGAAGTAACCGCAGAAATCCCACATACCGTAGGCTTTGGAGCATTCGATGCGCTTCAGCTGAGTGTCGGCCCGGTTCATCAGCTCCTGTACACCCTTATTTTCAAAGGTCAGGGACGTGGTGTCCGTATCGCCCACCGAGCGGCCGGTTCCCTTGCTAGTGGATTCCGTGTCGGTGGAGCCCGTGCTGCTGGAAACGGCTGTGCTGAAGGACGTTCCCGAGGTAAAGGACGTGGAGCTTCCATAGGAATCGGAAGAGCTCATGCCCCAACCGTCTCCATTGACGCTGAAACCGCTTGAATGTCCCTTGTTCCGACCCTCCGTCTTGGATGTGGACGTGCCGTTGGAATTGCTGACGCTGTTGTTGATAGACTTGGAAAAAGAGTTGGAGATACTTTCGTTGACAGAATCTGTCTCGCTGTGGGCGAAAGACAGGGAAATCTTCGCATGGGGCGACAGGCTGGCGTACAGCTCCTCATAGCCGTGCTGCCGTCTCGCCAGGGTCACGTTGTCCACCGGAGCCGCCAACAGCACCGCCGTGTAGTTTTTGCGGTTCATACTGCCGATGAATTTCTCCAGGCCCTGGATAAATTCGTTTTTATCGTCGTCGCGCTCCGATGGGATCAGGGACACGGTCGCCAGGCTCTTGGGCGCGGTTCCGTCCGGTGTCATGGAGTCCAGCAGAGCCCGTTTTTCATTTCCGCTTAAAGGCGCAGAAATGTCGATGCCTGGGAAGTTGCCCTTCAGCACGGAGCACAGGGTCTCGCCCGCCAGCTCCGCATTGTCCTCGGAGCGAACCGCCGCGTAGAAGCCCACCTCTTTGCTGTCGGAACGGATAATCAGCGCCACCGCGCTGTCCATGTTATGTAAACTGCTGTAGACGCTGATCAGCTTGTCATTGATCTGTTCTTCCGGGTCATATACCAGCTTGCTGATCTGAAAAACGCGCATTTTCAGCACGTCCATCACGGTATTGTCCGGCTCATATACGGTTCCTGCGGAGAATCGGTCCAGGTACTGCTGAGTCAGGTACATGTCCGCCACAGCAAAGCCCTGAGCCAGCTTCAGCTCGTAGGCAGTCTTCCGTTTCTGCTCGTTCCACTTCTGTTCCAGATCCGTAAAACGCACCGGCATGGTTCTTTCTCTGCTCACATAATCGGCCATTTTCAAGTTCTCCCTCAAGGAAAATTGGTTTGGGTGTCAAAACACCCAAACCTTTGGTTACACGGATTGTTCCGTGCTACGCACTCCCACAATCCTTCCTCAATTCGGGTTTTCGCGGGGCTTT
>CAVHYN010000008.1:0-16064 GCA_963640245.1 Bulleidia sp.
GCCGGCATGTAACTCCCACACGGCACGTCATGACTCGAGTGTGCGAGACCGGCGGCCACCCGGGCGAAAGTGTACAGATTTTGAGTGGACACAAACTGGTTTAAGAGGTTTGAAACGACGCCAACAAATTCGCGATGGAAGCGCCGTTCCGCCTGCTGAATCCATGGGCGCCCCGCCTGGGGACGGCTTCTTCTTAATTGTATCGTGTGGGAAGTTTGTGTTTCTTTCTCTTATAGTATATCCCTACTCCTATCCACGCACAGAGGCTCACCACCTCCGACAGATTCCACCACGGCGGTGCCAGAAATTCCATCCGAACCGTTCCTTCATAACCTGCAGGGAGCATAATTCCGGTCATTCCAAGCTCGGTGCGAAGCATCGAAAATTCCTCCCTCGTCTCTGCATCCCAGGCTTTATAGCCCTTATAGAGCAAAATCGGAACCTCCAGCACCGTCTCCTCGGATCCGGTATTTTTACAGGTCACCCGGATTTTATTATACTCCTTCCAGAAGCTTTCCACCTCTACGCCGGTACCTCGAGGCTCCAGGGGATGAAAGGCCTCCTCATCATCGAGCTCTACATCCGCCGGCAGATATTCTCCGCCTGAGACATAATAGGGCGCATCCCGCTCCTCGTGGCACTCTTCCACCTCCGCTGTCTCCATATAAGTAAATAGCGTATATCCGCTTCCTAGAAGCGTAAAGGTCACCAGAAGGCCGGTACACAGCTGCACCAGCTTCTTCCTTCCCTGCTTTTTCAGATATGTCAAAGCGGCACAGGCACCCACGGTCAGGGAAAGCGTTCCCATCCCCAAAAGTCTCCATGGAAATTGCAGAGTAGAGAGGAAATGAAGGCCCGCATTTTCCAGAAAATCCCAGGGGAAATACTTTGTCGCTCCATAAAGAGCCAGTAGCGCAAAGCCTAGATTCAGTGTCAGAAGCTTTCGCTCCTCCTTGTCCCTCCGGCAGGCAATCAGGGTCAATGCAAGAATCAGAAAGGCCAGCTGCATAGCCAGTCCGATTCCAAGCGGCAGCTCCCCCTGGGTGCCATCTGGCCAGATTCCGGTTCCATGCTGCCAGACCCGGAAAAGTTCGCCTACCGTCACACCGTTTTTCTGGATCCCGCCGCCGGACAGGATGCCGGCCGTAATCTTCATCTTCTCATGCAGCATCTCATCCAGGAAAGGAATCAAAAACCAGAGATTCAAGAGTGCCGCCATGGCTACAGCCTTGATAAGCGCCAGAAAGGTCTCTTTTTGAAAGACCCGGCGGATCATGATAAGGCAGAATACGCCTGCCAGCATGGCCGCCATTTCCGTGGAAAGCATGTGCGTCTCAAGAAGTCCGGTAAAGCCAAGAGCCAGTGCCATCCAATTCTTTTTTTCACTGTAATCACTGAATATAGACCAGAAGCCGTAAAGAGCCAGCGGGAGGAAGGCCATGGCGCTGTATTCGCCAAGAGCTGCCCTGGTATATACATCTGCCAGACGGTAAGCCGACAGGGTATAGAGGAAGCTTCCGAGGCTTGCGATCCGCGCATCCTTCAGCATCCGTTTCAGGCAGTAAAAGGTCAGTGCTGCTGTAAATCCATTTATCGCAAATACATAGCCTTCATAAACCTCCTGTATGCTAAAGCCGAGCATCCGGAAAGCTCCGGGCAGATAAAGGAGGGCATCCCCGTAAAATATCGATACCGGATAGCCGTAGCCATGCAGCCAGTTCGGCTGAATCCGCACTGGAAGCTGTCCGGAGGCAAGTCCCTGATAGACTCCCTCTATCCTGAGGAAATGAAAACCACTGTCATGTCCGATATAGACGCCCCGGGGAAAAAGCGGAATCGAAGCTAAGAAAATCGTCCCCAGAAGCCAGTAAGCGGTTCGTCGTTTCTCCCGCGTATCCAGTCTCCCGGCCGGACCAAAAAACCACAAAAGCATTCCAAGTGCCATGCAAAACAGCACTGCCAAGGCCAGATCCCGTGTCCTGCCCTGAATCGTCTCCGTTACAATCACTTTTGATACGGAAAACGCATGATAACCCGGATAGGCGGTTTGAATCGTCAGATCGGACACCGTACCCGACACCCAGACCCAGAAGCTCTCCTCCGTCTTGCCTCGCTCCAGCTGAATCTTATCGGATCCTACTTTCCCCGGTCTGGCATCAGACTCCGCGAAGATCGTATTCTCGGTTCCCTCCGCCTGATACTCGACCGTCACCTGGTAGACACCTCTGGAAAGCGAAATAGGTTCGCAAAGCTTCGCCTCTCCCGCTTCTCCTTCCGTGACGTGAAAGCTCACGCCCATCTCATAAGTTTTTCTTTCCCTAAGAAAGCCGGATGCCATAAACAGCAGCAATCCCGCGCACAAAAATCCGTAAGCCCCCCAGATTTTCTTTTTCATAGGCAATTTTCCTCTTTTTGCTACCGAAGCTTCGCCAGATAGATATGATAGCGATCAAATTCATCCAGCGGCTGCATTTCCACTGCTCCCACAGTCTCGCTGATATAATCGGTAATCTCCTCATTCAACTCCGAATCCCCCACATAGACTACCACCTGGTCGGCGTCTGCGAATTTCTCCATAGCTGCCGGGATATCCTCCGTGATCGCTGCGTAGGAGATACAATAAAAGCCCTTGTATTCCTGCAAAAGCTGTACGACACCGTAGTATTCCCACCAGTTGTATTCTCGATCGATATAGACACAGTAAGTATCCTGGTATTCCTTCGCCAGTGCCTGATGCTTTTGAAAATCTGCATAGGCGTAGCCCGGAGTTTTCTGCAAAAGATGAGCACCGTGGAGTCCAAGAAGAGCAACCCCCACCAGTACAAAAGCCCTCTCGGGACGAATCAGCTTTCGAAGCAGCCATACAAGGCTTCCGACTCCGATCAGGTAAATAAAAGCATAGATGGGCATCAGATACCGATCCGTCTGATAAGGCGCAATCTTTGTCACGAGCAAAAAATAGCCAAGGGTCATAAAGAGAATCGGATAAAGACGGCCAAGCTCCTTCCACGGGAAGCTTTTCTCCTTTATCAGATAAATAAGCAGCAATACAAAGGCTGCAGCCAATAGAACAGGCAGCCAGCCGTCGAAGATCTGCTCGCTTATAATCCTTGCCATGGCCTTCAGCTTGCCGCCAAAGCCTGTCAAAGCTACCAGATTCTTTCTGGCTCCCTCTCCCCTGTAGTCACTGAAAATATGCTTCCACATGGCTGGAAAGATACCCAGGGCAGCCAGGGCTGAAATTTCCAGTACCAGGTGGTATTGGCAGGCTTCCTTCCACATTTTTAAGATCCAGAATTTTCCAAAATACCAGAGTGCCAGAAAGGCTGCCGGAAGAATGAAATAATAATGCGTCAGGATCCCGCAAAGAAACGTCAGCCCCAGGAAAAGAAATGTCTTCCATCCAAGCCTTCCTTTTTCCACAAAATGCTGGTAGATATAGACATGCAAAAGGAGCCAGAAGGAAAACATGGCATACATCCGGATGAAAAGGAGCATATTCATCGCACCGAAGCTTAGCCCAAAGAGACAGCTTACCACCACTGTGCTTCCCCGGCTTTCAAAAATCTCTTTTGTCACCAGATAAAGAAGAAGCGTACTTCCGAGAAGGAAGACCAGGTTCAAGGCCACACCGGCCGGAATGGAAAGCTTTCCGGGCACCAGGGAGGAGAGTGTATGCATCAAGAAATAGTAAAAAGGCGGATGCACGTCCGCCTCCTGGTTCCTGTAAGGAATGCTGTAATCAAAGGCATGCCCCTCCGTAACGGTGGCCTGGGAGAGAAACCAGTCCCCGTCAAGCCATTCATTCAGCGGCATATCAAAGGCTTGAATCTCGGCATTGTTGGAAGAAGTATAGGTAAAGAGCTCATCGCACATCAGATATTTTTTCTGTTTTCCGAAATACCAGCCAAGAAAAATTTCCGAAAGGCAGAGGAGCAAAAGTATCATACGAATCAGATATTTCTTTTTTGTTTCTGTCATTTCCATTTCCTTTCCAGTAAAGTCCTTCTGATTCCCTGCAGTCCGTCGATTCCAAGAAGGAAAAAGACCGGCACAAAATTGACGAGATACCGCGAACGGGTCTCCCAGATCAGAAGAAAGAGGAAAAGCCCGAAGATGGAAAGCTGCATGGCCTGAATCTCTCTTGTTTTTCCTTTTTTTGTAAAATTTCGAAGCAGTGAAAGAAGGATGCCTCCCAGAATCAGCAATTGTACTGCATTGCAATACTGATAGGTATACGTATACCGGCTTCCCTGATAAAGTACCCATTCATGCAGCCAGCTCTCCTTTAGGGGATCACGCTGCAGCTTCTCCGGCGCAAAGTAGACCCCGTCCCCCCAGGTGAAAACAATCTTTTCCTGCAGGTGCGAAATCATGCCGGTAAATCCGTAAGCTTCAAGCTTTTCCCGGATAAACTCCCGATCCACAGCCTGCTTTTCCGCCTTTCCTTCTACCGAGGCAGTCATCCAGTATACATCCGCATTATAGCCGCCGCTGTCGACCAGCCCCAAGGCCAGCCAATGCTCCATCGGGAATTCATTTCGATAAGATTCCTCTGCACTTAGCCCGGAAAGTCTGGCCGGCACCAGGGTCAGAAGGGTGACAAAAAGCAGGAAGGGCAGTAAAAGAAGAATGCTTTTCTTCAAGCGCTTCCGAAAGCTCTCACTGCAAAGCCACAGATGAATCAAAAGGGCAATCAAGAGCACGCCCAGGCTTCCTTTGATCTTATAGCCTGCCGCGAGAATTGTTCCTGTGAGAATCAGAAAACGACAGTCTTTTTTTCGCATCTCATAAACCAGCAGGGTTCCCGTCACAAAGGGCAGGGCAAAGGTATCTGTATAAAAGATCGGGGAATGCATATAAAACGGGAGGAAAAAGAGGCAAAGCAGCATACCAAAAGCTCCCCACCGATAGCCAAAGAGACGGCAAACCAGCAGATAGAAAAAGAAGAGCCCGAGGAGAATCATTTCTATATTCCAAAGTACACCCAGAGTGATATAGGAACAAAGACCCCCGAAGATCTTGAAAATAAGCGCAAGAAACATGCAGACCGCCACATTATTCGGATAGGTCGTAAAATACCAGCTGCTATTCTCCGAAAAGCAGCCATCCTCCGCCAGCTCGACTGCACCCTGGTAGACAGAGCCAAAATCCCAGCCCGGATAAACCTTCAGCTCGAAGGCAGTATAGAGAAATCCCCCCGCCATCATAAGAAAACAAAGGCCGGCAAGGCCGGTAAAAAAGCTCTTCTTCTCCCACACTCTTCCAAGAATCCTTCTTGCAAGGACAACTGCTGCCACAAGCAGAAGCAGCAGGCCGAGTGCGATCAGAGCAATTCGCTTACTCTGCTTCAAGGCGATGCCGCAGACTGCCAGAACCGCCAGCCAAATCAGGGCAAACAAGGCAGAAAATAAATACAAACAAATTTTCTGTATCTTCTCAGACATTCAGAATTTCCTTTCTTTTGTAAATACATACCAGCCAGATGACAAACAGGAACATTCCAAGTTCATAATTCAGCAGTGAATAATCCATGTTCATCAAGGCAAAGGTTCCCAAAATCAATCCCTTTCCCAAAAAGCTTCCGCTCTTTTTCCAGGCATAGGTAAGGATCGCCAGCATAAGAAGCAGAAAACAGACGCCTACCGGGACGGAAAAGCGCAGCATCGCATTCAGGAAGATATTGTGGCAATTGTTGGTAGACCAGCCGGGATGCACTTCAAAGAGCTGTTCCCCGAAGGAAAGTCCCCAGCCTCCCGGACAGCTTCGAATGGTGCGAATCGCTGCAGTCCAGATTTCACCTCTGGCTCCCATGGAAAAAATATCCCGTTCCTTTAGAAGAAGCTTTCCTCCGGCAGCCAGAATAAGAAGACCTGCCCCGCAAATCGGAATGTAACGTCTTTGAAACCGTAGCTTTGAAAAATCCATTTGGTCGAGAATAGCTCCTAAGAATACAAGAAAGGCTGCCCCGAAGCCTGTCCAGGAATGACTCAAAAAGAGAGCCGCCAACAGAATCAGGATGCTTGCGACAAAGGTCCAGATTTTCCGAAATAGTGGTCGGAAACGCAGGACTGCGGCCAGAAAAAGATTCAGGATCAGGGCATAGTCGCTCTTGTGGCTGTAGAGCCAATAATGCCGGAATTCATAGTAGTCCTCCGGCAGCTTGATCAGATAAATATGATTGTTGCAAACAAGAAAGCTGGTATATCCGGCAAAGTAATAGAGGATGCTGAGAGCATTCGACAAGACCGCTGCTCCGAGAAAGAAGCGTATCAGCTCCTCCGGCTTTTCTCCCAAAGGCTCTTCCTGTATACAAAGAAAGAGGAAGAAGATAAAAGCGATGGTATTGTTGATCTCCTCGCCGAACCAATGGAGGCTTCGGATATTGAACCAGAGCGAAAGTACGTTATAAAGCAAAAGGCCGATGGCCAGGCCCAGACAAAACCGGTTTTTCCGGAATCCGCCCCTTCGGATGCTGACCAGCATCCAGAGCAGAATACAGGCATAGGCTGCGGTAAAGACCGCATAATATTCCATCTTGTAGTCCTCCCGGAAGCTGCTCCAGAAGGCCGGAAAAAACAGGCTGAATACGAGAAACAGTTTGAAAAAGAAGGTCTTCATTTTTTAAATCTCCCTTGATTTTCTGTAAATCAACTAACACGATATTATACACCTATCACTTATTGTTTGACAAGCGATCCCAAATCTTTTATCATGTAACTAATCAGAACTCATTTTAACCGATACGAGGATCTTTTTAACATGTCTAATTTCAGCCAAAAACAAAGGCTTATACAAAATTATACCCTGCTGGGTCTGGAGTGTCTGTGCATCGTGCTCTCCTTTACCCTCGCGATTCTTACCAGGGGACTGGATGAGAGCTACCGAACCTTTTCCAGAACCTATATCACGATGCTGGCCAGTATTCTTTTCTTCCATCTGCTTTCTTATTATATGTTTGACTGGAATACAAATATTTTCAAGCGGGGCTATTATGTGGAGCTCATCGCTGTCCTGAAATATAACAGCGTCCTGATTCTCATGCTCAGCTTTTTTCTCTATGTCAGTAAGATGTCCGAGGACTTTTCACGACTGGCTTTTGTTTATTTTTTCGCCTATAACATCCTTCTGACCTATCTGGGACACCTTCTGCTTAAGAAGTATTTCACATCGGTCTACCGTGTCAGTTCCAGCAGCAATAAGGTCTTTGTCATTACAACCTCCTCCTATGCCGCTGAGATTCTCGGCCGCATGCTGAACTCCTCAGAGTGGAGCTATGAGGTGACCGGTCTTGCCCTTCTCGATAGCGAGCGGGACGGCGAGACGATTCTCGATATTCCGGTTATCGCCCACGGTGAGAATCTCTTTGAGCAGTTCAAGACCCGGGTCGTGGACGAGGTTTTCATCCATCTGCCAGATTATCCGAAGGCAGAGATCGAGGAGCTGATCGTAAAATTCGAGAGCATGGGCATCACCGTCCATGTCAACATCGACTACTTCAATAATGTCATGGCGCATAAGACCACGGAGCTTTTTGCAGGCTTTACCGTCCTCTCCTATGAGGCCAGCCTCTTTGATTACAGACGCCTTTTTATCAAACGGCTTATCGACATTCTGGGGGCTCTCGTGGGGCTTGCCATCACCCTGGTGCTGACTCCCTTTATCGCCCTCGCCATCAAGCTCGACTCGCCGGGGCCCGTCTTTTTTGCCCAGGAACGGGTCGGCAAGAATGGCCGTTATTTTAAGCTCTACAAGTTCCGTTCCATGTATATCGACGCCGAGGAGCGAAAAAAAGAGCTTCTCGCTCAAAATGAGATGGATGGTCCAATGTTTAAGGTGGAGCATGATCCCCGCATCACCCGGGTCGGTGCCTTTCTCCGAAAGACCAGTCTCGATGAGCTTCCCCAGTTTTTCAATATCCTGATTGGAAATATGAGTCTTGTAGGAACCCGTCCCCCGACGATCGATGAATTTCGGCAATACGACCTCTATTACCGCAGACGCCTGAGCATCAAGCCCGGCCTCACTGGCCTGTGGCAGGTCAGCGGGCGAAGCGACATCACGGATTTCAAGGAAGTCGTCCGTCTGGATCTCGACTATATCGATCACTGGTCCCTGACCTCTGATATTCGCATCCTGTTGATGACCGTCTGGGTTGTCATTATGAAAAAAGGAGCCCGCTGATAAGAGCGGCTCCTTTTCTTTTGTCTTTATTACTCTTTGATAATGGTTCCTGTCTTCTCATGCAGGGCTTCTTTCGCTTTCGCCAGATCTGCAATCACGGCCACACGTCCGGCTCTTCCGGATACGAAGGAGGCGCCGGCTGCCATCTTCGGAAGTACCGATGCCCGCGGGAACTGACCGGCTGCCGCATAGGATTCTACTTCCTCCGGAGTGACCTGATCCAGCTCCTTCTCTCGCTCTGTAGCATAATTGATGCAAATCTTGTTCTCTCCGGTGAGAATCATCAGCATATCCGCATCCAGAAGCTCTGCCAGCTTTCCGCTTGCATAATCCTTCTCAATGACCGCGCTAGCTCCCTTTAAGCGGCCGCGCTGACGCAATACCGGAATGCCGCCGCCTCCGCAGGCGATGACCACCTGATCCGCATCCAGCAGTGTCCGGATGGCATCGATCTCCACGATCTCCTTGGGTTTCGGTGCTGCCACGACCCGTCGATAACCCTTTCCTTCTTCCAGGGTTACAAAGTTTCCTTTTTCTTCCTCTGCCTCAGCCTCTTCCTTCGTCATATAACGGCCAATAACCTTGATAGGCTCTGCAAAGGCATCATCATAAGGATCCACCACTACCTGAGTAATGATGGTGCTGACATTCTTCGGGATACCTCGTCCCAAAAGCTCCTCCCGAATGGCATTCTGCAGGTCATAGCCGATATAGCCCTGGCTCATGGCCGAGCAGACCGACATCGGAGCGAAGGTATATTCCTCATGCTCTTTTCCGAACTCATTGAGCGCGGTATGAATCATACCGACCTGGGGTGCATTGCTGTGACTGATCGCCACCTGACAACCTTCCTCTACCAGATCCGCGATGGCCTTTGCGGCACCTTTTACCGCAACCTTCTGCTCCGGCAAGGTGGTTCCCAGCGCTTTATGTCCCAAAGCAACTACTACTTTTTTCTTTTCCATCCTTCATTACCTCGCTGTTTTCACTTTTACGGCTATTATAGTTGTTTTTTCCACAAATTTCAACGTTTACAGATAGTTCTGCTGACATTTTACACAGGTACTGTTCCGGCTGCAGTGGAAATCCTCTATCTGATCATCGACCCGACTGCAGCTGGCCGCCAGGAAGGTAACCGTATGCTTGACCTTCGACGCATCTACCGGACATTTTGTCTCGAAAACCTCTGTATACCTCCGGTCTTCCTCCCGGGCGTGGGTTTTTCTGTTTTCTGTCATAGCTGCTCTCCTCACTCCTCCGTTTTATCGATTCTTCCGGTAGATAAGCTTCAAGCCCTTCAAAAGCAGGCCATCATCGAGCTGCAATTTCCTTTTGCAATACGGTGCGATATACTTTGCCATGCCCCCTGTCGCCACTACGGACACTGCCTGTCCCAGCTCTTCCTCAATCCGGTCAATCATGCCGTCGACACAGGCCGCATTTCCATAGAGGACACCACTCTTCATGCAATCTACGGTATTGCTGCCGATGAACTTCTTCGGTGGATCAAGGCTGATTTTGGGAAGCTGGGAGGTCTTGCTAATCAGCGCATCCAGAGCCACGCCCATGCCCGGCAGAATCATGCCGCCCATGACCTGCTTTTTTTCATTGACTACAGTAAAGGTCGTCGCCGTTCCCAGATCTACCACGACCAATGGACAGGGATATTCCTCGATGGCCGCCACGGCTCCGACCACCAGATCGGAACCCAGCTGTGCCGGATTGTCGATGCGGATATCCAGGCCGGATTTCACGCCCGGTCCCACCACCAGGACTTCCCGGCTTGTCACCTTTTCTGCCGCCCGCCTCATGACTCCGGTCAGGGGCGGAACCGTAGAGGAAAGGATCGCGCCCTCGAGCTCCTTTCTGTCGACTCCGTAGATTTCCATAACCGTCTTCATGCTGATGGCATATTCCAGCTCCGACTTCTTCGGATCTGTATGCAGGCGCTCTACGAAGACGATCTCATCTCCCCGGATACAGCCCACCACGATATAAGTATTGCCGATATCTACTGCTAAAATCATACTTCTTTCTCCCCACTCACCTCATGATTCTGAATATAGTGAAGCTCCTCCCCTTCTTCCTCGATGGAAACAAGCTCCTGATAGACCCTCGTATCGGTAGTCAGCTTCTTCTTTTGAAGCAGGTAATTTGAACATTTCTTCACCAAATCGTAGATAACCGCAAAGGCCGGCACGCCGATAATCATTCCGACAAAGCCCATGAGTCCGCCGAAGACCAGAATCGAAAAGAGAACCCAGAAGCTGGAAAGTCCGGTGGAATTGCCAAGGATCTTAGGTCCTAGGAAATTGCCGTCAAACTGCTGCAAAACCAGGATCATAATCAAGAAGTAGATGCATTGCATCGGATTTACCGTCAGCACCAGGATCGCACTCGGGATCGCTCCGATATAGGGTCCGAAAAATGGAATGATATTCGTTACGCCCACCACGACGCTGATCAGCATGACATAGGGCAGCTTCAGGATCGTCATCAGAAAGAAGCAAAGGCAGCCGATGATCAGGGAATCGATGAGTTTTCCGCTGATGAATCCACCGAACATCCGATCGATCAGCCGACACTCGTTCAGGATCGCATTGGCATGGGGACGCTTGAAGATACTATAAATCAGCTTTTTCGCCTGAGCTGCAAACTTCCGGCGGTTGCCCATCATATAGATCGCCGCAATCAGGCCAATCAGAATATTCTTCAGAACTACCATCATATTTACAAGGCCGGCGGAGAGACTGCTGACAATCGTCTGCATATTCGGCAGAAGCTTCGTTTTCAGCCAGTCTTCCACATTTGTATAGACTCCACTGATAAAGTCATTTGCATAATTCATCAGCGTCTCATTGTTCTGCAGATAATTCTGAATCCACGCATACCATTTATTTACCATAGAAGGAAATGAGGTCACGATGCTGCCGATACTGGTCACTACCTGCGGCATAACCATCGCAATCAAAAGGTAAATCACCAAAAGGCCAAAAATCATGCTCAGTCCGATTCCGATCCCTCCCGCAATGCTGTGCGCCTTTTTCTGGTTTTTCATCTGCTTCTCCAAAATAGGCTGCACTCTTTTCTCGATAAAATTGCAGATAGGGGTCAGAAGATAGGCGATCACCGCTCCATAGACAAAGGGCATCAGGATATTTTCCATGATATGATAAAATGCCAGGATCCGATCAAAGCGAAAGATCGCAAAAAATACAAGGATACAGATGATGATGGATCCTGCACCTGCCAATGACCGGTAGAGATATTTTTTTAGCTGTCCGTCTTCTTTCATGTTCCTACATCTCCTGTCCTAAGTTTACTCGTATTATTCCTGTCTCAAAAGTTCCAGCGCGGCTTTTAACTCCGCGGTACTTACCTGCCCCGGGGCAGAAGCCTCCCCCGCAAAGCCGAAGGTCATGGTCGAGCCAAAGAGTTCGCCCGAGAGGCGGCTAATCACTCCTTTCGCCCCCATGGACATCGTAATCACAGGCTGTCTTGCATACCTTTCTTTCATCTCCAGTGTCGCCGAGAGGAGGTTCAATACATCCTCTGCATTTCGGGGCATGACGGCGATCTTTAAGAGATCGGCACCCAGATCCTGCATTTTCCGAAGTCGTCCGATGATTTCATTTTTCTCCGGTGTCTTTTCGAAGTCATGGCTGGAGGCAAGAACCCTTACACCTCTTTCTCTGGCTTCTTTCCCAATCCTTTGAAGCAGCTCCTCCCCGCGAAAGAGCTCGACGTCGATGAGATCGGCCTGGCCGGATTCTAAGACTGTACGCAAAAAATTTTCATAATCTTCCGGACTAATCTCCTGCTCTCCGCCCTCTTCTTTCGTTCGAAAGGTTACAAGCAGCGGCATTTCTCCTAGCATTTCTCGCAGCCACACCAATGTTTCTTCCAGTTTTTTCCTATTTTTAACCTCTTCATACCAGTCCGCCCGCCACTCTGCCAAATCGGGCTTTGCATCAAGGAACTGCCCTGTCCGAAGGGCAATCTCTTCTCTCGTCCGTCCCGTGATGGGTACACAGATTTTGGGGCGCCCCTCGCCAAAGGTTATATTTCTGACCGTTACCTGATTCATCTCTTTCTCCCAGTAATCCAAATATTGTTTACTTTTCATCCCATTTTAACATATAATAAGGCTAGGATCTAGTTATCCAAATAAATAAAAAAGAGGTATTGGGAAATGGAAGAAAACTTAACAATGGATGATTTAAAGGAAGAGATCGACGCTTCCTTCGAGAGTGCTCCGGAAGATATCGAGGATCCGGCCTGGCAGGCACTCGTTCAGGCGCTGGAGGATAGGACCATCCTTACAGTAAAGATCGAGGGGATCGTAAAAGCCGGCGTAGTCACCTATATTGAAGGAATCCGCGGCTTTATCCCTGCTTCGAGACTTGCCTTAGGTCACATCGAGGATCTCGAGGACTGGCTTGGAAAGAAAGTTCAGGTACAGGTCATTACTGCAAATCCGGAGAAGAAAAAGCTCGTGCTTTCTGCCCGGGAGCTGCTGCGCGAACAGGAAAATGAGCTGCGCCTCAAAAAGCTGGAATCTATCCAGGTGGGAATGGTTGTCGATGGTAAGGTCGAGAATCTCATGCCTTACGGCGCCTTCATCGACCTCGGTGACGGTCTCTCCGGTCTGCTGCATGTATCCCAGATTTCCGACAAGCGCATCAAGAGTCCGGATGTCGTCTTAAAGGTAGGTGATTCCGTTCAGGTAAAGGTCATCGCAATCAAGGACGGCAAGGTGTCCCTGAGCCGCAAGGCTTTGCTGGAGTCTTCCGAGGAAGAGCCCGAGGAGAAGGTGGAGCTTCCAAAGGCAGAGGAGCTGACCACCACATTAGGCTCTCTGTTTAAGAATATCAAGCTGTAAGCGTTATATCATACAGATTTTCTCGATCACATCCTTCAGCCGCCAGCGTTCCTCTGATGTCAGGAACGCTGCGTCGGCTGCATTTAGAAGCATCTGCTTCTTCTCGGCAGCTGTCATGCCAAGTTCCCTCGAAAGCAGAGTAAATTCTTTCTCTATCGTGGTATCAGAGACAGTCATATTGTCTGTATTGACTGTCACCTTCAGTCCCTGACGCAGAAAATCCAAGACCGGATGCTCTGAAAGGGAGGCCACTGCCTTCGTCTGCACATTGCTGCTGGGACACATTTCCAACGGAATCTGCTGCTCCCGAAGTCTGGCAAGCAGCTCCGGTTCCTCTGCAGCACGCACACCGTGACCTATCCGGCTGGCTCCAAAGGCAAGTGCTGCCTCGATGCTCTCCGCCCCGTCGGCCTCGCCTGCATGAATCGTAAAGGGCACCCGAAGCTCCATTGCAAGGGCAAAGACATCTGCGAAGTCTGCCGTCGGATACAGGGCTTCCGCCCCGGCCAGATCGACCGCCGCCACACCGCGGCCAAGGAAAGCGGCCGCTGTCCTTACTGTCAGCAGATTTTCCTCCCTATTGTCCGCCCCACGCATACAGCAAAGAATCAGCTTGCAATGAAAAAAAGAGCCCGCAAGTGCTTCCTGCATGCCCTGGAGCGCTGCCTTTACCACCTGTTCCTGGCTCATCCCCTTCTTCGTGTGAAGCTGGGGCGCAAAGCGAATTTCCGCATAGAGCATCCCCTGCTCCTTTAAGGAGCTCACGAGGATATACATGGCCTTTCGCACGGCTTCCTTCGTCTGCAGCACCTGCAGGGGCAGATCAAATTTTTCCAGATATTCATTCAGACTTCCGCAGCTTTCCGGAGCTGTCAAAAAGAGCTTTAATTCATCCGGCTCCGTCGCCGGAAGCAGGATTCCCTGCTCCGCCGCAAGCTCCAGTACAGTGCGCGGAAGCAGGGAACCATCAAAGTGCAAATGCAAATCTATCATAAGATTTCCTCTTATTCTACCCCGATTTTAGCAGTCCAGCATCGTCTTTCCTTTTCCGCAAACCTTCTCGAAATCGTCACGGAATACATTCAATGCCGCCGTTACCGAATCATTTTTAATCAGAAGATCCAGCACGTCCGGAGAAATCGTGGTGGCACCGATGCCATACTCGCAGAGGGTAATTACCTGACGGGAGTTCTTGAAGCTTGCTGCCAGAACCTCGGTCTTGAAGCCATAATTGCGGAACATATCATGGATTTCCTTGGCGGTACGTACACCGTCAGATCCCAGGTTGTCGATGCGGTTGATATAGGGAGCTACATAAAGCGCACCTGCCTTTGCTGCCAGAAAGGCCTGCATCTGGGTGTAGATAGCCGTTGCGGTTACATTGATGCCTGCCGCGGTCAGAATGCGGATGGCCTTCAAGCCTTCCTTAGTCGTCGGGATCTTAATAAAGGTATCATCACCCAGCTCTTTTCGAATCTTATAGGCCTCATCTACCATGCCCTCAGCCTTCTCGCTCAAGACCTGTACGTGAAGCTCGCCTTCCTCGATAAAATCGCGGATCTCTTTTAACACCTCATAGGGCGGGCGCTTCTCCTTCGCAAGAATGGTCGGATTGCAGGTGACGCCATCCATGGGAAAATACTCATACATGGAACGAATGTCATCGAGGTTTGCATTATCAATAATCAGTTTCATAAGGGCTCTCTCCTTTTCAACGGGGTTGGCTTGCAGGTACCCGGTTTTTGTTGCAAAATGTTATGTTTTGTGAGGTTTTGTTGTATTTTATTATACTATACTTTGAGCAAAATACAAGATGTAATGTATGTTTTTGAAAGTCGCACATCTAGTGTATCGTTTCATAAATAACTGACCGAATCTGCAGGCAAGTGAATAGGCTAGTTATTTTGTAAACGATGCACTAGTATGGCATATTAACGCTCCGGCAGATAAGGAGTTACATCATAATCCTGAATAAATTTTACAAATTTTGTAAGCTGATCCGGAATAAAAATACCTTTTTTCCAGATAATTCCGAACTGACTGGTAATCTCCGGGGTCACGGGAATTTCAACAAAATCCCGCGGATTGGCGGTCAGAGAGGAATATAAAAAAGCACCGCAATTACCGCCACGGACATAATTGAGTACCGTTACGAACTGGCTGCTGTACATACGCACATTCGGGGTGATTCCTGCGGAACGCAGGCGGGTAATCACAGTTTGTGTCTGAACCGAATCCGTATTGAACAGAATAATCGGCTCATCCTTCAGCATCTCCATAGTGATCTCTTTTTCCCCGGCATATCGGTGGTTTCTGGAAACGCAATAGACGTAACGGTCTTTCATCATAACATAGCTGTTATACTTATCCAGATTATAAAAGTCCATATTCGCCATAGCTACATCCAACTGCTCGTTATCTATTAATGTGCGGGCACGAATAGAGCCATATTCAAACAACTGAATCGGAATATTATATTTTTCCTGAAACTGATCCGTGACTCTGGGAAAAAACACCGTACTGATCATAGGCGGAATACCGATTCGCAGAGGGTGACGGTTCTCTTCTATATTGGAAAAATTGGTGTACAATTCCTGTGTCTGTCTTAAAATATATTCTGCTTTCTGGTAAAAGGCTTCACCATCTTTTGTGAGGGAGATTCTATTTTTCCCATGATTGAAAAGTCTTAAATGAAATTCCTTCTCCAGCTCCCGGATGGATGTAGAGATCGTGGGCTGGGAGACATAGAGTGCCTCTGCAGCTCTGGTAATGCTGTGATAACGGCATACATTACAGAAATATTCCAGTTGTGTCAAAGTCATACCAAATCCCCCGTTTCAACTATTTTCGTAAAAATCCCACTGTTTTTAGTATAGAAAAATCCTATGCTGACGTCAAGTATACGAAATGTACAGTATACTGAAATTTTTATATGATTAATCGTAACTGTTCACTAGCTGACCAGTTACGATAAGGCCGACAAAAGAAAACAGACATT
>CAVHYN010000009.1:0-17683 GCA_963640245.1 Bulleidia sp.
TACCAGCATGATGACATCCGCATTCTGGGTAATGTCTTCGATGGGATTTGTCATGGCACCGGAGCCCAGGGTCATATAAAGGCCTGCTACGGATGCGGAGTGGCAGACACGGGCACAATTATCGGTATTATTCGTACCAAAGCAGGTACGAACCATCTTCTGCACCATGTAGATATCTTCGTTCGGAGATCGGGAGCAGGCAAAACCAGCCAGAGAATCTGAACCATATTTTTTCTTGATTTCCATAAACTTGGAGGCTACCAGATCGAGGGCTTCATCCCAGGTGGCACGCTCAAACTCGCCGGTCTCATGGTTTTTGATCAGCGGATACTTGATACGCTCGGGAGACTGGGCAAAGTCAAAGCTTCCGCTTCGTCCCTTGACACAGAGCAGTCCCTTATTCGAGGGTCCGTCATAGGCTTCGGTATCTACAACCTTGCCATCCTTTACCAGCACGTAATACTGGCAGCCGGTTGCGCAGTGCGGACAGGTGGTCAAAACCTTCTTGTCGATCTGATACGGACGGTATTTCTTTCTTCGCTTCATGGTCAGGGCGCCTGTCGGACATGCCTGCACGCAGTTGCCGCAGGACTCACAGATACCCTCGTTCCATTTCTTGTCAAAATGGGCACCGATGACGGACTGGAAACCGCGGTTCATGGTGGCGATGGCGCCGCGGCCTACGATCTCATTACAGGTATTTACACATCTGTGGCATAAGATACACAGGCTGGGGTCATAAGTAAAGAATTTATTCGTATCATCGATGGGTGCCTGGTTGGTCTCACCCGGAAAGCTGGTAGTCTCGATGCCATATTCAAAGCAGTAATCCTGCAGCTTGCAATCACCGTTAGCTTCGCAGGAGAAGCAATGAACCCGGTGATCGGACAGAAGAAGATCTAGGGTTTCCTTTCTGTATTTCACTACCTTCTCCGACATCGTCTGCACCTCGTCGCCCTCGGAGCAGCGCAAGGTACAGGCAGTGTCAAACTTGGTTCTGCCACCATTGGTTACCTCCACGACACAAAGTCTGCAGGAACCGTCTGGCAGCACATTTTCCAGATAACAAAGGGTCGGAATCTTTACGCCTATCTGTTTGGCGGCCTGCAGAATCGTGGTACCCTTCTCCACCTCTACAGGGATTCCATCTATCGTCAAATGAATCATATCCATCCTCCTCTTATTTCAAGATAACCGCATGGAACGCACAATTTTCCAGACAGGTTCCGCACTTGATACACTTGGAATTGTCGATGACATGCGCCGCTTTTCGCTCGCCTGTAATCGCATTTACCGGGCAGTTGCGGGCACACTTCGTACAGCCCTTGCACTTATCTGCGTCGATCTCATAGACCTGCATGGACTTGCAGACATGAGCCGCACATTTCTTGTCTACGATATGCTCGATATACTCGTCGCGGAAGTTCTGCAGTGTACTAAGTACCGGAAGGGGAGCACTCTTTCCAAGACCGCACAGAGACCGGTCTTTTATGAAATGGCCCAGCTCCTCCAGCTTGTCCAGATCCTCCATCTCGCCCTTGCCTGCCACGATCCGCTCCAGAATCTCCAGCATACGCTTCGTGCCGATTCGGCAGGGACCACATTTTCCGCAGGATTCTCTCTGCGTAAAAGCCATGAAGAAACGGGCTACCTCGACCATACAGCTGTTGGTATTCATCACTACCATACCGCCCGAGCCGATGATGGCATTGAATTTTTTGACAGAATCGAAATCCAGGGGCTCGTCAAGCTCCTTCTCCGTCAGACAGCCGCCAGAGGGACCTCCGATCTGTACTGCCTTGAAGTCCGCATTGTCGCGGAGGCCGCCGCCGATATCGAAAATAATCTCCCGCAGAGTGATTCCAAAGGGAACCTCGATCAGTCCCGTATGATTTACATCACCAGTCAGCGCGAAGGCCTTGGTTCCGGAGCTTCCCGGTGTACCTACGGAGGTAAACCAGTCTGCACCATTTACAATGATGGCGGGTACGTTGGCATAGGTCTCTACATTATTTAAAACGGTAGGCTTCTCGAAAAGTCCTTTCTCTACAGTTCTGGGCGGCTTTACACGGGGCATGCCGCGCTTACCTTCGATCGAGGCAGTCAGGGCAGAGCCCTCGCCGCATACAAAGGCTCCTGCGCCCTTATTGATATGCAGATGGAAGGAGAAATCGGTACCCAGGATATGGTCTCCCAGGATTCCCTTCTCTTCTGCCTGTTCGATGGCCAGCTGAAGTCTCCGGACTGCCAGCGGATACTCAGCTCTTACGTAGATATATCCCTGATGTGCCTGCACTGCGTAGGCTGCAATCATCATTCCTTCAATCATGCGATGGGGATCACCCTCCATGATGCTTCGATCCATGAAAGCACCCGGGTCTCCCTCATCACCGTTACAGACTACAAAGCGTTCCGTTTCATTCTGATTTGCCACCTGCGACCACTTCTTGCCGGCCGGGAAGCCTGCACCGCCACGACCGCGAAGGTTCGCATTTGTTACCTCCGTGATCACCTCTTCCGGTGTCATCTCAAAGAGTGCCTTTTCGAAGGCTTCATAATCTCCTGCTGCCAGGGCATCCTCGATATGCTCTGCGTCAATATGACCGCAATGCTCCAGAACCCTTCGCATCTGCTTTGCATAAAACGGAATCTTCTCCTGGGTCTCATATACCTTGTCGCCGTCGTGGTACATCAGCTCCACCACCGGCTCTCCGTGAAGCACGCTCTTCTCAAAGATCTCTTCACAGTTCTCCAGCTTCACCTTCAGGTACAGGTAATTGTAGGGCTCGATACGAACCAGCGGACCCATCTCACAGAAACCATGGCAGCCGCTCTTCTTCACGCCGATATGAGCGATTTCCTCACCAAGCTGTACTTCTACCTGATCATTTCCCTCTGCCATCTCGCAGAATCTCTCATAGATCTTGTCAGATCCTCCGGCCAGACAGCCGGTTCCTCCGCAGACCAGAATACGGCATTTTTCCTGCTGCTTTTTCTCCCGGCATTCTTTGCGCAGGAGATCCAGTTCTTCTTTACTATTCAGCTTCATACTTTATTCCCCCCGCAAATTGTGAATCAGTTCCGTCGCCTTCTCCGGCGTCATCTTTCCGTGTACCTCATCATTGACCATGACAGCTGGTGCCAGTCCGCAGGCACCAAGACACGATACGGTCTCTACCGTAAACATCATGTCGTCTGTGGTGTGCTTGGTGGCGCTTAAGCCCAGCTCCTTGCGCAAGGTCTCCAGCACCGGTGTAGACTTGCGCACATGACAGGCCGTTCCGTCGCATACCTTGATGACATACTTTCCTTTTGCGTCGAAGGAAAAGTTCTCATAAAACGTAGCGACGCTGAAGGCATTCGCCTCAGTTACCCCGATTTTTCCGGCCACATAGGACAGAAGCTCTTCCGGCAAATAGCGGTAAGTCCCTTGAATCTCCTGCATAATCGGAATCAGGGCTGACGGCTTCCTGCCGAAGTGATCCATGATCTCGTCCGCTTTCGCGTAATAAGATTGATCCAGCATACTCTTGTTACCCTCCTTATATTATTTTCGCTCTTTACCCAAATATACAAATAGCTATTTTCAGTATACTCTTAGTATTGTGTAAAATCAACAATTATTCTCGTAATCTTTTCGTTAATTTTGTGCATTCGTTATATTTTTCAAAACATATCGGTTAATTTTAACTAACTTTTATCATTTTCATGTGGGAAATTTTATTTTTTTGTAATCCTCCGGGCAGTTGATATTGGCAAAACAGGACTCCGCGGCACTGCTCTCACAGGTCTCATAGCCGATGCGATTCAGAAAGGCAAAGACTGAACCTTTCCGCTCCCGGATTTCCAAAAGCATCTCATCCGCCAGATCCCGGTCGTAGATGCCTGCCATGGGTTCCTCCTTTCCCTGATGTACCAGAATCATAGCCTTCTTTGTCTTCTCCCGACTCTTTTTTATCAGATAGGCCAGCTCTTCTGCAGGAAGAAGCGGCAGATCTACGCTCAGCACCAGCACTCGTTCTTCCCCGGCGCAGCGAAAGCAGCTTTCGAGGCCGCCCAAGGGTCCCTTTCCCGGAAACCGATCCGGCGTCACAGGGGCGCTGCAATACTCTCCCCGGTAGCCCGACACCTGAATATCCGTGATACCTAGGCTTCTGCCCTTCTCGATCTGCCATTCCAGAAAGGTGCTATTTCCGATCTTCAGATCGCATTTATCCGTTCCCATGCGGCTGCTTTTGCCCCCGGCCAGCACCACCATGGAAATGCCCCCGCATATCTTATTATTTTCTTGCACAGTTCGTAGCCTCTCCGGTCAGGATCTCCAGGCCATGCTCCAGGGAGGGCAGGATGTAACCTAAGGATTCCTTCACGGCCTTGGGGCTGCCCGGCAGGTTGATGATGAGCGTGCCCTTCCGGATACAGGCCGCTGCCCGGCTCAGCATGGCTCTCGGGGTAATGGTCATGCTGTAGGCACGCATGGCTTCCGGGATGCCAGGTACCATCCGCTCTGCGATATCACACGTAGCCTCCGGCATACAGTCCCGGGGAGAAAAGCCGGTGCCGCCGGTCGTCAAAAGTAAGTCTGCCACATACTCGTCTGCGATGCGCGCCATCTCCTTTGCCAGCATCTTACGGTCATCCGGCAGGAGGATCGTATGAACGACCTCGTATCCATTTTCTTCCAGCATGGCCTTGATGGCAGGACCGCTTAAGTCCTCCCGCTCCCCTGCATAGCCGGAATCGCTGGAGGTCAGCACTGCCGCACGCTTGGGTCGCTTTACGACACTTATCTCGTCCCCTTCGGAGATGACTCCGCCCTTCAATACCTTGGAAAAGATGCCCTCTCTCGGCATAATGCAGTCTCCCATAATCTTGTAAATTTCACAGCCACTATGGCACTGCTTTCCGATCTGGGTTACCTCTAAAAGTACATCGCCGCACTGCAGTCTCGTGCCGATGGGAAGGTGCTTCAGGTCGATGCCCCAAACGATGAGATTTTCCCCGAAGGCTCCGTCATCCACCGGTGCTCCCTTTGCCTTAAACTCTTCGATTTTCTCATAGGACAATAGGCTTACCTGGCGGTGCCATTTCCCCGCATGGGCGTCATTTTCGATGCCCCAGTCCTCGATAAGCTTTGCAGAATGAACGTTTTTCTTCTGTGTTCCTTTCTTTTCACTGATATTTACTGCGATAATCTTTCCCATATGAATATTCCTCACTTTTCCTGCCGGTTCCCTCTGCCAGCGTTTCTTTTGTTTCTATGGTACTCTATCTTTCTTGATAAATCAACACTTCTTACAAATCAAGCGATATCTTTCTCCTGTTTTCTGGTATTTTTTCACAACCCATCATTTGACAGGGCTTGTATACATATGTATAATGATATTCAGGATTCCGAATGTTTTAGAATTGCGGGAGCTGCGAATCTACAAGGAGATACCCCATGTATATCAACGAACAATACCACGATCTGCCGCTACTTTCCCGGGAGACCTACACCTATATCGGCCGCGACGGAGAACGCCGCACAGAGTCGGAGGCGGTGCTTGCAGAGCATGTCATCGACGTCTATATCGATGACCGGCTGACCATGAAGCTCATCTGCATCCCCCAGTTTCTGACCGAGCTTGTGCTGGGGCGACTTTTGACGGAAGGGATCATCGATAGTTCCGATGATGTGGAGCAGATCTACATCTGTGAGCACGGGCTGCGGGCACGGGTCATGCTTCGCAGAAAAGACGAAGAAAGTAACATCCTTAAGGACGCTTCCAGAAGCGATGCTTCGCGGGAGTCCTTTGTCGAAACGACGCCCTCCTGCTGCACCGGCAATCATATTTTAAATGACTATTTTTTGATACAAAAGGAAGTAAAGCCTGTAAAGCCTATCCCCTGGAAGCCTGAGCAGATCTTCGACTTGGCCGACCGCTTCCACGCAGGCATGCCCCTTCACGGGCAGACCTTCGCCACGCATAGCTGTTTTCTCGCAAAGGATGGCAAGCTTTTGTTCCAGTGCGAGGACATCGGCCGCCACAACGCCCTAGATAAGGCCATCGGGTATGCCCTGCGCCATGACATTCCTCTCACGCAGTGTATCGTCTATTCCAGCGGCCGGATTCCCACGGACATGGCTATGAAGGCGATTCGGGCAGGAATACCGGTTCTTTCCAGCAAGGCCGCTCCTACGTCTGAGGCCATTGCTCTGGCAAAGGAATACGGACTGACTCTGATCTGCGCGGCAAGGCGGGATCGGATGAAGCTCTTTTAGAGAAAGGAAACAAGAAACTGTTATGAGTGAATTTACACATTTTAACCGGAAGGGTGAGGCCGTCATGGTCGATGTAAGTGCCAAGACCGAAACTGTAAGGGAGGCAGTAGCCGAAGGCCGTATCCTGATGAGCCGGGAATGCTTTGAGAAAGTAAAAGAAGGAACGATGGGAAAGGGCGATGTGCTCGGGGTAGCCCGGGTAGCTGGCATCATGGGCGCAAAGAAGACTTCCGAGCTGATTCCTCTCTGTCATCTTCTAAACCTGACCAAGGTAGAAATAAGCTTTGAACCGGAAGAAGAAGCCTCCTCTGTCCGTGCGGTCTGTACCGTCCGCACCACCGGTAAGACCGGTGTAGAAATGGAAGCCCTGACCGGCGTCCAGATAGCCCTTCTTACCATCTACGACATGTGCAAGGCCGTGGACAAGGGCATGGAAATGACCGACATCCACCTCTGCCGGAAAAGTGGCGGAAAAAGCGGTGATTTTGTGAGAAAGGCGGACTGATTTCATGAAGGACTCATACGGACGGGAGATCGACTATATGCGTGTCTCCATCACCGACCGCTGCAACCTGCGCTGCCGCTATTGCATGCCCGATGGGGTGGAATGGCTTCCTATGGATCAGATCCTGACCCTGGAGGAGATCACCGAGGCCTGTCGGCAGGCTGCTGCCCTCGGCATCCGGAAAATCAAGGTTACCGGCGGCGAACCCCTGGTTCGAAAGGGCTGCACCGACCTCGTCGGTATGCTGAATGCCCTGCCCGGTATCGAGCAGGTAACCCTGACCACCAACGGCATCCTGCTCTCCGAATGTGCCGAAAAGCTCTGCCGTCAGGGACTCCATGCCGTCAATATCAGCCTGGATACTCTGGATCCGGTAAAATACGCTGCGATTACCGGCTTTGACAAGCTTTCTAAAGTACTGGAAGGCATCCATGCCATGGAAAGCCACAGCATTCCTGTGAAAATCAATGCGGTACTGCAGCGAGGCGTCAATGATATGGAATGCATCTCCTTAGTCGAGTTAGCTAAGACTCACTCCATCGATGTCCGGTTTATCGAGCTCATGCCCATCGGCCACGGAAAAGAGATGGAACCGGTGTCGAACCCGGAGGTGCTTGAGCGCCTAAAGGCTTATTACGGTGCAGAACATGTGACAGCAGATCCCCGTACCCACGGAAACGGTCCTGCCCGCTATTACCGGATCGACGGATTTCAGGGAAGCATCGGCTTTATCAGTGCCATTCATGGAAAATTCTGTCAAAGCTGCAACCGTATTCGCCTGACCTCTATCGGAGATCTGAAGCCCTGTCTCTGCTACAGCGACCGCATTTCCATAAAAAATGCCCTCCGGAACGGAAGTCCGGAGGACGTAAAAGAGTTGATTCGCCAGGCCATCGAAACAAAGCCTGCGGCGCATTGCTTTGAACAGATCCAAACGGTAACCGAAAAGAAGGAGATGTCCCGCATCGGCGGATAAGCTCGCTCTATCTCAGCACCATGACGTCCGCCGGATCCACATGCAGCCAGATGGATTCCTGCGGACCTTCTTTTTCACAAAATTTCTTCCAAAATTCTTTGGTAGTCTCCACCCGAATCCGATTAAAATGATTTTTCCGGCTCTCCTCCGAAGCATCCGCATGCTCCGGCCTTACCATGATGACGGTCGAAAAGACGTCGTCGATCACCTTCTCCAGATGACAGCGGAAGGTATTCTCAGGCTTCTCTGCCGCTTCTGCCGCGCTGACCAGATAAATATAATGGCTTCGGACACCAATATAGTTGACCTCTGCCGCCTGTTCTCCGGTATAGGAAAGGGTCTCTCCCCAATCCTGCACATAGACTTTTCCCGGCTTGTCCGAAGCTGCCGCTTCCTTTAACTTCGCTCTGGCAAAGTTCTTGCAGCCGGAAAGTAACGCGGCCGCTCTGGATTCCGGTGCCTCGAAAAGCTGTTTTACCGGAATCACCGGACTGGAAGTTCCCCGCTCCATGACGCAGACCCGATCGCAGATCCGATAGACCTCATCCCGGCTGTGGGATACGAACAGGGTCGGACCGTCGAAATCCTTTAAGGTTTCCAAAAGCTCCTGTTCCAGATTCCACCGAAGATAGCCGTCCAGAGCCGAAAAAGGCTCATCTAACATCAGCATCTTCGGACTTGAGAGAAAGATACGTGCCAGAGCGACACGCTGCTGCTGACCTCCGGAGAGCTGTGCAGGCTTGTGTTTCTCCAGGTCGATCAGTTCAAACTTCTCCAGCATCTTTTGAATCTTCTCCTGTGCCGTCTTTTTGTCCTGCTTTTCGGCCATCAGTCCTGTCATCAGGTTTTGCTGTACCGTCATATTGGGAAACAGGGCATAATTTTGAAACAGCAGTCCCACATGTCGATCCTGCGGACGCAGATTGACCTTTTCCTTAGAATCAAAAAGCACCTTGCCGTCCAGCTCAATATGTCCCTCGTCAGGCTTTACGATGCCGGCGATGCATCGGAGTGTCATGCTTTTTCCGCAGCCGGAAGCTCCCAGGATACCGGTTACGCCATCCACTGCTTCAAATTGCGTCTCCAGCGTGAAATCACCCAGTTTTTTTCTGATATCCACATACAATGACATCTTCTCTACCTCCAGGCCTTTCGTTTTTTGCCCGTGCGGGATGCTCGCTCACCCTTCTCCAGCAGGTTCACCGCCAGCAGCACCACTGCGGAGATGACCACATTGACCAGCACCCATTTGAAGGCAAGGGCGTCATTGTCTGTCCGCCACAGCTGGTATACCGTGGTCGAGATGGTCGCGGTCTTCCCGGGCGTATAGCCTGCTACCATGCTGGTGGCACCATACTCACCCAGGGCTCTCGCGAAGGCCAGCACGGTACCTGCCAGGATTCCCTGTCTGCAGGCCGGCATACGGATACGCCAGAAAATAAAGCTGCCCGAAAGTCCCAGGGTCTGTCCGGAATAAGCCAGTGTCTCGTCAAAGCTCTCAAAGGCACCTCTGGCCGTCCGGTACATAAGCGGAAAGGCCACCACAGCTGCTGCAAAGATCCCCGAATACCAGGTCATTACGAGCTTCGTTCCAAAATTTTCCAGCACCCAGGCTCCAAACGGACGTCTGGGTCCCATAAGAAGAAGGATAAAATAGCCCACAACCGTCGGCGGCAATACCAGGGGCAAGGTCAGCACCACGTCGAGCACACCCTTCACCACGGGATGCAGCTTTGCGATATAGTAGGCTGCGAAAATACCTGTAAAAAATACGATCACACTGGCAATCAGTGCGATACGCAGGGAATTATACAAGGGAAACCAATCCATAGAAGCCTCCTGAAAACAAAAGGCCGGACCTCTTCGTCCGGCCTTTCTTTTTTGATTTTTATTCTGCTGCTGTAAAGCCTACTGCCTCGAATACCTTCATGCAGTCATCTGTCTGCAGATAAGCAAGGAATTCCTTCGCTGCTTCCTGATTCTGGGAAATATTCAGAACTGCTGCCGGATAGATTACCTGCTTGCACAGATCGCTTCCTGCCTGGTCTACAACGGTAAGTCCGGCGGAGAATGCGTCGGTAGCGTAGATGATACCTGCATCTGCAGCTGCCTCAGATACCTGAGTGGTAACCTCTTTTACATTGGAACCATAGGTAATTTTTCCGTCTGCCTCGAGCTGATCCAGGATACCAAGGTTGGTCAGGATCTCTGTGGAGTACTGTCCTACCGGAACATCTTCATTGCCCAGAGCCAGCAGGGTCAGCTTGTCAGTTCCCAGATCCTCGAAGGTCTGAATATCCTTCGGATTTCCTTCCGGAACTGCCAGAACGACCTTGTTCTCCAGCAGGTTTACACGGGTTCCTTCCAGCACGAAGTCAAGTCCTTCGGTATTTACTTCCGGATCTGCATCCTTATCCATCTGGTTCATCTGCTTCTGTGCTGCGGAAATGAAGAGATCGCAGTCCGCACCTTCCTGAATCTGAGTCTTCAGGGTTCCGGAAGAATCAAAATTGAATACCAGAGTTACGTTCGGAGCTACCTCTTTGTACATCTCCTGAATCTCGGTCAGGGTCTCTGTCATGGATGCTGCCGCAAATACGTTCAGGGTCACCGGATCGGCCTCTTCTGCTTCTTCCGTCTCCTCTGCAGCTGCGTCATCTGCCTCGGTAGTCTCCTCTGTTGTCTCCGTGGTCTCCTCCTGCTTGCTTCCGCAGCCCAGCATAGACACTGCCAGGGCGCTTACCAGCAGACCTGCTACAAGTTTCTTTTTCATAATAAAAATCCCTCTTTCCTTTCCTTTTCGTTCATATCTCCCGAGCGTTATTTTTTCAGAAGAATAACGATAGATTCATTATACAGGATTCAGAATACAGGTGCAAGGAAATTTTCATTTCCATCTTCTTTCCTATAGCAAGCAATCCTTACTCTTTTTCCATCCACTCCTCGATCCAGGAAGCAGTATCCCACGCATCCAGCGCAAGCCCCTCTTCTCTTTGCGCGATCACCGAGCCTGCAGAGGTTCCGTAACTACCCTCCAGCCGTCTGCCCTTTATCCGGTGAAGTCTCAGGACGAAGCCCACTGCCCGCTGCTTTTCCTCATTAAAGAGGATCTGGTAATCTACCACAAAGCTCTCATCCGAAGCCTCCCTGTAAATGCGGATTTCGTTTTTTCCAAATTCTTCCACCAGTAAATCATTTTCATACCCCAGATCAGCCAGAGACTCCGTAAGAGAACGAAGCCTAGCCTCTGTCATATAACCATCCATATCGTGCAGATTTGTCATTTCCGTCTCCTTTCCTATTTAAGGCAATAAACCCATTCTATCTTATTCATAAAATCATTCAGCTCCAGATCGAATTCTCCGCCGCCTGTCTCTTTATCAAAGTGCTGTTTTCCGATATTATACTTGCTTTGATCCGCTCTGGTTCGTTCCGCATAGAAGACCTCTCCTGTACCCCAGGGATTCCGCAGGGTGATGAACTTATGCCCATCCTGCTCTTTGTATCCGGTTAAAATATAGGCATGTCCCATGACTAAACCATCGAGCTCTCCCGCATCATGGAGTCCGCCGCCGCTTCCATCCCCCAGGAATTGAGAAGTTTCTGCAAATATGAGCTTTTCTTTTGGTTTGTCACCCAGGAGTTTCTGAATCTCCTGATACCGTTCGAGTGCCTGAGTCGTATAACAGATTGTCGCATTCGGTTCCATCCGACATCTATAGCCAAACTGGACTCTACCTTTCGTATGCATGCCAGCCTTCATAAAATCCTCTCCCAGCTGATTCAGGACTTCTTTTAATTCCTCTTCCTTGATCTCGGGGAATATCTTTTGCACGGCAACCAGCAAATCATAAAATACCGGACGCCCCTTCTGGTTTTTCCAGTTTTTTATATCCTTCAGCGTATCACTCAAATCATCCACTGTCAGGGCACGGTAGGCTGTTCTGTGTTTTTCTTTCGTTGCCAGCGTTTCCACGGTACCCAGCCGATATTCCAGTTCAGCCATCAGCTTATCTTTCAGCTTTTCCTTCAAAAGTTCTTTTAGCTTCTTCCTCTTCTGATTGATTTCCTGCTCTTCCACCGCCAGATCCCACAATTCGCTATAGGCCTCTTCGGTCAAGGTCATCTCTCCATCCTCAAACTCCTCATAAACCTTTAATTGTATGTTGTGTTTCTTATACTCATACTCCACTTTTTCTTTAAACATTGCCTTATAGGCCTTAGAACTGTGTCCTCCGGAGTCGAGATGATGGTTTGTATGTGCAAACAGTTCCTTAAGCTTCGCGTCCTTTTTCTCCGGCTTCAGGGTGTCAAATCCAAGATCCTTTAAAAGCTTATCGGCAAATACCATATAATCGGCTCCGGTACGGTCATTTTCATCATCCGCTTCCTGCAGCATTGCATAGGCCTTCTCCATAATCTGCACCCACAGTGTATCCCTTGCGCTACATGAGGGACATATCTTTTTCGACACGTAGACGGTTTTCTCTACGAAGCTGACCTTTACCATGTCTCCCAAATCATCCATACAATTTAAGATCTGATATGGATCAGTTCGAACTGCAGCCATCAGAGCAGCCATCAGGAAGCAGTCGCCCAACTCTCCCTGCTTGATATCCTCCGCACAGGGCTTATGCGGAAACAAAGGTTCACCGCTTCGATCCACAAGTGTCGGCTCCGGGTGCTTCTCTTTATAGCGCTCTCCCTTGCCTTTCTCCTCAGCTTTTCGAAGTGATTCTTGATAATGATACTTAGCATAACGTAGGTTCATCTCATCCTGAAGTCTGCACTCTTCTCTTGCATCTTGCATTCTTATTGTATCTGCAGGCTTTTGAAAGATATTTTTTCCATACATTAAGATAAATGCGTCCGAAAGCTCCCGGAAGGATTCACTCTTTGCCGACTCCTCGGAGCTTTTCCATTTCCGGAAAGCATCCATCATCTCCTTGTGAGCCTGATAATATGCCCTGCTTCCCCAATTTTTATCCACTGCTTCATAATACTTCTGTACGGCGTCTATAGTCTCCTTCATAGATTGGGAAGGTGCTATTTGTTTTTTTGCCTGCACGAACCAGCCTTTCAGCTTCTCACTGTGCTTGACAGCCGGATATTCCTTTTTCTTTTTATAATATTCCTCCGTTCTACTCTCACCCGTAGCGTCGTTTAGCGTGACATTTTTTGCCTCCTGGAAAGAGGTAGTGTGAAAGCTGGATATAATCAGTTCCAGACGGGATTCATCCTCATAATCCTCTTTTTCGATCAGCTCTGTTACTCCTTGCTTCAGTGTCTCCTGTGTGCTCTTTAGCTTCGTGCTTAGCTTCATTCTTTCTTCTTCATCCAGTACATCCCCAAGCAGCAGCTGAAGGTCACTGTCATGCAGATCCAGAAGCTTTGTAGCGAAATCGCGATCCATATGAAGCGACGAATCCCAGTCGATTTTCAGCTTCCGATTAGCCATAAATCCTACTGGATCCGCTACCATGACATCTTCGATAACAGCAGGCTCTCCCTTCTCTATGGGCTTCTGTATTTTTACCCAACGATCGAATGATGTTCGAGTGATGCCAAGCAAACGATCCAGATCCCGGATTTTGATCATCTTCGCCATGGCTTCCGGTGTATAGGTAAATCGCTCTTTTTCCAAATTTTCTAGTAAAGTATAGCCTTTTTTATTCTGAGTCAGATGAAGAGAGCATCCCAAAAGAGCTCCCAAGCGATGATAAATCACCATCACATTGTAATCTTTTTCTGCCGGATAGGCATCCTTGATCGCTTGGATTTCAGCCTCTCGTTCCTTCTTTGCATATTCATCTGCTCTTTTTTCATCGTCTATCTGCTCTGCAGTTTTTTGTTCCTTATTTTCTGCCTCTGATATCGCATTCTTTTGTTCTTTTTCCTCTGGAATCAGGAACACTCTTTTTTTTGTTGCCTTCCTCAGCACTTTTTCTGCATCATTCAACCAGTCCTCTTTTTCATAGTCCTCTATAAGCTTTTCATTTTCCTTCAGCACGTTCCGAATCTGTATACGATTTCTTTTGGGAATTTTAAATGAACCAAGCTTTTCTTCCTTCTCAATCCTGTTGTATTCATTCTGAAATGTCAGGAGCTGGAGATATCTCGCAATCGTCCTTGTCACATAAGGATGGAATTTCAACATATACTTGCAGCTCGCCGGATTCGTCAGGATAGGCTTTAGTGGGGATTGCCAATCTTTCATCTCACTCACCATAGTAGTGATGCTCGAAAGATGCTCCTCAATCGTTCCGGGTTTCAATCCGAGGCGGAAATCTTTGGCCGTGCGCAGCAGTTTTTCCATCCCGCGCCTTTTCAGGAAAAACTCACCCATCTTCGACAAATCATCGTCACAGCCAATCATCACCTGATCGATTTCCTTCTCACGCTGCTGAAGGTATTTTTCCCGTTTTATTTTATCTTCCGCTTCCTTCTCTTTGCGTGCTGTTTTCCAGCCTTCTTCCTTTTTCTTATATGCATTTTTATTCTGCTTATATTCCTTCTCCAAAGGTTCTAAAACAGTATAAGTGATACCCCGTAAGACAGATAATTTTTGCTCAAAGTCATGATATGCATTTTTCTGCTCCTGACCCATCGAGGGAAAGCTTTTATTCACGACATAGGTTATCATGCTCTCCTTCGCGATCCAATCGAGTATTCTCGGATGCCGCTCCTCCAGAAACATTACCATGGATCGTTCCTTTAGATTCTCGGAATACCATCTGGAGTTTTTAAACAGCTGTTTTAGTGTGTCATCATCCAAGTCACTCAGCTTTTTCTTTTCCCCCATATACCGCTTAATATAATCATAAAAATCCAGTGCCTCCTTCAGATCCGAATGTTCCTCCTCATTTTCATTCAGATCCTTCGGAAGCAGCGACTTAAAGGTCAGATCCTTCAGCCATTTTTCACTTTCTGGAATCTCTTCTTCTTTCGATTTCAGCGCTGCCTCCAATTCCGTTTTCGGTTTCTCTACTTCCTTCTTTACCGGCTCCTGTTTCTTCTCTTCCTGTTTCTTCTCTTCCTGTTTCTTCTCTTTCTTTATCGGCTCCTCTTTCTTCTTTTCCTCTTTCTTTTTTTCCTCTTTCTTTTCCTCTTTCTTTACCGGCTCCTGTTTCTTCTCTTCCTGTTTCTTCTCTTTCTTCTCCGGCTCCGCTTTCTTCGGATGGAGATATTCCTGCACTGCATTCTTATAGGTGTCACTTATGTTTATCCGGTGTGTGATCAGACTGAATACCTGCTTTTGTATCAGCAATTTGGAAAATTCTTCCACTTTAAGCTCCGTGGTATCCAGATCCTTTACTTTCGCATACATACCCTGCAGCAAAGCATTGCGAATAGCACCGCATAGAAGACCGAGATGTCCGCTATCCAAAAGGAAATCTATTCCTGTCTTCTCGCCGTCCTTCTCCAAAGGATTCCGATACGGAATCTCCCCTTTCAGTCCGACCGCGCACAGCTGACGGATCGCTTCCTGTAAATAAGCGCGGCTTTCCTTTGAGAGGTTTCCCTCCGCTGCTTCTCCTTCAATTTCAGCGCATCGATTCCATATAGCTTTCATTTCATCAAAGCCTGCCGGATGCCGGATGTTCTCACAAAAGAGATTTTCCGGGTTAAATCCGGCACCTGCTGCGCTGTCCTGATACCCCTGCTGAAATCTCTCCAGCGTAGGCTCCGGTTCCCCTTTTTTTATAAATGCTCGCATTTTATCGACTTCGCTTTGCACATTCGGCAGCAGCTCTCCATATTTCTCACTCCGCTCATGGCTAAGACTATCTGCTACCGCTTCATATCTTCTCTTTACTTTGTGAGCACCCATATAGCTGTGTCCCGCTTGCTCGTCCAGTCCCATCTGAGTAATCTTCTCCCGGGCTGCCTCCTGCATCTTTATATTGGTTTGATAATCCCGTTCAATGCAGCTTGAGCCCTCCTGTCGTCCCTCAAGCAGTATCCTGGCTTTTGCCTCAAGATCATCTCTGATGTTTTTTTTCGTTTGAAATATCTCCCATAATCCCATCTCTATGCCTCCCTATAAAATATGCGTTTCCCAACAATTACTTCTTCTATAAGCCGTTCATGTTCCGGCAATACGTGCTCTGCCAGCTTCTCCACATTCTTGCTGATACAATAAAAGCTTATGCGCTCCGTCTTTTCTTCGCCTCTAAGCACTTCCTCCGCCATCCGGCGAAAGAGGGAAAGAAGCTCCATCTGATATTTCTTTTCCACATAACAAAGGGTCAGGATTTTCTCATTCCTCACGCTTTGGATAAGCGCGATCCCGACGATCGCATCTTCTGCAACCAAAGCCTTACTCTGATCCAGATCCGCCCTTTCAAAATCCGCCCGGCTTACCAGATAATTTTTCTTTTTCTCGCACAAATTCCGAAAATTTTTCAGTTGCTGTCTCGTTACCTGTCGAAGGGAAAAGATCTGCGTCCGAGAATCACGGAGGGATTTCTGAAAGGCCGGATCAGTGAAAAATACAGCCTTTTTCAGCTGTTCCCTTGTAGCACTGATCTTCGGAATCTGTTCCCAGCTCAGAAAAAAATTCCTTGCGGACAGCATTGCCAAAAAGAGGTCTCTGTCCGGTGCTTCATCCTGAAGATAGATTTTCAGGCTGTTTCCGCCATTTTTTCCGGCCTCATAAACAGCTGCATCCAGCAATGCACTGCCATAGCCCTTTCCTCTTTCCTCCGGCAGAACAAAAATCCAGTTCAGTACCCAGTCCTCTGCCTTTTTCATAAGCACTGCCGATCCCACTTCCTTGTCCTGTTCCTCGCACAGCAGCACCAGATCCCCTTCCTGCACATAGCCGTCCGGAATCAGGAAATCCTGCTTTTTCTGCTTTTCCGATACTCTCCGAATTTTCATAGCCTTTATCCTCTCTTATCGCAATTGTTCGGTACCCATGGTTAACCAAAATACATTTCAAAGATGCCCCTCGTAATCCGCTGCATGTCCGCCAACATAGCCTGGTAGCGTTCCAGAAAGAGGCGTCCTTCCGGGGTAATGGTGGAGCTGCCTCCATTTTTCCCTCCATTGCAGCGGTTCAGAAAGCGGAAGCCCAGCTGTTTTTCCACCTTGTTGATCATTTTCCAGGCCTTTGAGTAGGACAGGTTCATTTTGGCGGCAGCGGCCTGAATCGAACCTGTTTCATCGATATATTGAAGCAGGTGATAGATGCCGGGGCCGAAGAAATCTTCTTCCTTGGAAATGACGAGCTTGGTCTTAAAATGAAGTCCTGCATCGTTAGTCCCGGCATTCTTCTGCAACTCCTCCAGGATAAATGCCGCGATCTGCTCCGTATCTTCCAGACCAAATACCGGCATTTTCTCCGGCAGCCCCTCTATCTTATTCGGCTCCAGATCGGTCACGACAGCACGTAAATTATATCTCTTGCAGACGCAGGTGGATGAATTTTCGCTGCGCAGGATCTCAAGCTTTGGATAATCGCTGTCCTTGAAGCCTTCCAACAGGATCAGATCCGCCTCCGGGAACCAGGCAGACATTTGCTCCGGTGTCAGTTTTTCAGTCGGTTCTTTGGCAGTCTGCTGTTTTACGACCATATACTTCCGGTCGGAAAAGACGACCGTGCCATAGGCTCCCGCCTGAAAATGGGCAAAGGTGTCGGTGCCCGGCACGTCAGTCTGGAAATCATGGCCGTCGTGCTTGATGGTCGCGACCTTCAGCCCCTGCCCGGTCAGAAGCGGCAGAAGCTTCGTGATCAAGGTCGTTTTTCCGGAATTTTTTATGCCGCTTATAGCAAAAAATAATGGCTTTTTCTTTAAACTGTTATTCATAAATCCTATTCCATCTTTTATAACAAAATTGCTTCTCCCGCATCTCCCGGCTTCAGCGCCCCGGAACCCACCGGTACGTCCAGCAGGCAGTTACAGCCAAGCATCGAAGCCAGCACACCGTTGGA
>CAVHYN010000010.1:0-21263 GCA_963640245.1 Bulleidia sp.
GGGAGCGATAAATAATGTTAATGCCGAAGAGAGTAAAGCGTCGTAAACAGTTCCGCGGTTCCATGGCTGGTAAGGCCCTGAGAGGCAACAAGATCACCATGGGCGAGTTCGGTATCGTCGCTACAGAGCCGTGTTGGATTAAATCAAACCAGATCGAGGCAGCCCGTATTGCCATGACCCGTTACATGAAGCGTGGCGGTAAGGTCTGGATCAAAATTTTCCCGGATAAGCCGGTTACAGCAAAACCTGCCGAGACTCGTATGGGTTCCGGAAAGGGTACACTGGAGTACTGGGTAGCAGTCGTTAAGCCGGGCCGTGTAATGTTCGAAGTTGCAGGCGTACCGGAGGAAACAGCTAGAGAGGCACTTCGTCTTGCAATGCACAAGCTGCCCTGCAAGTGTAAGATCGTTTCTAAAGCAGACTTAGAAGGCGGTGATAACAGTGAAGAGTAATAAGTATGTGGAAGAATTAAAGGCAAAATCTGCTGCGGAATTAAATGAAGAATTAGTAACTGCAAAAAAGGAACTGTTCAACTTAAGATTCCAGAACGCAACCAATCAGCTTGATAACACCAGCAGAATTAAGGAAGTTCGCAAGAACATTGCCAGAATTCAGACTGTTATCGCGCAGAAGGCGAATGCGTAATAAGGCGGAAGGAGAATTATCGTGGAAAGAAATCTGAGAAAAACACGTGTCGGCAAGGTCGTAAGCGATAAAATGGACAAGACCATCGTTGTTGCTGTTGAGGAGCACGTTAAGCATCCGCTGTACAAGAAGATTGTAAAGGATACTTATAAGCTGAAGGCTCATGACGAGAACAATGAGTGCCACGTAGGCGATACCGTAAAGGTTATGGAGACGAGACCGCTGTCCAAGGACAAGAGATGGAGACTCGTTGAGATTATGGAGAAAGCGAAATAAGGTAAGGAGGTTACCGGAATGGTACAGCAGGAAACCAGACTCAAGGTGGCAGACAATACCGGTGCAAAAGAACTGCTTTGCATCCGCGTAATGGGCGGTTCCACCAGAAGATATGCAAACATCGGTGACATCATCGTTGCCAGCGTCAAAGATGCAACACCCGGCGGTGTTGTAAAGAAGGGCGACGTAGTGAAAGCCGTAGTCGTTCGTACAGTAAAGGGCGCTCGTCGTAAAGACGGATCTTATATCAAGTTTGACGAGAATGCGGCTGTTATCATCAAAGATGACAAGAATCCGAGAGGAACCCGTATTTTCGGACCCGTAGCAAGAGAGCTTCGTGAAAAGCAGTTTATGAAAATTGTTTCACTTGCTCCGGAAGTATTATAGGAGGGTGCCAAATGTCTACAGTTAAGATTAAGAAAGGCGATACCGTCAAGGTTATTGCCGGCGCAGACAAGGATAAAGAGGGCAAGGTAATTGCCGTCGATCATAAAAACAATACGGTAATCGTTGAAGGCGTCAACATGATTACCAAGCACACCAAGCCTTCCATGGCAAACCAGAACGGCGGAATCATCCACCAGGAGGCTCCTATCAATCTTTCCAACGTAATGTACAGCCTGAAGGGCAAAGCTACAAGAGTTGGCTTCAAGATGGATGGAGACAAGAAAGTCCGCTATGCGAAAGCAACTGGCGAAGTAATTGATTAATCAAGGAAGGAGGTCGCAGAAAGTTGAGTAGACTGAAAGAAAAGTATACGAATGAAATCGTAGACGCAATGACAAAGAAATTTGGATACAAGAACATTATGGAAGTTCCGAAGCTCGACAAGATCGTAGTCAACATGGGCGTTGGCGAGGCAAAGGACAATGCAAAGGTTCTGGAATCTGCTGTAAAGGATATGGAGACTATCACCGGACAGAAGGCAGTCCTGACCAGAGCAAAGAACTCTGTTGCGAACTTCAAGATCAGAGAGGGTATGGCAATCGGCTGCAAGGTAACACTTCGTGGCGAGAAAATGTACGAGTTTGCTGACCGCCTGATCAACCTGGCACTTCCCCGTGTGCGTGACTTCCGTGGTGTAAACCCGAACGCATTTGACGGACGCGGAAACTACGCGCTGGGTATCAAAGAGCAGTTAATTTTCCCCGAAATTGAATACGACAAGGTAGACAAGGTAAGAGGTATGGATGTTATCTTCGTTACAACAGCCAAGACCGATGAAGAAGCCCGTGAGTTACTGACATTATTCAATATGCCGTTCACCAAATAGGATAGGAGGAAAATTTCATGGCTAAGACAGCAATGAAGATCAAGCAGCAGCGGAAACAGAAATTCGCAGTTAGAGAGTATAATCGCTGCAGAATCTGCGGCCGTCCGCATGCATATCTGAGAAAATACGGAATCTGCAGAATTTGCTTCCGTGAGTTAGCATATAAGGGCCAGATCCCTGGCGTTAAGAAAGCAAGCTGGTGATATTGAACACTTAATGAAAGCGAGCCGAAGGCGAAGCTTGAATTTAGTGTGAAAATCCACCTGGACACTTAGCAAAAGCGAGCCGAAGGCGAAGCTTGAGCTTAGTGACCATGGTGTACCGCAAGGAGGTTAGCGGAGCGAACTACCTTGCCGCTGTTACCACTTTTAAAAGAAGAACAGGAGGTATAAACCAAGTCATGGCATTAACAACGAATGATCCCATCGCGGATATGCTTACAAGAATTCGTAATGCAAATACCGCTAAACATGATACCGTTGATGTACCCGCTTCCAAGATGAAGATCGCAATCGCGAACATCCTGGTAGACGAGGGATACATTGCAAAATACGATCTCGTAGAAAACGGAAACTTCAAGACCATCCGCATTACCCTGAAGTATGGTAAGGATAAGAATGAGAAGATTATCTCTGGTCTGAAGAGAATCTCCAAGCCGGGTCTGCGTGTTTACGCAAACAAAGAGGAGCTGCCGAAGGTACTGGGCGGCCTGGGAGTTGCAATCATCTCCACAAACAAGGGCGTAATCACAGACAAGGAAGCTCGCGCACAGGGCGTAGGCGGAGAGGTACTTGCTTTCGTTTGGTAGGCATTGAGCCCTTCCCGAAACTTCATGGTGCCGAGCCGAAAGGCGACGGCAGCATGTTAGTTGAGTGGAAGTTCATTGAGCGGAAGTGTATATATGGCCACTGAGTAAATTTGAGTGGCCGCAACTGAAAACAGAGAAGCCAAAAGCAGCTTCTCCGAAAATCTAAGTTTAGGAGGAAAAAGGTATGTCACGTATTGGTAGACAGCCGGTAGCCATTCCCGCTGGTGTAACAGTAACCGTCGAGGAAGGCAACAAAGTGACCGTAAAAGGTTCAAAGGGTGAACTCGTAAGAGTACTGCCCGCAGAGATGGAAATTAAGCTTGAAGATGGTCAGGTAGTCGTTACAAGACCGAATGACCTGAAGAAGATGAAATCCTTACATGGTCTGACAAGAACTCTGATTCATAACATGGTAGTAGGCGTAAGCGAGGGTTATGAGAAGACTCTTGAGGTCAACGGTGTAGGTTACAGAGCACAGAAGTCCGGCAAGAAGCTGACCCTGGCTCTTGGATACTCTCATCCGGTAGAGATGATCGATCCGGAAGGTCTTGAGTCTGTTGTAGACGGAAACAAGATCATCGTAAAGGGTATCGACAAGGAAAAGGTTGGCCAGTATGCAGCAGAGATTCGCGATAAGAGAAGACCTGAGCCGTATAAGGGCAAGGGAATCAAGTATGCGGATGAAGTAATCAGACGTAAAGTCGGTAAGACTGGTAAAAAATAAGTAAGGAGAGTATAAAAATGGTTAGTAAGAAGTCAAGAAGCGAAGTTCGCGTAAATAAGCATAGAAAATTACGTAATCATATCAGCGGAACTGCTGAGAGACCGCGTTTGGCTGTGTTTAGAAGCAATAATCATATGTATGCTCAAATTATTGACGATACAGTCGGAAATACTCTGGTAGCAGCATCCACTATGGAAAAGAGTGTAAAGGCTGAGCTTGAGAAAACCAACAACGTTGATGCAGCAGCATATCTTGGAAAAGTTATCGCAGAGAAGGCTCTGGAAAAGGGTATCAAGACCGTTGTCTTTGACAGAGGCGGCTTTATCTATCAGGGCAAGATTCAGGCACTTGCAGACGCAGCTCGTGAAGCTGGATTGGAATTCTAGGAAAGGAAGGAAAAAAGACAGATGAGACATGAGATTATCGACCCGAGTCAGCTGGAATTAACTGACAAGGTAGTGTCAATTAAGCGTGTAAGCAAAACTGTCAAGGGTGGTCGTACGATGCGTTTCACCGCTCTGGTAGTTGTCGGAGACGGCAATGGACATGTTGGCGCCGGTCTTGGAAAAGCTACTGAGATTCCGGAAGCAATCCGCAAGGGCAAAGAGGATGCCATGAAGAAGCTGATAACCGTTGCGATTGACGAGAACAACAGTATTACACATGATTATATCGGAAAGTTCGGCAGCGCATCCGTACTGCTGAAGAGAGCACCGGAAGGTACTGGTGTTATCGCTGGAGGCCCGGCTCGTAACGTGCTTGAGCTTGCAGGTATCAAGAATATCCGTACCAAGTCTCTTGGTTCTAACAACAAGCAGAACGTAGTTCTGGCTACCATCGAGGGTCTGAAGTCCCTGAAGACTCCGGAGGAAGTTGCTAAGAACCGTGGAAAATCCGTAGAAGAGATCACAAACTAGGAGGATACGGACAATGGCAGATAAGTTAAAGATTACATTGGTAAAATCCCCGATCGGAGCCATCCCGAAGCAGCGTGCAACTGTTGAGGCTCTTGGCCTTCGTAAGGTAAATAAGACAGTTGAGATGCCGGATAACGAGGCAGTCAGAGGAATGATCTGGCATGTAAGACATCTGGTAAAGGTAGAAGAGATTTAATTAAAATAACGGAATAGGAGGTGTCACAATGGACTTATCAAATTTGCAGTATGCAGAAGGTTCCAAGCATAGCGGAAGCTTCCGTAGAGGTCGTGGACACGGTTCAGGAAATGGTAAGACAGCTGGTAAGGGTCATAAGGGTCAGAAGGCTCGTTCTGGAGCACCGAGACCGGGCTTTGAGGGCGGTCAGATGCCGTTATACAGAAGACTTCCGAAGAGAGGCTTCACAAACAGAAATTCCAAGGTAATCGTTGGAATCAATGTAAGCGCTCTGGAAGTATTCGAGAACGATGCAGTTGTAACTGTTGAGACTCTGCTGGAGCAGGGAATCGTTAAGAATCCGAGAGATGGCGTAAAGATTCTCGGAAATGGTGAGCTTACAAAGAAGCTTACTGTACAGGTAAATGCTTTCTCTGAGGGAGCAAAAGCAAAGATTGAGGCTCTTGGTGGAAAAGCAGAGGTGATCTAATGTTCAAAACATTACAGAACGCATTTAAGATCAAGGATATCCGGCAGAAGCTGATCTACACCTTTCTGATGCTTGTTGTAGTCAGACTGGGTTCTCAGCTGCCGGTTCCGGGCGTGAATCGCACCTTTTTTGCGAACTGGCTTGCAGCTCAGACCGGTGATGCATTCAACTTATTGGATGCTTTCACCGGAGGATCTCTCGCCAGCATGTCCATTTTTGCGTTAGGTATCAACCCGTACATTACATCTTCCATTATCATCCAGCTCCTTACTATCGCGATTCCGAAGCTTGAGGAAATGCAGAAAGACGGTGAGGATGGACGGAAGAAGCTCCAGAATATCACCCGTTACGTAACCGTAGCGCTGGCTCTCATCGAGGGTATTGCCATGACCGTAGGCTTTGGCAACCAGGGTCTTCTGGAGAACGCTACCTGGTACAATATGGCTATCGTGGTAGTCGCACTGACAGCCGGTTCTGCATTCCTGATGTGGGTCGGTGAGCGAATCAATCAGAATGGTGTAGGAAACGGTATTTCCATCGTACTTTTGATCAACATCGTTTCCCGTATGCCGGATGACTTTGTCACCCTGTATACGACATTTATGAGTGGTAAGAGCGTCGCGAAGGCAGCTTTGGCAGCTTTGATTATTATCTTTGTCATCGTTGTAACAGTTGTCTTTGTTATCGTTCTTCAGGACGGAGAGCGCCGAATCCCCGTTCAGTACAGTAAGAAGCTTCAGGGCAGAAAGGTGATGGGCGGCCAGAGCACGAACATCCCGATGAAGGTCAATACTGCAGGAGTTATCCCGGTTATCTTCGCTTCCTCCCTGATGTCATTCCCGGGCATCATTCTTGCCTTAATCGGTAAGAGCGCAGGCTCCGGAATCGGCGGAAAGATTATCACTGGCTTAAGTTCCAGCAGCTGGTGCAATCCCGAAGAACCCATCTATTCGCTGGGTCTTTTGCTCTACATTGTATTAGTTGTCTTCTTTGCTTATTTCTATACATCCATTACCTTCAATCCGTTGGAGATTGCGGATAATATGAAGAAGCAGGGAGGCTTCATCCCCGGTATTCGTCCGGGACGGCCCACCTCAGACTATCTGACAAGAATTCTGAATTATATCATTTTTGTCGGTGCAATCGGTCTGATCATTGTATGCGTCGTACCGATCTTCTTTAACGGAGTATTCGGAGCCAGTGTTTCCTTCGGAGGAACATCCATCATCATCGTGGTAGGTGTTGTTCTGGAAACCATCAAGCAGATCGAATCCCAGATGGCTGTACGTTATTACAAGGGCTTTTTGAATGACTAAGAGCTAAACTTGTGTTACTGTGAACGGAGTGAACAGTAACAAACTTCCGGCCTGTATGGGACACATTTCCGTACAGGCTTTCGGAGGTTTTAAGGCGAAAAAAGCATTTTTGCAGGAGGAGTAACATTATGAAGATCATCATGTTAGGAGCACCGGGCGCCGGAAAGGGCACACAGGCGAAGAAAATAGCTGACAAATATCAGATCCCGCACATTTCCACGGGCGATATTTTCAGAGCAAATATAAAGGAAGGCACAGAGCTTGGCAAGAAAGCAAAGTCCTATATGGATCAGGGACAGCTGGTACCGGATGAGCTGACACTCGAGCTTATCATGGATCGTTTCCAGAATCCGGACTGTGCAAATGGCTACGTGCTGGACGGTTTTCCCCGCACCATTCCTCAGGCTGAGGCACTGACTGAGGCGCTGGCAAAGAAGGGCGAGACCATTGACTATGCAATCAATGTGGAAGTACCGGATGAGAATATCATCAACCGTATGGGCGGCCGGAGAGCCTGCCTTGGATGTGGTTCCACTTATCATATTGTATATGCTCCCACCAAGACTGAGGGCATCTGCGATCGCTGCGGCGAGAAGCTGGTTCTGCGTGACGACGACAAGCCGGAAACCGTAAAGAACCGTCTGAATGTTTATCACAATCAGACCCAGCCGCTGATCGAGTATTACACCAAGCAGGGCAAGCTTGCAGAGGTAGACGGAACTCAGAGTATGGAAGACGTCTTTGGCGCCATCGTTAAGATTTTAGGAGCGTAAATTATGTCGGTTACAATTAAATCTGCCAGAGAAATCGAATTGATGCGCACAGCAGGCAAGCTGCTCGAAGAGGTTCACAATGAGCTCGCGGCTTTTGTAAAGCCGGGTATTTCTACCCTGGATATCGACCGGCTGGGCGAGAAGCTGATCCGAGAGAGAGGCTGCATTCCGAACTTTCTGAACTACAACGGATATCCGGCTTCTATCTGTGTATCCGTCAATGACGAGGTCGTACATGGAATTCCCCATGCAGAGCACATCCTTCAGGAGGGCGATATCGTAAGCCTCGATGCAGGTCTGATTTACAAAGGCTATCATTCTGATGCTGCCAGAACCCATGCAGTAGGCAAGGTAAGTCCCGAAGCCCAGAAGCTGATGGACGTAACCAAGCAGAGCTTTTTCGAGGGTATCAAGATGGCAAAGGCCGGAAATCATCTGCATCAGATTTCTGCTGCCATCAATGATTATGTCGATCAGTTTGGATATGGCGTTGTCCGTGACCTGGTAGGACATGGAATCGGAACCCATCTGCATGAAGACCCGCAGATTCCAAACTATCGTCAGCACCGTCGGGGCATCAAGCTGGTACCTGGTATGACACTTGCTATCGAGCCCATGATCAACGCTGGTACCTGGGAGGTAGCCTGGCTGGACGATGACTGGACAGTTGTGACCGACGACGGTTCTCTTTCTGCTCATTACGAAAACACCATTCTGATCACCGAGGGTGAGCCGGAAATTCTGACTCTTACACTGTAAATCTGTGGGTAAATCTATGGAGAGAGTGGAGACAGGAATGTTCGCCAGATCAAAGGCCGGACATGATAAAGGAAAATTATATATCATATTAAAAACAGAAGGCGAATATGTATATCTGACAGACGGAAAGCTTCGTTCGATGACGAAGCCCAAAAAGAAGAAGATCAAGCATATCCAGCCCATGTACAGGACACCCGAAGGCCGGGACCTGACGAAAATAACCGATGTTGACGTAAAACGAGCCATAGCGCTTCATGAAAAGGAGGAAGAACATGTCAAAAGCGGATGTCATTGAAATCGAAGGAACAGTAGTTGAGAAGCTGCCGAATGCAATGTTTCAGGTAGAGCTGGAGAACGGACACCAGGTTCTCGCTCATATCAGCGGAAAGCTCCGCATGAACTTTATCCGGATTCTGCCGGGTGATAAGGTGACCATTGAGATGTCCCCGTACGATCTGTCCAAGGGTCGGATTATCTGGAGAGATAAATAAGCGTCATATAAAAAATAAGAAAAGTCCTTTGTCCGAAGATGGAATTTTGAACGGGCAGAGGACTTTTTTGCAGGCATCTACTTGACGAATATATGCATATTACGTATAATTATTCAGCTGTAAGAGCATTTATAAACACAAATACAAGTAAATAAAAGGAGTAATTACAAATGGCAAGTTTGTGGGGCGGAAGATTCGAGAAAGATATGGATGATATTGTAAAAAAATACAATGCATCTATTTTTTTTGATCAGAGAATGTATAATGAGGACATCGACGGCAGTATTGCCCATGTGACCATGCTTGGCAAGCAGGGAATTGTGTCTGACGAAGAAAAGGATCAGATCATCGCAGGTCTGGAGGACATTCGCAAGGATATCGCGGACGGCAAGATCGTATTTACCGTAGAGGATGAGGACATCCATATGGGCATCGAGAGCCGGCTCATCGAGCGCATCGGTGATGTAGGCAAGAAGCTGCATACATCTAGAAGCCGTAACGATCAGTGTCAGGTGGACACCCGTCTGTACCTGAGAAAAGAGGTTTATGAGATCCTGAACAGTCTGTGTTATCTGGAGAGTGTTATTCTGGAGAAGGCAGAGAAGTACGCGGATCAGATTACCGTAGGATTTACACATCTGCAGCATGCGCAGCCGATTACGATCGGTTTCATTTTCATGGCATATTTCCAGATGTTTAAGAGAGATATCGAGCGTCTGACCGATACTCTGGAGCGCCTCAACTACAATCCGCTTGGTGCCTGCGCCCTGGCCGGAACGACGATGCCCATCGATCGCCATCTGACCAGCGAGCTGCTGCATTTTACAGCACCTACAGAGAATGCCATGGATGCTGTCAGCGACCGTGACTACAGCCTGGAGTTCTTAAGTGACGCTTCCATCTCTATGATGCACCTGTCCCGCTGGGCGGAGGAGTTCGCATGGTGGAATTCCTCTGAGTTCTCCTATATCGCCATTGACGACAGCTTCTGCACCGGAAGCAGCATCATGCCGCAGAAGAAGAATCCGGATATGGCAGAGCTGATCCGCGGTAAGGTAGGCCGTGTATACGGTGACCTGATGCAGCTTCTGACCGTTATGAAGGGAACTGCCCTGGCATACAATAAGGATTTCCAGGAGGACAAGGAGAGTCTCTTCGATGCCATCGATACCTGGAAGGCTACCATCGATATCTTCGCAAAGATGCTGGACAAGACCGAGTTCCGTATCGATCAGATCGAGAAGCAGCTTTCCAAGGGCTTCCTGAATGCTACCGATATCGCAGAGCATTTTGCAAAACAGGGCATCCCCTTCCGTGAGGCTCACTCCATCGTAGGTCATATGGTAAAGGCTTGTGAGAACAAGGGCTGCGATTTCGAGGATCTGACAGACGAGGAACTGCAGGCCATCGACAAGCGCGTAACCAAGGAGCTGCTGGGCGACATCAGCATCAAATCTTGCGTAGACGCCCGTGTATCCTTCGGCGGAACCGCTCCGTCTGAGGTACGCCGCCAGATTGAGGTAGGCCGTCAGTGGCTGAACAGCCTGGAGCGCTAAAAAGATAACGATAGAAATAAAAAAGTACTTGCATTTCCGAACCCCGTGTGCTATCATACTAGACGTATGATCTCACGGGGATTTTGCGCCTGTTTTTAAAAAAGAGGTTTTGGAAGATTCGTGAGATTAGGAACAAGAAACGCCTTGTTTTTCGGCATTTTTACCTCAAAACCCAGTGGTGAAAAAGCAGAAAGACGAAAGATGTGAAAGGAGGATTTTTACGATGAAAGTAAGATCATCTGTAAAACCCATTTGCGAGAAGTGCAAAATCATCAAGAGAAAAGGTAGTATCAGAGTAATTTGCGAGAATCCGAAGCATAAGCAGCGCCAGGGTTAATTCCGCAGATTGTGATAATCTTGTAGAAACAATTAAGTATGAGCGGCTGGCATTGAACACTTGGCGAGGTATTTTCGAGCCTAGTGTGAAAGTCCACCTGGACACTTAGCGAATGCAAGCGCACAGCGCGCAGTATGAGGTTAGTGACCATGGTGGGCGTACGGAATGTTTTCATATATATTTGTGAGCAGGAGATTATTCACAATGATATTGCTTAAAACGGAGAAATGCGTACCGCAGAGTATCTGAAAGGTCGGATCTTTATCCGGCTGGATGCGAAAATTCGTATCCCATTTAGGAAAGTGTCATCGGGCACCTATTAAAAAACGCCCGGAACCCAATTTTTTATTAATGGAGGAATAATCAAATGGCTCGTATTTCTGGTGTAGACTTACCAAGAGAAAAGCGTGTAGAGATTGGCCTGACTTACGTATACGGCATCGGCCGCGTAAGTGCAACCAAGATTCTGGAAGCAGCGAAGGTAAACCCGGATACCCGTGTAAGAGACCTGACTGATGATGAAGTCAAGAGAATCAGCGAAGTAATCGACGCTGACTACATGGTAGAGGGAGATCTGAGACGTGAGATCGCTATGAACATCAAGCGTCTGCAGGAGATTGGATGCTACAGAGGTATCCGTCATCGTAAGGGACTGCCGGTTCGTGGTCAGAAGACAAAGACCAACGCAAGAACCCGCAAGGGACCGAAGAGAACTGTTGCAAACAAGAAAAAGTAGGCATTGAGCACTTAGTGAATGCAAGCGCAAGGCGCGCAGCATGAGGTTAGTGCGAAAGCCCACCCGGACACTTAATGAATTCCGAGCGAAGCGAGAGAATGAATTTAGTGACCGTGGTGTTACCTTAATAATTAAGAAAGTAGGTTAGTTTAAAATGGCGAAAGTTACAAAAAAAGTGACAAAAAAGCGCGTAAAGAAAAACGTTGAACGCGGACAGGCACATATTCAGTCATCTTTTAACAATACAATCGTTACCCTGACAGATACCGAAGGAAACGCTCTGTCATGGGCAAGTGCCGGTGGTCTGGGATTTAGAGGTTCAAGGAAATCTACTCCGTATGCTGCACAGATGGCAGCTGAGACTGCAACCAAGGCAGCTTTAGTACATGGACTCAAGACTGTAGACGTTATGGTTAAGGGACCGGGTTCAGGCCGTGAGGCAGCAATCCGTGCACTTCAGGCATGTGGTCTGGAGGTAGTAAGTATTCGTGACGTAACACCCGTTCCTCACAACGGATGCCGTCCGCCCAAGCGTAGAAGAGTCTAATTTAGGAGGTACGTAAGTTATGGCAGTCAATCGTGTTCCGGTTTTAAAAAGATGTCGTTCCCTTGGTCTGGAGCCGACAGTTTTAGGAATTGATAAAAAGTCCACAAGAGAGTTAAAGAGAGCAAACAGAAAGATGTCCGAGTACGGACTTCAGCTTCGTGAGAAGCAGAAAGCAAAATTCATCTACGGTGTTCTGGAGAAGCCGTTCCGCAACTACTACAAGAGAGCGGACAGAATGAAGGGTCAGACCGGTGAGAACCTGATGGTTATCCTGGAGAGCAGACTGGACAACGTTGTTTTCCGTCTTGGCCTGGCAAGAACCAGAAGAGAGGCACGTCAGATCGTAGATCACAAGCACGTTCTGGTAAACGGCAAGCAGGTTAACATCCCGTCCTATCTTGTAAAGGCTGGAGATGTTATCGAGATCAAAGAGAAGTGCAAGAGCTCCCAGAGATATAAGGATATCACTGAGGCAACCGGCGGAAGACTGGTTCCGGAGTGGCTTGAGGCTGATCTTGAGGCTCTGAAGGGAACTGTTAAGGAGCTTCCGAGCAGAGAAGTCATCGACGTACCGGTTGATGAGATGCTTATCGTCGAGCTGTATTCTAAATAATTCTGAATATATATCGGCAGCATAACACCCAAACAAAATGTGAAGGAGGAGCCTTTTAGTGTTCGAGTTTAATAAACCGAAAATTGAGATCGCAGAGATTTCAAATGATAAGAAGTATGGAAAATTTGTGGTTGAGCCGCTTGAGAGAGGCTATGGTACGACACTGGGCAATTCACTGAGAAGAATTATGCTTTCTTCGTTACCGGGTGCAGCAGTCAGCCAGGTGAAGATCGAGGGCGTTCTGCATGAGTTCAGTTCTATTCCGGGAGTTAAGGAAGATGTAACTGAGATCATCATGAACATCAAGAATCTGGCCATTCGGAATACAAGCGACAGCAATGAAGCGAAGGTCGCCTACATCGAGTTCGAGGGAGAGGGCGTAGTCACAGCAGCTGATATTCAGGCAGATCCCGATATCGAGATCCTGAATCCGGAGCTTGTAATCGCTCATCTGAACGGCGGCGCAGACAGCAAGCTGTACATGGAGCTGACGATTACGAAGGGCAGAGGCTATGTGAGCGCAGATAAGAATAAGAATCCGGATCTTCCGATCGGAGTGATCGCGATCGATTCTATCTATACCCCCGTCGAGCGTGTCAATATGACAGTGCAGGATACCCGTGTTGGTCAGGTCACAGACTATGACAAGCTGACACTGGACGTATATACCAACGGAACCCTGGTTCCGGATGAGGCTGTCAGCCTTGCTGCAAAGGTATTAAGCGAGCATCTGAGTCTGTTTATCGACCTGTCCGAGAATGCCAAGACCGCAGAGGTTATGGTAGAGAAAGAGGACAATGAGAAGGAAAAAGTGCTGGAAATGAGCATTGACGAACTGGAGCTTTCCGTTCGTTCCTTCAACTGCCTGAAGAGAGCAGGCATCAATACAGTAGAAGAGCTTTGCAACAGAACTCCGGAGGATATGATGAAGGTTCGTAACCTGGGTCGTAAGTCCCTGGAGGAGGTACTTGCAAAACTGAAAGAGCTGGGCTTACAGCTAAATCCTAGTGAAGAATAAGATTCTTCACTAGGATGCTACTTCTCGAACTCGTTTCGAGAAGGTTCCGCTATTTCGAGCGAAGAATAGTTCCAGCCCACTTAAACACTATGGAAGAAAGCCCTCCCCAGTAAGACCGAAGATGCATGGGGATGTGGCTCCACAGATGGAGGAAAATTAAAATGGCAAAGTATAGAAAACTGAGCAGAACATCCAGCCAGAGAAAGGCTCTCCTGAGAAATCAGGTAACCGCACTTCTGGAGAATGGCAAGATTGTAACTACCGAGGCTAAGGCGAAGGAAGTTCGCAAGATTGCCGAGGGACTGATCGCACTTGCAGTAAAGGAGAAGGATAACTTCGATACCGTTACTGTAACCGCTAAGGTTCCGCGCAAGGATGCTGACGGAAAGCGCGTAAAGGAAGTTGTAGACGGAAAGAAAGTAACCGTATATGACGAAGTAGAGAAGACCATCAAGAAGGATCAGCCGTCCAGACTGCATGCTAGACGTCAGATGCTGAAGGTTCTCTACACTGTAACTGAGGTTCCGACCGCAGCTGCAGGAAAGAAGAAGAATACAAAGAAGGTAGATCTGACAGCAAAGCTGTTCGATGAGATCGCACCGAAGTATGCAAGCCGCAATGGTGGTTACACCAGAATCGTAAAGATTGGCCAGCGTAAGGGCGACGCAGCTATGGAAGTAGTTCTGGAGCTGGTATAAATCGCATTTATATCTTCTTATAGCAAATTTAAAACGCTCCCATGTACAGAGATATTTGTGCATAGGAGCGTTTTTGTTGCACTTTTTAGGACAAAATAGTACAATATAAAAGATTGATGTTTATGGAGGACTAAAAACGGATGCTCTTTAATTCGCTGCAATTTGCAATCTTTTTTCCGATAGCCGTATTGATTTACTTCGTGATCCCAAAGAGACTGCGCCATGTCTGGCTTCTTCTGGCCAGCTATCTCTTTTATATGAGTGCGAATCCAAAGTATGTCGTCTTTCTGCTATTTTCCACACTTGTCACCTACGGCGGTGGCCTTCTAGTGGAGCGGGCAGAGGGAAAAAAGAAGAAGATATGGATGTGGCTTACCTTTCTTTGCAGCCTCGGCGTCCTCGGATTTCTGAAATATTTTGACTTTTTACTTGGCAATGTGAATGCTGTGCTTGGGGTGGCAGGAATCGCACCCTTAAGCAAACCGTTCAGCATAGGCCTTCCGGTCGGAATCTCCTTCTATACCTTTCAGTCTCTGGGTTATATGGTGGATGTCTACCGGGGTGATACAAAGGCAGAGCGGAATATCTTAAACTATGCGCTGTTTGTCTCCTTTTTCCCGGTGCTTCTTTCTGGTCCTATCGAGCGCTCCGCCAATCTCCTTCGGCAGATCCGGGAGCTCCCGGAGAAAGTTCTCTGGAATTACGAGCGCGTGGCAGGAGGACTGACCCTGCTCTTGTTTGGCCTGTTCCAGAAAATGGTAATCGCCGACCGGATCGCGATTCTGGCCAATCAGGTCTTTGACAACTACCATATGTATGGTTCCTTTGGACTGATCGTGGGAGCCATTGCCTATACGATTCAGATTTACTGCGATTTTGCAAGCTATTCGATGATGGCCTTCGGTGTAGCGAAGGTTCTGGATTTCGAGATTATCGAAAATTTTCAAACGCCTTATTTTTCAAGATCCATGCGAGAATTCTGGCGCAGATGGCATATTTCCTTAAGCAGCTGGTTCCGGGATTATCTCTACATCCCTCTTGGCGGAAGCCGCTGCAGCAAATGGCGGAGATATTTTAATCTGATGGTAACCTTTCTGGCGAGCGGCCTGTGGCACGGTGCAAGCTGGAGCTTTGTGGCCTGGGGCGCGCTGCATGGCCTCTATCAGATCATTGGTTATGAGCTGCGGGATGTAAAGGGGCGAATCAATGAGAAGCTGCATACGAAGACAGAGTGCTTAAGCTATAAGCTCGGTCAGGTTCTGGTGACCTTTTTTCTTACGGCCTTTGCGTGGATCTTTTTCCGGGCAGGCAGCCTCGGTGACGCCTTCGGCTATATCCGCCGGATGTTTACAAAGCCGGATCCCTGGAACCTCTTTAACGGCGAGCTCTACAACCTGGGTCTCGATCGGGTAGAAATGAATGTTCTCTTCGTGAGTCTTCTCATTTTGCTTTTGGTGGATCTGGTACGTTATTTGAAAAAGCAGCAGCTGGACGCCTTCCTTGCAGAGCAGAATCTGTGGTTCCGGTGGGGTGTATTGCTGATGCTGATTGCTGCTGTGGCCATCTTTGGAATCTACGGACCAGGTTATGATGCGCAGGCATTTATCTATTTCCAGTTCTAGGAGAATGATATGAAAAAGAAACTAATTGGTGCGGTTGTATTTCTGATACTGGCAGTAGGCCTTCTGTGGAAGCTGAATGAGGCATTCAGCCTGAAGCAGGAAGATGGCATCGTGCCCATGGAGCTCTTTTATGAGCAGGAAGAAGGAACCATCGATGTGATGTTCTACGGAAGCAGCCATACCTATTCCGATATCAATCCGGCAGTACTCTGGGATCAGGAGGGCATTTCCTCCTACGATCTGGCCGGCAGTCTCCAGCCTCTCTGGAATACCTATTACTATATGAAGGAGAGCCTGAAATACCAGCGGCCAAAGGTTATGGTGGTGGAGCTGGTGCGTGCGATCGAAAGCCGGGACTACATCGAGGAAGCGAGAACGGTGACGAATACCTTTGGTATGCGTCTTTCGAAGGAAAAGAACGAAAATATCCGGGTAAGTACACCGGATAACCTGATTCCGTATCTTCTCGGATATCCGGTCTATCATTCCCGCTACAGCGAGCTTACGAGGGCTGATTTCACCGCAAACCTGGGGGATCCCCATGGAAAAGCATCCAAGGGCTATTATCCCCTCTATGTGACAAAGTCCTATGATTCTATGGCAGATATGAGTGAGGTAACGGAGAGCAGTGAGCTCGCACCGAAGTCTGAGGAATACCTGCGAAGAATCATTGACCTGGCAAAGGAGGAAGAGATTCCTCTGGTCTTTATGATTTCTCCCTATCAGGGCATCATCGAGAGCGAGCAGAAGATCTTCAACCGCTGCAGCGAAATTGCCGAGGAGGAGGGAATCCCGTTCCTCGATTTCAATCGGATGTATGAAGAGCTGGAGCTTGATCCGGCTACGGATATGGCTGAGGCTTCCCATCTGAATTACCGGGGAACGAAAAAGCTTAGCAGCTATCTGGCGACCTGGCTTTCCGAGCATTATGAGCTTTCGGATCACCGGGGCGATGCGAAGTATGCAAGCTGGGATGAAAATGCGGCCGATTGGAAGCAAAAGGATGCAAACCAGGAGCTTTCAGAGCAGGAAGGTCTGGGAAATGTCCTTACAAAATTATTAGAAAATGATGGAAATTACACCTATGCGATTGCCCTGACCGGCTCCTACGGTGGAGAAGATGTGCCGAAGGCAGACCTTTTAAGAGAGCTTGGTGTGCCGGAGGAGATCTTAAGCGAGGGCGGTATTTATCTTGGCGGTGCAGACGGAAGCCAGGTGCTGAAAACCGGAACGGAAGGCGTATTTGACCTGGAATTTACTGCGTCCGATCTGGAAATCAAGGTCAGCGGATCGAATCAGGCCATCGTATACAGTGGGGAGAGTATGCTGAAGACCCTGAATGGAATCAATATCCTGCTCTATGACCACTTTACGGAGAGCCTGGTGACAGCCGTGGGCTTCGATGCAGAAAATGAATATGGCTGTGTACATTAAAAGAATCGTTACGGAATACTTAACAATTAATTAAGAAGATGTGCACGGATTGTTTAAATTAGACTGGTATAGTAAAACAGACGGAATCAATTGAGGTTATTTTTTGAAACAGGATGAAGGAAAAAAGAAAGAAAATATAGCAGATCTGCTCCTCGCCTGGTATGATGCCCATGCCCGGGTGCTGCCCTGGAGAGAGGAGCCGACGCCCTACCGGGTCTGGGTTTCCGAGATTATGCTCCAGCAGACGAGGGTCGAGGCGGTCAAGCCTTATTTTGAACGCTTTCTGACGGCATTGCCTACGATTCAGGCACTCGCAGAGGCCTCAGAGGATCAGATTCTGAAGCTCTGGGAGGGGTTAGGATATTATAACCGCGTCCGGAATATGCAAAAGGCCGCGAGAATGCTGGTAGCAAAGTATGCGGGTGAGATGCCGGCCGATTATGAGGCGATCCGAGTCCTGCCCGGCATCGGAAGCTATACAGCAGGAGCGATCGCATCCATTGCCTTCGGGCTCCCCTATCCGGCGGTAGACGGCAATGTGCTTCGGGTTCTTTCCCGTCTCGAAAAGAGCGAGGAGGATATCTTAAAGCAGTCGGTGAAGCGTAAGGCCGAGGAGAAGGTAAGAAGCCTGATTCCTGGGAACCGCGCAGGGGACTTTAACCAGTCCCTGATAGAGCTGGGAGCCATCGTCTGTCTGCCAAATGGGGAACCGAATTGTCAGGCTTGTCCCCTGAACGGACTCTGCGAGGCGCATCTTTGCCACTGTGAGACCGATTATCCGAAGAAAAGCCCGAAAAAAGGTCGGAGAATCGAAGATAAGACGGTTCTGGTCCTTTTATCAGATCACCAGGCGGCTCTTCGAAGACGCCCTGCAAAAGGGCTTCTGGCCGGACTCTTTGAGCTTCCAAACCTGGAAGGCCATCGAAGCCCCGATGAGGTTTTAGCTTATGTGAAGTCGGAGGGACTTTCCCCCATTCGTATACAGCATTTACCATCTGCGAAACATATCTTCAGCCATATCGAATGGCATATGGAAGGCTATGTGGTTCGGGTGGAAGAACCGGAGGAAAGGCAAATAAGAGACACAGAGCAGCCGGGAGAGCTGTTTTTTGTCGAGAGACAGGAGCTTCAAGAAACCTATTCCGTTCCGTCAGCTTTCGCAGCCTACAAGGAATATTTTCAAAACTTAGAGAGATAAGAGATAGAGGAGGAAACATGAAACTTTTATCAATTGCGATTCCCTGTTATAATTCAGAAGCTTATATGAGAAACTGCATCCATTCCCTTCTGGCCGGTGGAGAGGAAGTCGAGATCATCATTGTCGATGACGGGTCGAAGGATGGCACCGGTAAGATAGCAGATGAGTATGCACAGAAATATCCTACCATCGTAAAGGCGGTACATCAGGAAAACGGCGGCCACGGCGAGGCGGTCAATGCGGGCATCCGAAATGCCACAGGCCTCTACTTCAAGGTCGTAGACAGCGACGACTGGGTATCGATCTCCGCCTACAAGGAGGTCCTGAAGACACTGGAAAAGCTCGCCGGTTCGAATCCTATGGTAGATATGCTGATCAGCAATTTCGTTTACGAGAAAGAAGGAGCGAAGCACAAGAAGGTCATGAGCTACCGTTCCGCCTTTCCGCAGGATCAGGTCTTTACCTGGAGTGATGTAAAATTCCTCCATAAGGGTCAGTATATCCTGATGCATTCGGTCATCTACCGGACGAAGCTTTTGCGGGAATGTGAACTGGAGCTGCCGAAGCATACCTTCTATGTGGATAATATCTTCGTCTACCATCCGCTGCCCTATGTCAAGTATCTGTACTACCTGAATGTAAACTTTTACCGCTATTATATCGGCCGTACCGATCAGTCCGTCAATGAGAGCGTCATGATCGGCCGTATCGACCAGCAGCTGAAGGTCAACCGCATCATGATTGACGATTATAAGCTCTCGGATGTACGCCAGATTCCGAACCGGAAGCTGCGCCATTATATGAAAAATTATCTGGAGATCATCATGGTGGTATCCTCCATCATTGCCATCCGATCCGGCACGGAGGAGAACCTGGAGAAGAAATATGAGCTTTGGAAATATCTGAAAAAGAAAGACCCGAAGACCTATTATGAGCTGAAATGGGGCGTCCTGGGCCGCACCATGAACCTGCCCGGCAGAACCGGACGGAAGATTTCGGAAGTGGCTTATAAGATCGCAAATAAGTTTGTCGGCTTTAACTAAAAAAGGAATCCTGCGGGAAGCAGGATTCCTTTTTTAAGCAACAGTTTCTCGTTTACGCTTGGAGACCCGATCTCTTGCGAATGAGAACTCCATATGGTATACGACCTGATCCATCAGGGCACCCAGTACGATGCCGCACATCACATCCAGGGCGGAATGCTGTTTTAAAAACATCGTTGCCAGAATAATGGAAACCATGAGGATAAAGGAAAGACTGCGAAGCAGCCGGTTTCCGGAAAGCTTCGGGCTGTTCATCACGGCGCGGTGGGCAGCGATGGAATTGTATACATGGATACTGGGGAAAATATTTGTAGGAGTATCCGCCTGATACAAAAGCTGCACAGCCAGGGTGAAAAGATTGTGCCGCGGGAAGCTTGTAGGCCGCAGCAGGTGTCCGTTCGGGTAAACCGTGGAGACTATCAAAAACAGTGTCATTCCGGTAAAAAGGAAGAAGCAGTAGCGATAGAACTCCTTCTTCGTTCCCTTCAGGAAGAGATAAAGAAACACTGCAGCGATATATACAAACCATAAAAGATAGGGCACAATAAAATATTCCACAAAGGGAATCTTATCATCCAGCCATACATGGATGACATGGTAGGGCAGGTTGGCGCGGCCTTCCAGCCATACGAACCAGGGCAGGTAGATAAAGGCATAAAGCAAAACCCATGCATGCCTGTACTTTTGAAAAAATGCTTTCAAGTGGATGGCCTCCTTTCTGAATGGGAGTATAGCACAAAGAAATTTGCGGTTCAATCGAGTTCATAATATTTTAAGAAATAATACAATCCTTTTATGATCCACAGCAGAATTGACGGAATGAGTGAGATCGTGTACAATAGCAAAAGGAAAATCTATAAAAGGAGCTTCAAATGAAGAAAGCAGTGATTATCGGTGCCGGTCCGGCGGGAGTGACGGCGGCATATGAATTATTAAAAAAGTCAAAGGAATATGAGGTAGTGATTCTCGAGGAAAGCCAGGAGATCGGCGGCATTTCCCGTACCGTTCGCTACAATGGCAACCGTATGGATATCGGCGGACACCGGTTCTTCTCGAAGGATGACCGCGTGACAGCCTGGTGGGACGAGATCATGCCCCTGCAGGGCGCACCGTCCTACGATGACAAAGTACTGGGACGAGAGGTTCCGCTGGCAGCAGGCGGCCCGGATCCGGAGAAAGAGGATCGGGTGATGCTGACCCGTAACCGGGTATCCCGTATCTACTACGGAAAGAAATTTTACGACTATCCGGTAAAGCTTAATGCCACCACCATCAAAAATATGGGCTTCACCACGACGATGGTAGCGGGCTTCAGTTATCTGAAGGCAGCTGTGGCGAAGAAGCCGGAGGATTCCCTGGAAAACTTCTATATCAATTGCTTCGGAAAGAAGCTATATTCCATGTTCTTTGAGGGTTATACCGAAAAGCTCTGGGGGCGTCATCCGAGCGAGATCGATGCTTCCTGGGGAGCACAGCGTACCAAGGGCTTGTCCATCATGGGCATCTTGAAGGACAATCTCCAAAAGCTGGTACCGAAGAAGCAGGACAAGCATCAGGTTCAGACATCCCTCATCGAGGAATTCAACTATCCGAAATACGGACCCGGTCAGCTCTGGGAGACCGCAGCTGCCGAGGTGGAGAAGATGGGCGGTGAGATCCGCAGAGGCTGTAAGGTGACCAGACTTCATACGGCGGACGGCCGGGTGCAGAGCCTTTCCTATGTAGAAAATGGCGAAGAGCATACCATCGAGGGCGATGTTTTTATCTCCTCCATGCCGGTAAAGGATCTGGTAGGCGGCATGAATGACGTCCCG
>CAVHYN010000011.1:0-22210 GCA_963640245.1 Bulleidia sp.
GTGCCTTGGCACATTCTCGCGCCGAGGCGCGGTTGCTTTAGCAACCATTTACCTCTGAATTAAAAAAGCGGTGGCCTGCCATTACCCGACCGGCTCTGACAACCTTCCCGCTTTTTCCAAATATTCCCTTTTTGTTTAGTATGCATCCTCCGGTATCCGGGATACGAAGTTCTCCACCAGCCTCACGCTGTGTTCGATAGCCTTTGCCTCAAAGGTAGGATAGTCCATCGTCGCGCTGTCATCGGCCTTATCCGAAATAGCGCGGACGATGACGAACGGTACCTTGTTCAGGTATGCGGCCTGGGCGATGGCTGCGCCCTCCATCTCAGTGCAGTATCCTTCTGTCCAGGAAGCGATCTCTTCCTTTACCGAGCGTTCTGCCACAAACTGGTCACCGCTTACCACACGCCCCACAAAGACGCGGATATCCGGATTCGCCTCCTCGCAGGCAGCCTTCGCCAGACTTACCAGCTCCGGATCCGCCGGGAAGCTTATGGTATCCATCCGGGGAATCTCGCCTCTCGCATAACCAAACTGTCTTGCATCCATATCATGCTGCAGGGCATCCGACGATACGACGATATCACCGATGTTGATCTCTGCCTTCAGAGAGCCTGCAATTCCTGTATTGATAAGATGATTGACATTAAAGACGTCTACCAGAATCTGCGCACACATTCCAGCATTGACCTTACCGATGCCGCTTCGTACCACTACCACTTCGCGGCCGTTCAGATGACCCTGGTAAAATTCCATCGACGCCTTCTTTACCACAACATCTATTTCCATCTTTTCTTTCAAAAGAGCAACTTCTTCTTCCATCGCTCCGATAATTCCTGTTCTGCCCATAGACACCTCACTTTCATAAGCCTTCCGAAATGCATTCTTTCGTACAGTTCTGAATCGTTACTATTTTACCAATATTTTCAGGCAATTGCAACACGTAACTGTTTCCTCTCCGAACAGGTCTGCACCACAAGCAATTGACACCCGCGGAAAAAGCTATCATAATAAGATGAAATCAAGGTAACTATTCAGAACCCCATTCGCAAAATCGCCTCTGCGAGGCTGTCTCCGTTCCACTACGGTCAGTCGCTAAGCAGATGTCCACTGGACATCTAGCGACCTTTTGCTCATGTGGCTACTTCGCCATATAAAATTTCAAAATCAGCCTTAGAAATGCAAGCATTTCACGTCCGATTTATGAAATTTTGCATGGCTCTGAATAGTTACAAATCAAGATTTTTTACGGAGGTATAACCTTGAAACGAATTCTTCTTACCGGCGGCGGAACTGCCGGACATGTGACTCCAAATATCGCCCTGCTGCCCAGGCTTCGCGAGCTTGGCTATGACATTTCCTATATGGGCTCCTATAACGGCATCGAAAAAAAGCTTATCACTGAATTTCAGGTACCTTATTACGGCATTGCTTCCGGAAAGCTGCGCCGCTATTTTGATCCCAAGAATTTCTCAGATCCCTTCAAAGTTCTGAAGGGCTATGGCGAAGCGATCCATATTCTCCGGGAGCTCAAGCCGGATGTCGTCTTCTCCAAGGGTGGCTTTGTCTCGGTTCCCGTGGTTCTGGCAGCAAGACATTGCCATATTCCCTCCATCATTCATGAGTCTGATATGACGCCCGGTCTGGCCAATAAGCTGGCGATTCCGGCAGCCTCCAAGGTCTGCTGCAATTTCCCTGAGACTCTTAAATACCTGCCGAAAGAGAAGGCCGTTCTAACCGGTTCTCCCATTCGTCAGGAGCTTCTGGAAGGTGATGCAGGCCGCGCCCTTCGCTTTACCGGCCTTTCGGAGGGAAAACCCGTCATCCTTGTAATGGGCGGAAGTCTCGGTGCAGTTGCCGTCAATGAGGCGGTGCGGAAAATTTTGCCGACCCTCCTTACGGATTTCCATGTAATTCACCTTTGCGGCAGAGGAAAGCTCGATTCCTCCCTGTCCGGTCTCTCCGGCTATGTCCAGTACGAGTATATCAACGAGGAGCTGAAGGATCTTTTTGCGCTCTCAGATCTCGTCATTTCCCGTGCCGGTGCGAATTCGATCTGCGAGCTTCTGGCTCTTCATAAACCCAATCTTTTGATCCCGCTCTCTGCTGCAGCCAGCCGCGGAGATCAGATTCTGAATGCCCGCTCCTTTGAGCGCCAGGGCTTCAGCCTGGTTCTGGAGGAAGAAGAGATTACCAATGATGTGCTTCTTCAGACGATCCATAGGCTCTACGGCGAACGCGCTGCCTTTTCTGAGACCATGAAGACCAGCCATCAGACAAACTCTATCGAAACGATTGTAGGACTTATTGAAGAAGCTGTTTCTCGTTAATTGTCCTTCTTTAGGTGCTAAAAAGGAGGGAATCGCAGCTTTGCGATTCCCTCCTTTTATGTTTCGTTATTGTAAAAATTTTCCTTTAGCCACTTTTTGCATCTTCGCAGATAGGTATCCACTGTACCAAGCGGCATCCCCATCTTCTTCGAGATATCTTGCTTCGAGATCCCGAAATATTCATATAGAACCAGAATTTCGTACCATTTTTCATTCTTCTCTCGAAGCTTCGGCAGAATATGCGTGCAGGAGTCGCTGCAATCCAAAAAGGCCACATAGTCTTCCATTGCATTTTCTGCATCCTGTCCCGGATTCAGTGAGCGTTCCTTCAACAATTCTCCATACTTTTTTCTACGGCGCAGCCAGTCACAGGTTTTGTTGTAAGCCACCACGCGAAGCCAGCGTTCTAAGCCCTCTTCGTCCAAAACATCCATATAATGATACATTTTCAGAAAGGTTTCCTGACAGATATCCTCCGCCTGATGGTAATCCTGGGTAATGGCATAGACCTGCCCGAGGATCCGGTTTTTATATTTCTTGTAGATCTCATGAAACCGTTCCTCGCTGCTCTCCATCTAGTCCTCTGCCGTTCTAAGCTAGTCCGCAACCGTTCCATAGCCGACCAGTTGCTTTATTGCTTCGCTTCTGTCACTCACGTCTGATGCTCTATCCCAGACGTTTTACTAGTTTATCGTTTCATAAATAACTGGCCGAATCTGCAGGCAAGTGAATAGGTTAGTTATTTTGCAAACGATGCACTAGATCCTCTTTATCCTCATCCGTAAGACTGCCCTGTTTCCAGCCGATGCCGGCCTGATCATCCCGGTATCTGGGAATCAGATGCATATGAAAATGAAATACTGTCTGTCCCGCTGCCTCCCCGTTATTCTGAATCAGATTCAGGCCGTCACAGTCCAGTTCTTTTTTCATCTTTTCGCCTATTTTTTTTGCAGTGACGATCGCCTTCTTAGCATGCTCTTCATCAAGCTCAAATAGATTTGCAAAATGCTCCTTCGGCACCAGGAGTGCATGTCCTCTGGTAGCCGGATTCAGATCGAGAAATGCCCGAAAATCCTCATCCTCGTAAATCGTAGCAGACGGAATCTCCCCGTTTGCTATTTTACAGAAAATACAGTCGTCATGTCTCATGACCTCTCCTCCTTTTTGTCTGCTTTTGTCGCTTTATGTCTTGAATTGTCGTTTGAATCTCTATTGTCCGCGGGGGCTCTCCATGTTACACTCAAGTCAAACCAATTGTCGGTTCTATGCATCTAACTGTTTCCCCGGAGGAATTTGCTATGAATGAGCTCCAACTTTCTGCCGCAAAAATCACAGATGAAATCCTTGAGCCGCTGATGCTGGTCAGCCATTCCCTGCATTCGATAGAAGGCATGCATCCAGAGGTTCTTGGTTTTCTCTTCTGGGAAGAAACCCGAAGAAATATCAATGAATTGCTGCAGCTTCTCTCGAATCTCGCTGTCGATACAGAAGAAAGACGTTACTTCATGTGCGAAGTCGATCTACCGGAACTTTTGCTCTCTCTGGGACAGGATCTTGACAAACGTTTTTCTCTTTCTTTACCCACCAGGCTTCCTTCCGTCTTTGGCAATCCGGATAAGCTTCGCCAGGCATTTCTCTTCCTTCTTTATGACCTGCAAAAGAAAACAAAATCGGGCGGCTGCATTACGCTCTCCGCCCGAAAATATCTCGATCAGCTATTCATTCGTATCTCTGGTGACTGCAGTGTTTCTCTGTCTGAACCCAGTCTCGGATTCTTGATGGCACAGAAGATTATCGAAAGCCATTATGGGCAAATCGAAGTCTCATCTTCCCCGCATCACGGAACAGCCTTTATCATCACCTTACCGCATATATAGGGTTTCGGCAAGTGTTCAGCGTCTGAATCGTTATGGGTTTAGAACTTTGTTACGCTTCCTACATCAGAGATAAATATCGTAGCCCCGCCGATACGCAGGGTCTTCTCGGTCTGCACCATCATATTTCCATTATATTCCCAGACCTGACATACTTCCTGTCGCTCTGTGCAGCTTTCCCGGATATAATCCAGAATCTCTTCCTGCTGCTCTTCTTCCACACAGATAAATAGGGTCACATTTTTCTTATTCGAATAGAGGCCGGATGTCTCGAACTTCGTCGCACGAATCTTGTTACGAATCAACTGGGTAGCAAGCTTGGCATAATCCTGTTCCTGTACGATAACCATCATGAGCTTCATCGATTTCCTCCTGAATGTCTATCAGTAATCGCCTGTATGCGCTTATCATAACAATTATTTATAAGGTTGTCAATCTTCTGTTTCCAGTCACAAAAAAAGCACCGACTCCGCAGTTATCTGCAAAACCGATACTTTCTAGTGCGCGATCAGGGGTTCGAACCCTGGACACCCTGATTAAGAGTCAGGTGCTCTGCCAGCTGAGCTAATCGCGCTTATTTTGTTCTTGCGTTTCGTCCTTGCCTCAACGCAAGATTTATTATACTGCATGGTTTTATAAAATGCAAGCACTTTTTTTATTTTTTCTTGATTTTTTTTCAGAAGTTGTTTACAATTCAAAAAAAAGCTTGATTTTCGGGCTTTTCAGGAGGATAAAACATTGAGACTAAAGCATGTCAAAGGTGCGGAGGAAGCCATCGCAGCCAATGAATTTGTCGTACATGACGCAAAAGAGCGCAAAGGATCCTGGCAGGAGCTCTTTGAAAATGATCATCCCATTCATATCGAAATTGGAATGGGCAAGGGGCAGTTTCTGATGGAACTGGCCAGGCAGAATCCAGAAATTAATTATCTGGGCATGGAACGCTACAGCAGTGTGCTGCTGCGGGCTCTGCAAAAAATGGAGGAAGAGCCCCTTCCGAATCTGTATTTTCTCTGCGAGGATGCCTCGGAGCTTGCGGAAATGTTTGCGAAGGGCGAAATCGATCGGATCTATCTGAATTTTTCTGATCCGTGGCCAAAGGCCAGACATGCCAAGCGGCGTCTGACCTCGACCGAATTTCTCGCCCGCTACCACCAGGTTCTTTCCCCGGATGGCCAGCTCGAGTTCAAGACCGACAATGTAGCTCTGTTTGATTTTTCTCTAGACAGCGTCGAGGAGGCCGGTTGGAAACTTGTCTGCTTCTCCCGGGATCTCCATCATAACCCTGCGATGAATGAGGGAAATATCATGACGGAGTATGAAGAAAAGTTTTCCTCAAAGGGGAATCCCATCTGTAAACTCATCGCTATTCGCTAAAACTGTTACACGCATTCCATAGCATATTGGAATGCGTGTTTTATTTTGTCAGACAATAGCATCTATATTTCGACATCAAAAAAGTCAATACACTAGTTCATTTTCCTGCTCTCAATTTTGATTTTATTCAATCTGTACAGAACGTTTGTTTTTTTCAATCCTATGTAAACCCGGGTTTTGCACATGAAAAAATGTGGATAATGTGGATAACTCGGTTGATAACTTTATTTTACTGGATTTATTTTGCTTTTCTCTGTGGATATCTTATTCACTTTTCCACGTAGATTCGTGCATAATTTTTTCAACCCATCTTTTCTTTGTGCAATATGCAAGCGCAAATCCGCACAGGTTACATAAAATTGTTTCTCATCGTCTGAAAATTCACCACAGTTATCTGATATTTCTCGCCGCAGTGCGCATCGTCACGGAGCTTTTTTAATTCATAGGACGCACTTTCCTATGAATAAGAAAGAATCCTGCTACGCAGGATTCTCCGCCTGCGGCGGGTCGCTTTAGCTCCATACTACCTCTCCGTCGCAGTGCGATAATGTTTTTTTATGTAATAGGGGATTCCTTCGGAATTTCCTATTACATTAAAAAAACAGATGCCCCAAAGGCACCTGTTTCTTATTTTTCCATATTTAGAAGATTCGTCTTACACAAATAACGCTCTTATAATTTGCCGGCGATGTATACTTGATTCCGGTAGCTGCTGTACTTGCATGTACAACGGTATTATTTCCACAATAGATGGCTACATGTCCACTGTAGCAAATGATATCGCCCGGCTGTGCTTCAGAAAGGCTGACACCGTATCCTACGCTTCTCATAGCACTTGAGGAATGGGGCAGGCTCACACCAAAGTGTGCATAGACTCCCATAACAAAGCCGGAGCAATCGGTTCCGTTTGTCAGGCTTGTACCGCCGTATACATAAGGATTGCCGACAAACTGGCTTGCGTAGCTGACTACTGCATTTCCACTGCTGCTTCCCGAACCGCTTCCTACGACTGTACCTGAGCTTCCTTCTGACTTGGCAGCCGCTGCCTTTGCCTTCTTCTTACCTTCCTCTTTCGCTGCCTCCTCCTTAGCAAGACGAGCTTCCTCCTCTGCCTTGGATTCTGCCTGGACGAAATCGGTTCTCAAATCTACATAATCGGTGGATACCCAGCCGTCACCCTCTTCGATGGATACCTGAACGAAACCATCCTGCTCATCGGTAACGGTAAGCTCCTCGCCCTCGCCAATCAGTCCCAGAACGCTGGCGTCTGTGCTGGCATCTGTTCTTACACGAAGGGTCTGGGTCGTAACTGTCGCCACACGGGTTCCCACTTCCTTAGCCAGCTCTTCGGCCTCATCACCGGTGACTACATACTCAGCCTTCACATAACCGGTCACACTGCCGGATGTGATCTTGTACCAGCCATCCACTTCTTCCTCTACGGTTCCGGCTGATTTATCATAAAGCTTTCCGAGGATTTCGCTCTCCTCGCTCGCTTCACTTCTTACATTTACATAATCATTGACTTTTGCAATACAGATTCCGTCGAATTCTGACGGCGTCATATCCTCGAGTACTTTCTTATCTGCATCCGGGTCTGCTGCCTGAGCCTCCGTCATGACAGAAGCGATTCCTTCCACTGCTGCCAGTGACACGCCACTTGCTTCTGCTTTCATACCGCCAAAGCTAAAGCAAAGTGCTCCGGCAAGACATATCGTTGCAAACTTGTGCATGCTGTCGTTCCTCCAATTTATCAATAAATTCAATCACGCGTTCAAATGTTACAAATTTATTAAAACTTATGACCGAATTATAACAGCATGATTACTATTTGTCAACCGAATCCAGATATTCTTCCAGAGTTATTTCATGTTTCATAATATAGGAAGCTGCATCCGTCCCCACATAACGAAAATGCCAGGACTCGTAATCCACACCGGTTATGTCTGTCTTGTCTTTTGGAAAACGGAGGATGAACCCGTACTCAGCGCAATGCTCCAGAAGCCATTTCGCCTCTTTGGTATCCGCCTGGGCGTCATCGAGGCTCTGATGGTACTTACCCACGATATCCACAGCCAGGCCGGTCTGATGCTCACTGGTTCCCGGCACGCAGATCCGCGTCTTTGCTTTATAAAAGGCATCCTCGTAATTCCATCCTGCCTCCAGTTTCTCCTCGATATACTCTTCAAACAATTCAGCCTGACGCTCCACGGAACGATATGCCGAGCAGATCATGGGGTGCAGTCCCTCTTTTTTCATGGCCTTCAGCATCTCATTTAAAGGCTCCACAATCCGGCAATCTACCTTCTGACCGCCAGTCACCGAGCTCAGATTCACGGTATAATCTTTATCCAGCGGATGACTGTCATTGACCAGAATCAGTTCCCAGCCACTTGCATCCTCTCCGGATGCACTATAGAGATTCTGGTAATCTACATCCCGCCGAATTTTCTCTGCCGGACGTAATCCCTCCACCTCTTCTGACAAATCCGTTATATCTTCCTGCAGACTTTCATTTTCCGCAAGGAGGGTTTCACACTTATGGGAAAGGCTTCGATTCCGCACGGCCAAAATGATGCTTAAGGTTACCGGAATCAGCACTGCCAGTCCTACGCAGCCGAGAATCAGGTGCCGGAAAAAGCGCACACTTCCGAAATAATGCTCCTCTTCCATATCCTTACTCGCTTACATCCACAAGACCTTTGATCTTCGCGCCTGTGCTGACAGACAGAGCACCTGCAGTAATATCACCATGTACATAGGCGTTCTCACGCAGCTCCACAGCCTTCTCCGCAAGGATCTTGCCCTCGCTGCGGGCGTTGGAGCTGACCGTCTGTGCAGTCAGATTACCCTTCAGAACTGCATCCTGCTCGATCACCACGCTTTCACGAACCTGCACGTCTCCTGTCAGACCGCCTCGCTGGATAGTCAGGTTTCCTGCGTTGACCTTGCCCTCGATGCTGCCCATCAGCCAGATACTGCCGTCACAGTTTACATCGCCTACAACACTGCCCAGAATCCGCATGTTGGACTTGGTCGTGATGTTACCGTTAATCACCATATCGGAAGGAATCACTGCTTCCTCACGGGTTGCCGGAAGCTCCGGCTCTTTGCGGGGCATCAGAATCTCAGGAGTCACCGGATCCGTCTTCTCTACTACGACCTCGCCTTGCACCTGCTGCTCTTCTTTTCCCCATATCCCAAAAGTCCATTCATTGCTTTTTTAAAATTATTTTCTTCTCTCTTTGCCATCTTTGGTTCCTTCCTGTCCTATCAAGCTTTTTACTGCAAGCATTACTGCTATTTCGAATTTTCTCATATTCACCTTGCTTAATAACGCCTATAAGCAGTATACCTACTTTTTCCTTAAAAGTAAAATATTTTCCATTGACATTTGCATATAATTCGCTAAAATAAGAGAAACAATAATCATTATCATTATCAGGAGAATTTCTATGCCGAATTTAAAATACAGCCGTCAGCGCGAGTCCATCAAACGCTTTTTGCTGTCCCGCTACGATCATCCCACAGCAGATACCGTATATCTGCATGTAAAAGAGGAATTTCCCAATATCAGCCTTGGTACCGTCTACCGAAATCTTGCCCTTTTAACCGATCTCGGTGAAATTCTGAAGATTACGACGGACGGAGCAGACCGTTTTGACGGACATATCGAACCACATTCTCATTTCGTATGTCGAAAATGCCATGCTCTCTTTGATATCCATATGGCTGACGAATCTTTTATCGATGCGAAAGCCCAGGAAGCCTTTCCGGGTATCATCGAGGGACATTCCGTCCAATATGTCGGGCTGTGCGAGGAGTGCTGTAAAGTTCCCTAAACAGTTACAGCAATTGTTACTGATGTGTGTCAATAAGAACTGAATTATAATATACGTAACAGTTCAATATTTGTTCAGTTACGTATACAAAATCCATGAAAAAATAGAAAAAAAGAGTCGGAAGGGAGCTTGCTCAATTCCGGCTGTTTTTTTCTATTTTTATAGGGCGACAGCCCGACAATTTTCCTCTTGACTTTTGTTCTTTTTTGAATATAATACAGGTATAGCCACACATAGTATTGAATACTACGTGCAAAATTATCAAAAACTATATCACAAAAAAAGAACGAAAGGGGTTGTTACCATGAAGTTTGAAATTAAAGATCCAGGTAGTGCCATCACTCATTTTATCGGCATGCTGATGGCGGCCTTTGCAGCGACGCCGCTGCTGATTCGGGCAGCCAGCAATCCCGATAAGATACATCTCATTTCCTTAAGCATCTTTATCGTCAGCATGATTTTACTCTACGCGGCCAGTGCCACTTACCATACGCTGAATCTGTCTGAGCGGACGAACCGGATCTTGCGAAAAATCGATCACTGTATGATCTTCATTCTCATCGCAGGTTCCTATACGCCTATCTGCATGATTGTCTTGGGCGGAAAAGTGGGATATAGCCTCTGCGCTATCGTCTGGGGAATCGCCATTGCCGGTATTGTCCTGAAGCTGTTCTGGATTACCTGCCCGAAATGGTTTTCTTCAGTGCTGTATATCGCCATGGGCTGGGTCTGCGTCCTGGCTTTTACACAGATTCTGAATGCTCTTTCTCCGGCAGCCTTCGGATGGCTTCTGGCAGGCGGCATCATTTATACGGTAGGCGGTATTATCTATGCACTGAAGCTGCCGCTTTTCAATGCACGCCATAAATATTTCGGCTCCCATGAGATCTTCCATCTCTTTGTGATGGGCGGCAGCCTTTGCCACTTTATCATGATGTACGTCTTTGTTGCAAGGATGCCGATCACGCTCTAAGAAAGAATGTGCCAAGTGCGATAATGTTTTTTATGTAATAGGGGATTCCTTCGGAATTTCCTAACGCTTCAGGCTGTCAAATACAATCGGAAGCAGATCTTCAAGAAGGTACTTTTTCACATCCTTCTTTGTCTTTACCACATAGATCGGGAACTTTGACGGACAGAATTCACGCAGCACCTGGAGGCATACCGCACACGGCATACAGTAATCCTGTGGTTCTGTTCCTATCTTTGCTCCCGTGACCGCCAGAGCCTGAAACTCCCGGTTTCCCTTCGCCACAGCTGCAAACAATGCAGTGCGCTCCGCACAGTTTGTGGCCGAATAGGAGATATTTTCGATATTGCAGCCCTCGAAGATTTCCCCTGCTGCAGTCAGAATCGCCGCTCCTACCGTAAAGCCGGAATAAGGCGCATAAGCGCGGCCTCTTGCCTCGATAGCCGCCTCCACAAGTGACTCTATTCTTTTTGTTTCTTCCATAATAATACCCTCTCACTAGTGTATCGTTTCATAAATAACTGGCCGAATCACGCAGAATGCAAATCCGATTGCACAAAAAATCTTCCTCATTTATAATAAGGTGTAACTATTCAACATCTGATCCGTTACACATCATATTATTTCCCAAGAGGTTTTTCATGAACTATACTTATATCCTCCGGTGCGGCGACGGTTCCCTCTATACCGGTTGGACCAATCATCTGGAAAAGCGCGTGGCCGACCATAATTCCGGCCGCGGCGCCAAATATACCAAAGCCCATCTTCCTGTCTCCCTGGTCTATTATGAAAGCTTCGAGACTAAGGAAGAGGCCATGAAACGGGAATGCGCCATCAAGAAGCTTACCCGCGCTCAGAAGGAAGAGCTCATCGCTTCTGCATCCAAGCCTTCTTAGTTGGGAATTTCTTCCAGAATCAGCTTTCGGATAGCCTCGATGCTCACCCGAATCGCTGCCGTCATATCCTGACTCTCTGTATCATCCAGTCCTTTTTTTCTTCGCTCCTGATTCCAGAGCACATTCAGCACACAGCCTGCCCGCATCCCGAGAATCTGAGACACGATAAAGACTGCCGCACTCTCCATCTCCGATGCCAGGCAGCCTGCCTTGATCCATGCATCCCATTTATTCATCAGTTCATATCCGGCCGGCATCCGCTCCGGGCTGTGCTGACCGTAGAAAGAATCCTTGCACTGTACCACGCCCGCATGGTAGGTATGTCCCAGTTCTTTTGCGCTTCCCACCAGCGCGTTGGTCACGTCAAGATTCGCAATCGCCGGAAATTCCACCGGCACATACTCCTTTGAGGTACCCTCCATGCGAATCGCTCCGGTAGCTACCACCAGGTCGCCGCCCTTCACCGGCAGAGCCATGCCGCCGCAGGTGCCGATGCGGATGACAGTATCGACACCGATCTGATGCAGCTCTTCGATGGCGATGGCTGCGGACGGGCCGCCCATTCCGGTTGACATAACAAGAACCGACTCCCCTTCAATCTCACCGACCCACGTGGTGTACTCTCGATTCTGAGACACGAACCGCGGGTTCTTAAGAAAGGCTGCGATCTTCTCCACGCGCCCCGGATCCCCCGGGAGGATCGCATAGCGCGCTCCCGTCTCATTTGTAAATCCGATATGGTAAGGTTTCTGATGTTCATGATACATAGTCTGACCCCCTTTTTCTTAAACATACACGATTTTCCCTCTTTTTGCAATGTTCCCCTAATGCAAAAGGGCAGACGCATAAAAACGTCTGCCCTTTAAAAATCCTGTCTTATTTTGTCTTAGCCTTAGTTTTAACCGGCTCGTCTTCCTTCGGAAGCTCCACAGTCATCTTATCCAGATGCCAGATGTCATCCACATACTCCTGGATGGTCCGGTCAGAAGAGAACTTGCCGCTGCATGCGGTATTCCAGAGAGCCTTCTTTGCCCACTGCTTCTCATCTCTGTAGACTGTCTCAATCTTAGCATGTGTCTCTGCGTAGGAACGGAAATCCTTCAGGATGAAGTAGGTATCCGCACGATCGCTGCTATTTGTATTCAGCAGTGAATCATAGAGGTCACGGAACAGCTCCGGATCCTGGGGTGCATAGTAGCCATTAATCAGCTGCATCAGCACGTGACGGATATCCTGGTCATTATTGAAGATGTCCATCGGATTGTAGCCGCCATGCTGCTCGTAGCCTATAACCTCGTCTGCGCTCAGGCCGAAGATAAATGCATTCTCCTCGCCCATCTCTTCTACCATCTCGACGTTTGCGCCGTCCATGGTTCCGATGGTCAGGGCGCCGTTCAGCATAAACTTCATGTTTCCGGTACCGGATGCCTCCTTGCTGGCAGTAGAGATCTGCTCAGAAACATCTGCTGCAGCGAAGATCAGTTCGGCATTGGATACACGGTAGTCCTCGATGAAGACAACCTTGAGCTTACCATTGATGGACGCGTCGTTGTTGATCACATCTGCAACGGAGTTGATCAGCTTGATGGTCAGCTTTGCACGGCGGTAGCCTGCTGCTGCCTTTGCGCCGAAGATAAAGGTTCGCGGATAGAATTCCATATCCGGATGCTCTTTGATCTTATTGTACAGATACATCACATGCAGGATGTTCAGTAGCTGACGCTTGTACTCATGCAGTCTCTTAACCTGTACATCGAAGATGGAGCGCGGATCTACAGTCACACCATTGTGCTCCTGGATGTATTTTGCCAGACGCACCTTGTTCTGATACTTGATGTTCATGAACTCCTGCTGCGCCTTCTCATCGTCTGCATAAACCTTCAGCTTGCTGATCTGGGACAGATCGGTGATCCACTCGTCACCGATATGGTCTGTCACCCACTGAGCCAGCAGCGGATTGCCGTGAAGCAGGAAACGGCGCTGGGTGATACCGTTGGTCTTATTATTAAATTTCTCCGGCATCATCTGATAGAAGTCCTTCAGCTCCTGCTTTTTCAGGATCTCGGTATGCAGTCTTGCCACACCATTTACAGAATGGCCTGCTGCAATGGCCAGATGTGCCATCTTAACCTGTCCGTCGTAAATGATCGCCATCTTGCGGATCTTCTCCTGATCGCCCGGATACTTGTTCTGAATCTCGATGACGAAACGACGATTGATCTCCTCGACGATCTGGTATACACGGGGAAGCAAACGGGAGAACAGCTCGATGGGCCATTTCTCCAGAGCCTCTGCCATGATGGTATGATTCGTATAAGCGCAGGTCTTGGTGGTTACTTCCCATGCCTCATCCCACTCCAGTCCTTCCTCGTCGATGAGGATACGCATCAGCTCGGCTACTGCTACGGTCGGATGGGTGTCGTTCAGCTGGAATGCCGCCTTCTCGTAGAATTTGCGGATATCGCTGTGGTTTCTCTTATAACGTGCGATAGCTTCCTGCACGCTGGCGGAGATAAAGAAGTACTGCTGTTTCAGACGCAGCTCTTTTCCTGCCATATGATTGTCGTTCGGGTAGAGAACCTCAACCAGAAGCTTTGCCAGGTTTTCTTCCTCAACAGCCTGATGATAATCACCCTTGTCGAAAGCGTCCAGACTGAAGGTGTTCATAGCCTCTGCATCCCAGATGCGCAGGGTATTGACTACATTGTTGCCATAGCCTACAACAGGCAGATCGCAGGGGATCGCACGTACGGCCTGATAGCCCTTCTGGATGAAATGATTCTTGCCCTTTTCATCCACTTCGATATCTACGTAGCCGCCAAATTTAACTGTCTTTGCATACTCCGGACGGCGAAGCTCAAAGGGATTGCCGTTGGAAAGCCAGTCATCCGGGATCTCCTTCTGATAGCCATTCTCGATTTTCTGCTTGAACATACCGTAGCGATAACGGATACCGCAGCCGTAAGCTGCATAGCCCAGGCTTGCCAGAGAATCCAGGAAGCAGGCTGCCAGTCTTCCGAGGCCGCCATTTCCCAGTGCTGCGTCCGGTTCCTGATCCTCGATCACATTCAGATCGCAGCCAAGCTCCTCCAGAGCTTCCTTTACTTCATTATAATAGGTCAGATTGATTAAGTTATTGCCAAGAGCACGTCCCATCAGGAACTCCATGGACATATAGTATACGATCTTCGGATCCTGCTTTTTCATCTGCTCCTGGGTCGCGATCCAGGCGTCAATGATGGCATCCTTGGTAGCCAGTGCAACTGCATGAAAAATCTGATTCTGTGTTGCCTCTTCGATGGGGGTACGGTACAGGGTCTTCACATTGTAAACGACGCTTCTTTTGAAGAGTTCCTTGTCGAAGGGTCTCTTACTCATCCTATTTTCCTCCTCATTTACCGATATGGGGTACGGGCGGAGCGCTTACACGCGCTCCACACCCAATGTTACGTTCTCGCCATTGATATTCCAGTCCTTCACATAGCCATCGGCCGCGTCAAACTTGACATCCACAGCCAGAACCTCAGACTTGATCTCCTCCTGATTTGTCTTGATGAGATCCTCGATCTTCTGATTGCCCTTGCAGGAAATCACGATCTTGTCTGTTACCTGGAAGTCTGCCTCTTTACGCATGGTCTGCACCTTGCTGATGATCTCGCGGACAAAGCCCTCCTCGATCAGTTCCGGTGTCAGCTTGGTATCCAGTACGACGGTAATGTTGTTGTCTCCGTCGGATACAAAGCCTTCTGTCTGCGCCATGTCAATCAGCAGATCCTCTTCCGATAATACCACACTTGTACCATTTACGTCAAATGTGAGGCTGCCCTTCTCCTTCAGTTCATCCATGGCCGTATTGCCGTCTACCTTGGACAGATACTCCCGGATGCCGTTCAGGCACTTGCCGTATTTCGGTCCTACGGTCTTCAGCTGCGGCTTGAAGCTGTAAGTGGTAAATGCGCGGACGTCATCGGTGAAGTCTACCTTCTTCACATTCAGCTCGTCCTCGATGATCTCGCAGTAGTACTCAGCCAGCTTGTAGGGAGCCTTTACATACATCTGAGCGATAGGCTGACGGTTCTTGATGTTGGCTGTATTACGGCACGCACGTCCCATAACAACGATCTTCAGAACCTCGTCCATATCACGCTCCAGCTCTTCGTCGATCCATGCCTTGTTCACGGTCGGGAAGTCACACAGATGGATGCTCTCGGGAGCGTCCTTGTCGATATTTCTTACCAGATTCTGGTAAATCTGCTCGGTCATGAACGGAATCATGGGTGCTGCTGCCTTGCAAAGAGTTACCAGGGAGGTATACAGGGTCATATAAGCATTGATCTTATCCTGCTCCATGCCCTTTGCCCAGAAACGCTCACGGCTGCGGCGTACATACCAGTTGGACATATCGTCTACGAACTCCTGAAGGGCTCTTGCTGCCTCCGGGATCCGGTAGTTATTCAGGTTATCATCTACCTCGCCGACTACGGTATTCAGTTTGGAGAGAAGCCATTTGTCCATGACATTCAGGGAATCGTAGTTCAGCTCATACTTGGTTGCATCGAATTCATCGATGTTTGCATACAGCACGAAAAAGGCGTAGGTGTTCCACAGGGTTCCCATGAATTTACGCTGTCCTTCCTGTACAGCCTTTCCATGGAAACGGTTGGGCAGCCAGGGTGCGCTGTTGATATAGAAGTACCAGCGGATGGCGTCTGCACCATAGGTCTCCAGGGCATCGAACGGATCTACCGCATTTCCCTTAGACTTACTCATCTTCTGGCCGTTCTCATCCTGTACATGACCCAGAACGATAACATTCTCGTAGGGAGCCTTGTTGAACAGCAGGGTGGACTCTGCCAGCAGGGAATAGAACCAGCCTCTGGTCTGATCTACCGCCTCGGAAATGAACTGTGCCGGGAACTGCTGATGGAACAGCTCCTGATTTTCAAACGGATAATGATGCTGAGCGAAGGGCATCGCTCCGGAGTCGAACCAGCAGTCCAGTACCTCCGGTACACGGCGCATAGTCTTTCCGCAGCACGGGCACTTCATCGTAATCTCGTCGATATACGGACGGTGGAACTCGACAGTCTTCGCCTTCTCGTCCCCGCTCATCTCATAGAGCTCTTCTCTGCTTCCGATGGACTCCTGATGTCCGCAGTCCTCGCACTCCCAGATGTTCAGCGGAGTTCCCCAGTAACGGTTACGGCTGACACCCCAGTCCTGAATGTTCTCCAGCCAGTCTCCAAAACGACCCTTGCCGATGCTCTCCGGAATCCAGTTGATGGTATTGTTATTGCGGATCAGGTCGTCCTTTACCGCAGTCATTTTGATGAACCAGGACTCCCGCGCATAGTAGATCAGCGGTGTGTCGCAGCGCCAGCAGAACGGATAATCATGCTCAAACTTGGGCGCGTCAAAGAGCTTGCCCTCTGCATCCAGATCCTTTAAGACCTCCGGATCTGCCTTCTTTACAAACAGGCCGGCATACGGAGTCTCAGCGGTCATGTTGCCCTTGCCGTCTACGAACTGTACGAAGGGCAGGTCGTAATTGCGGCCTACACGTCCGTCGTCCTCACCGAAGGCTGGGGCGATATGAACGATACCGGTACCATCGGACATGCTGACGTAGTTGTCTACAGTTACAAAGAAGCCCTTCTTATGCTGCTTTTCTGCTGCCTCTCCGGCGCAAGCATACAGCGGCTCATACTCCTTGTACTCCAGATCCTTGCCGACGTATTTCTCCAGAACCTCATAAGCAGGCTTTCCTTCTTCTGCGAGGCCGCCCAGTACCTTGTCTGCCAGAGCCTCTGCCAGATAGTAGGTGTAGCCGTCAGCTGCCTTAACCTTTACATAGGTATCGCTCGGGTTCATGCACAGACCCACGTTGGACGGAAGTGTCCACGGGGTGGTTGTCCATGCCAGGAAGTAGGCGTCCTCGTCCTTTACCTTAAAACGAACGATTGCGGAACGCTCCTTAACCTGCTTATAGCCCTGTGCTACCTCATGGCTGGAAAGGGGGGTACCGCAGCGCGGGCAATAAGGAACGATCTTGAAGCCCTTGTAGAGCAGGCCTTTCTTCCAGATCTCTTTCAGCGCCCACCACTCGGACTCGATATAATTATCATCATAGGTAACATAGGGATGCTCCATGTCAGCCCAGAAACCGACAGTGCCGGAGAAATCCTCCCACATGCCCTTGTATTTCCAGACGCTCTCCTTACACTTGCGGATAAAGGGATCGAGACCGTACTGCTCGATCTGCTCCTTTCCATCCAGCCCCAGTGCCTTCTCGACCTCCAGCTCGACCGGAAGTCCGTGGGTATCCCAGCCGGCCTTTCTCGGCACCATGTAGCCCTTCATGGTACGGTATCTGGGGATCATATCCTTGATAACACGGGTCAGCACATGGCCGATATGGGGCTTACCATTTGCGGTAGGCGGTCCGTCATAGAAGGTATAGGTCTCGCCCTCCTTGCGGCTGTCCATACTCTTCTCGAAAATGTGATTTTCATCCCAGAACTTTTCAATCTCTTTCTCACGGCCGACGAAATTCAGGTCGGTTGATACTTTGTTGTACATGATTTTCCTCCTTTTGAAAGCGGAGCGTTTTTAATTCATAGGACGCACTTTCCTATGAATCAAAAAAGGCTCTTGTCCTGTAACAGGACAAAAGCCGATCGCTTCTGTGAAACCACCTAATTACAACATGCCATCACATGCTTCTCCCATAACGGAGGAGTTCCGCCGACACCTAGAAACCCTTTTGTATACAGGTCTTTTCAGCCCGGAGCTCAGAAGTGATTTTCAAAAACTCCTACTCGCACCGGGCTTCCACCCTCCCCGGCTCTCTGTGCCTTTTGGCAGTTTTCTACTCTCTTCGTCTATGCTTTTTGTTTTTGATTTTCGCTATTGGCTAGTATACCCTTCTTTTGGGGAATTTGTCAACCATTCCCGCAGCTTTTTCTGAGTGCAGCCCCAAAAACTTTGGTAACTATTCCGGGAAGTTCTTGCACCTGTGATACAAATAGCCTATACTGATTCTATAACTGTCTACACCTGTTATCAATTTTATTCTTCAGGAGCATGAAATCATGAAGTTTTTATATAGATGTCGTTTTTTTACGGGTCTTCTGACCCTTTCCCTGGTGGGCTCTTTGTGTTTCAGCCCTATTTCCGCAGATGCTGCGAAAAAGTCTACCAAAAAGACTGCGGCGCAGACCGCTGCAGAGAAGGCTGCCGCAGAGCAGCTGGAGGCTGAACGCCAGGCTTCCTACAATAAGGAAATCAATTCCAACTCCATCGACGGCTGGCCCCAGGGACCCCAGATTTATGCAGAATCCGCCATTGTCATGGAGGCAAACAGCGGTGCTATTCTTTACAATAAGGATATGGATATGCAAAATTATCCGGCCAGCATCACGAAGATCATGACGGCACTTTTGACTCTGGAGAACTGTTCTCTGGATGAAACTGTCACCTATTCCTACAATGCGACCCATTCCATAGATGCCGGCAGCAGCAGCATCTATACTACCGAGGGGGAAGAGCTCACCGTCGAGCAGTCCCTGTATGCGTTGATGCTCGAGTCCGCCAACGAATGTGCCAATGGTCTGGCCGAGCATATCGCAGGTTCCGTGGATAGCTTTGCCGATATGATGAATGAAAAGGCCGCCTCCCTTGGCTGCACGAATACTCATTTTGCCAATGCAAACGGACTCCACGACGACAACCATTATACCAGTGCCCACGATATGGCTCTGATTACAAAAGCCGCTATTCAGAATGAAGATTTTCTTCGCATCTCCGGTACTTCCAAGTATCAGATGCAGCCCACCAATAAGCGCGACGAAATTACCTATATGACCAATCATCATTATATGATCGCCCCCTATAAGGGGGTTACCAAATATCTGGATGATTCGGTTATCGCCGGAAAAACCGGCAATACCAGCGTGGCCAAGGGCACTCTGGTCACTGTAGCTGAACGTAACGGCATGACCCTTATCGTCGTAACGATGCGTACCCAGTCTACAGGAGAAAAGGGCGTTCCCCTGTTCAGTGATACTGCCCTGCTGCTTGATTATGCTTCCGAGAATTTTACCCGGTTTAATGTATCGGAAAATGAGACCAATTTCTCAGTCGCAGGTTCCGGCTCGTCCTATATCGGCAGCGCCATCTTCGGACAGTCCGACTCACTTATTACCATCGACAGCAATGCCGGTATCATCCTTCCAAACGGTGCCTCCTTTTCAGATGCCACCCCGCAGCTTCTCTTTCAGGATGAAAGCTCGGATTCCGATCTCATTGCTTCTCTTTCTTATACTTATAATGGAGAACCGGTGGGAACCGCAGACATTACATTGGTTAAAGATAATTTACAGGAATTTACATTTGACAAAGAGACAGATACAGAAGAGGACAGCACCTCCAAGGAGAGTGTTCAGCAGAAGCATTTTATCAAAATCAACGTTCGACTGATTTTGATCATCGCAGGTGTACTCCTGCTCCTATTCCTGCTTTATCGCCTCTTCCGCCATCTGACGCGGATATTCCGGTTTTCGTTTCACCTGCCGAAGCCTTCCCGGAGACATTCTCGAAACAGGCGGAGCTCCTATAAGGGAATGAAATCACTTTCCCGGACAAAGAAACCGGAAACCCGGTATCGTCGGACACCGAAGGATCGGGGCGGATGGGATGATTTAGACCTTTAATATCTTCTTTGCCTCCATGAGACGTTCATCAAACTGCTCATAGAAGTCCCTATCTTTTTCCCAGGGCTTCTGATAAAAGCTTTTCAAAATATACAGATCCACCATTTTCTGGTATTGCTCACCGTCCTGCTCCCTAAGCCGGGCGGTGATTTCTTTTAGAAAATAATGCCAGTCAATGATAAATTTTTCATTACGCTTCAGATCCGGCGTGTCGATCCACTTTTGTACTTTTACCTTGGCCTTGGGCTCTTTGGGACATTCATGCACCTGCAGAAAATATCGAAAGCTGTGGTTCTCATAGAATCGCCCCAGCGGGAAAATCCGGCAAAAGCCCGGGCGTAAAGCATGAATGCTGCAGCGCCCTTCCTCGTTTAAGAAGCCGCAGCGCTCTGCTTCCCCGTCCGTCTTCATATTCGGCAGAATCACACCCTCCACCAGATTCAATTCCAGTTTATCCTGCAAAAGCGCCTCAAAGCTCACATTCAGTCCTGTCGTCAGCCGCCACACATCATATGGATCCAGAATAATCGTACTTCCCATACTCTCACAGCAGCGTGAACACCCCGCGCATCCCCCGCAGTCCGCCTTCACCATATCCCGCGACCCGTAGAATCTTCCGTCAGAGACCTCATTCATATCGATTTCACGTTCCATCGCATTTCTCCTACTTGTTTGTTTTGCTATTTTATGGTACACTCTCTAAGGGAAGTCAGTCAAGGCTGACTCGCTAAATTTGTTCCCATAGTTAAATGGATATAACAAGCGCCTCCTAAGCACTAGTTGAGGGTTCGATTCCCCCTGGGAACATACATTTTTTGCAGCAATGATTGTTCAAAAGTCATTGCTGCTTTTTCTTTGTTCTGGTGCTTGCGAGCACCAAAAGAACGTAAGCGATGAATAACCCACCGTTCCACAAACTCCTCACCATATGAGATAATGACACCAATAACAGTAAAAGGCTGTGTCTTCTGTCTTAAATCTCAGATGCATTCGCATCACTGATCATATTTCTAACCAATGACAGCCGATTACTGTGTGAACACAATCTCAGGAGGACTCAACAATGCAATGCAAACGTAGATCGCAGGAAGAATGGATGGGACTCATCCAGACCTGCCGCAGCAGCGGCTTGTCCGACAGAGCCTGGTGCATACAGGAAGGGATTTCACCCAATACCTTTTACAGTGCGTTGAAAACTCTCAGAAAGAAGGCTTATGACATCCCGGCACCGGCCGCAACTCGTATGGCGGAAACTCATGAAATCGTACCGGTATCTTTGGAACATGATTCGCCTATAGCGGATACGTTAAACTGGAAATCAGACATTCCTGTAAAAGGAAACGAATATCCGGCAATCACACTCACAGTAAAAGGCTGTGTTTTGAAAATACAGAACACAGCAGGCAGAGACCTGATCTTTCATACAATATCGGCTCTGCAGCAGCTATGATCGGGGATTTGTCCAGAGTGCAAAAAATCTATATCGTGACAGGCCGAACGGATATGCGGAAATCTTTTGATGGTCTCATGGCCATTATTCGGGATGATTTTCAGATGGATCCGTTTGTCAATGCGGTATTTTTGTTCTGTGGACGAAAAACCAACACCTTAAAGGCGCTCTATTTTGACCACGATGGTTTTGTTCTTTTGCAGAAGCGCCTGGACAATGGAAAATTTCAATGGCCGCGCAATTCCTCAGAAGTTCGCTCCCTAACCAGGCAGCAATTCCGCTGGTTGATGGAGGGACTATCTATTGAGCAGCCCCAAGCAATCCAGATGTCAAAAAACAGGGATTTCTGATTGTGCAACATGTAGAAATTGAAAAATATTTTTTACCGAAAAATCCGAGATAAAAATGGGTTATCCACAAGCAAAAAGTATTTGAAACATGATGAGGGGATAACATCATTTTGGCAAGAAATAAGGTGGATAACCTTATCCATTTCGTTTGTAGAGCAGCTGTTTTTGCTGGAAAAACGGAGAGATATCCACATCGGAGGTTCGTCAAAATGCCGACGGTCTGCCTGACCGGGATTTGATGAATTCCCTTCTTTTTGGTACGATAAGTACATCAAAAAGAAGGAGGACATCGCAGTGAACCCTGAAGAAGAAAAGGCATTTCTTCAAAGCCAGCTTGCACAGAAAGATCAGATGATCCAGTTGCAAACCGAAACGATCAAGGCATTACAGAAAACGGTTGAAATGATGGC
>CAVHYN010000012.1:0-39749 GCA_963640245.1 Bulleidia sp.
GGAGGAGGCATGAGCGGCAATGACGAGCGCGAGCAGACCTTAAATCAGCTGCTGACCGAGATGGACGGCTTCGATGGCCGAAAAGGCGTCATGATTCTGGCGGCCACAAACCGTCCGGATTCCCTTGACCCGGCTCTGCTTCGACCGGGACGTTTTGACCGGAGAGTTCCGGTTGAGCTTCCGGATCTGAAAGGGCGGGAGGATATCCTGAAGGTACATGCGAAGAAGGTGCATATGGGTGATGATATCGATTTCAATGCCATTGCCCGCGCTGCGGCAGGAGCCTCCGGTGCGGAGCTTGCGAATATCATCAATGAGGCGGCTCTTCGCGCAGTTCGGCAGAACCGGAAGTTTGTCACCCAGAGCGATCTGGAAGAGAGCGTAGAGGTGGTTATTGCCGGATACCAGAAGAAGAACAAGGTTCTGTCGGATAAGGAAAAGCTGATTGTCTCCTATCACGAGGTCGGACATGCCCTGGTAGCAGCCCTTCAGAGTCATTCTGCTCCGGTACACAAGATTACGATCATTCCCCGAACATCCGGGGCGCTTGGTTATACGATGCAGGTAGAGTCCGGAGAGCATAATCTGATGAGTAAGGAAGAAATCCAGAATAAGATCGCTACCTATACCGGAGGCCGCGTGGCAGAGGAACTGGTCTTCCATTCCATTACCACGGGAGCATCCAATGATATCGAACAGGCGACAAAGCTTGCGAGAGCCATGATTACCCGCTTCGGTATGACCGATGAATTCGATATGGTAGCCATGGAGACGGTAAACAACCAGTATTTGGGCGGAGATACCTCCCTTGCCTGTTCAGCTGAGACGGCTGCCCGGATCGATAAGAAGGTCGTGGATGTAGTAAAGCAGGAGCATGAAAAGGCAAGAAAGCTTATCACGGAGCATATGTCGAAGCTTCACGAGATTGCAAAGTTCTTATATGAGAAGGAAACCATTACCGGAGAGGAATTTATGGAAATCCTGAACCGGAAGGAAGAGACTGCCGAAGAGTCAGTATAGCAGAAATGATTGACAGGCGTTCGAACAGAAAATAAATCTTGTTCGAACGCTTGTTTTGTTTTATAATAGATGGGAAAAGGAGTAAAAGATTATGGCTAGAGGCAGAAGAAGAAGGAGACGCCCCGGACGTTTGCTGTTTGCGGTGGCGGCTCTTTTATTGGCGGCAGCATTCCCGGCGCAGGAACAACTGACGAAGGAGACGAAAACTCAGGAGGTTTCAGACGGCTCGACACTGGAGGTGCATTATCTCGATATCGGACAGGGGGATTGCACCTTGATACGAAACGGAGACCATGCTATGCTGATAGATGCGGGAAACAATAATAAGGGAACCGCGGTACAGGCCTATCTGGAGAGTCAGGGAATCACGCATCTTGATTATGTAATAGGAACCCACCCGGACGCGGATCACATCGGCGGACTTGATGTAGTCATTTATAAATTTGACTGCGATGCGGTATGGATGCCGGACTATGAAAAGGATACCAAAACCTACGATGAGGTGATACAGGCGGCAAAGGCGAAGGGATATACGATCGAGCATCCCCTGGCAGGGGAGGAGTATACTCTGGGAGAGGCGATAGTTACCACTGTCTGCCCGGTGAAGGAAGATTATGGAAGCAATGCGAACGACTATTCTATCGGAGTGCGGATTGCCTTTGGGGAGACAAGCTTTCTATTTACCGGAGATGCGGAGGAAGAGTCAGAGACAGATATGGTAGAAAGCGGTGAGGTTCTGAAGGCAGATGTTTTAAAGGCGGCACACCATGGCAGCCGAACGGCAAATACGGAAGCCTTCTTAGAAGCGGTAGATCCGAGTTATGTAGTCATCAGCTGCGGGGAGGATAACAGCTACGGTCATCCGCATGCGGAGGTCTTAAATCGCCTGCGTGAGAAGGGAATCTCCATCTTCCGCACCGATGATCAGGGAACGGTAGTGGCCGTGTCAGACGGACAAATGATTACGTTCAACATGTCCCCGTCCGAGAACTGGACACCCGGGGAACCGAAGGGAGAATGATACAATGGAACAGATAGAAGATAAGAAGCAGTTTGCGGTATTGATAGATTCCGACAATATCAGTGCCCGCTATGCTGCTACGATTTTTAATGAGATTGAGAACTACGGCTATGCTTCCTTTCGCCGGATCTACGGCAACTGGTCCGGTAAGTCAAATGGCTGGAAGGAGCAGGTGCTTTTAGAGAATTCCATCACGCCGGTACAGCAGTTTTCCTATACGACGGGAAAGAATTCTACTGATATGGCCATGGTCATCGATGCGATGGATATCCTTTATTCCCGCAAGGTCGACGGCTTCTGCCTGGTTACCAGCGACAGCGATTTTACGAGGCTTGCGATGCGCCTGAGGGAAGAAAATATGTATGTCATCGGCATGGGAGAGTCCAAAACGCCGATGGCACTGACCAAGGCCTGCAACAAATTTATTCACCTGAATCTGATCAACAAGCAAGTAAGTGATACGGAGACAATGTCCGCAGAGAACGGACACAAGAAGGGGGCAAAGGCAACGGCAGAGGAGGATCACGGAAACAATGTGACGCCTCTTTCCCAGATTGAGGACGCCATCATTTCAATTATTAACGACAATGAAAACAAAGGAAAGATTACCTATCTCGGTGAACTCGGCAGCCGCCTGAATGACCGCTTTACCGATTTCGACGTGCGAAATTATGGTTATACGAAGCTGATGGTATTCTTGAAGGATACCTGCCCCAGACTGTTCCTCTATCAGCTCGATTCCGCCTGGGCAGTGGGTCTCAATGATCAGGTGGATCGGGAAAAGCTGGAACAGGAGATCCTGCTTTTTGTCAAAAGAAATGGCGGCCAGGTAGACAATCTTTCCCTGGTCTATGAGGAGATTCACAAGAAACACAGCTCCTTTGATATCAAGGATCACGGCTACAGCCGCTTGTCCAGTTTCCTTCGCAGCATCCGCTCCCTTTCGGTCAACGGAAACAGCGTCAGTCTGCGGGAGAAAAAGTCTTGACAAAATGCTTTTTCGGGGGTTAAGATGTGGTTTAAGTAATTCAGAGTAATAAAGAATTACAAAAGCAAAAGGAGGAATTATTATGAAAAAGGCATTAAGCTTACTTCTGGCTGGTTCTATGGCTCTTTCCCTCGCAGCATGCGGCGGTTCCACAGACAGCGCAAGTACTGCTACAGACAGTTCGTCTGCTTCTGCTGAGAGCACGGGAAGCGACACATTTAAGATTGGCGGCATCGGACCCATCACCGGTGGTGCAGCGATTTACGGAAATGCAGTAAAGAACGGCATCCAGGTTGCAGTAGATGAGATCAATGCAGCAGGCGGAATCAATGGCTATCAGATCGACTATGATTTCCAGGATGACGAGCATGACGCTGAGAAGTCTGTCAACGCTTATAACAACCTGAAGGACTGGGGTATGCAGGTTCTGATCGGAACCACCACCAGTGCTCCCTGTATCGCAGTTGTAGAGAAGACTCATGAGGACAATATGTTCCAGATTACACCGTCCGGAACAGCAGTAGAGTGCGTACAGTATGACAACGCATATCGTATGTGCTTCTCTGACCCGACACAGGGTACTGAGTCTGCAAAGTATATCGGAGAGAATGGAATGGCACAGAAGGTAGCCATCATCTATGACAGCTCCGACGTATATTCTACAGGTATCTATGAGGCATTTGCTACAGAGGCAGCAAACCAGTCCTTCGAGATCGTATCTGTAGAAGCTTTCACAGCTGACAACAAGACTGACTTCTCCGTACAGGTACAGAAGGCAAAGGATGCCGGTGCAGATCTGCTCTTTATGCCGTTCTACTATACAGAGGCTTCTCTGGTACTGGCAGAGTGCAACAAGCAGGGCTATGAGCCGACCTTCTTCGGCTGCGACGGTATGGACGGCATCCTGGGTGTAGAGAACTTCGATACTACCCTGGCTGAAGGCCTGACCTTCCTGGCTCCCTTTGTAGCAAAGTCTGAGGACGAGCAGGTACAGAACTTCGTAAGCAAGTATGAGGAAGCTTTCGGTGAGACTCCGAACCAGTTTGCAGCAGATGCTTATGACTGCGTATACGTTGTAAAGGCAGCTATCGAGGAAGCAGGCGCAACACCGGATATGAGCGTATCCGATCTCTGCGATGCGATCAAGACAGCTATGAGCAGCGTAACCTACAGTGGTGTAACCGGCAAGGACATCACCTGGGGTGAGGATGGCGAGCCGAGCAAGGCTCCGCTGGTAGTTAAGGTTGTAGACGGCGAGTATACCGAGCTGTAAGAATAACGACCCAACGAGGGGATTCTGCATAAGGATCCCCTCGTTTTCGATCCGGTAAATAGCAGGAATGTATTGAAGCATCAGTTCTTGTATGCTATAATGGATCGCAAAACTTGTAAAAGAGAAAAAAGAGGTGTGTTGTATGATAGGATTTATATCCTACCTGGTGAATGGAATCAGTCTGGGAAGCGTATATGCGCTGATCGCGCTGGGCTACACTATGGTATATGGTATTGCGAAGATGCTGAACTTCGCACATGGAGATGTCATTATGATCGGCGCTTATGTCGTATTTACGACTGTCAGCGGCATGGGACTGCCGCCGGTGGTGGGCGTTCTGATTTCTGTCGTAGCATGTACGGTTCTGGGTGTTCTGATTGAACGGATCGCTTACAAACCTCTCAGAAAGGCATCGAAGCTGGCCGTCTTGATCACTGCGATTGGTGTCAGCTATTTTTTACAGAACGTGGCACTTTTGATCTATGGTGCAAATACAAAGTCCTTTACCTCCGTGGTGACTGTTCCGGCTCTGAAACTTCTGGGCGGTGAACTGGTGATCTCCGGTGAGACGATTGTGACGGTTCTGGCCTGCCTGATTATCATGGCAGGGCTGTTAGCCTTTATGAAATATTCCAAATCCGGACGCGGCATGCTGGCAGTTGCAGAGGACAGCGGTGCAGCCCAGCTGATGGGTATCAATGTCAACGGAACGATTGCCCTGACCTTTGCGATCGGCTCTGCACTGGCAGCCATCGCAGGCGTGCTGATGTGCTCCTCCTATCCGGCACTGACCCCGTATACCGGCTCCATGCCCGGTATCAAGGCCTTTGTCGCAGCCGTATTCGGTGGTATCGGTTCCATTCCGGGAGCCTTTATCGGAGGACTTTTGCTGGGCGTGATCGAAATTTTAAGTAAGGCATACATTTCCTCCCAGCTGGCAGATGCCATCGTATTTGCAGTATTGATTATCGTGTTGCTTGTGAAGCCTACCGGACTTCTGGGTAAGCAGATTCAGGAGAAAGTGTAGGTGAGAGATATGAAGAAAATAAACAAACAGCTTCGCAGCAATTTGATTACCTATGGTATCGTCGTTCTGGCCTATATCGTAGTAACCCTTTGCATGCAGGCAGGTATGGTCTCCAGTCTTTTGAAGGGACTTCTGGTACCGCTGTGTGTCTATGTGATTCTGGCAATTTCCTTGAACCTGACCGTAGGTATTCTGGGAGAATTAAGCCTTGGACATGCGGGCTTTATGTGCGCCGGTGCCTTCTCCGGTGCCCTGTTTTCCAAGATTACCGCAGATCTGATTCAGCCGGCCGGCCTTCGCTTTTTCCTGGCTCTGGTAGTGGGAACCGTAGTGGCAGCCCTGTTTGGCTTTATCATCGGAATTCCGGTTCTTCGTCTGAAGGGCGACTACCTCGCTATCGTGACCCTGGCCTTCGGAGAAATCATTAAGAATGTGGTCAATGTCGTATTTTTAGGCCGTGACAGCGCAGGCTACCATATCTCCACTAAGGACAGTATCTCCCTGGGACTGGAGAGCGGCGGTGAGGTTCTGATCAAAGGACCGCAGGGTATCACCGGAACACCGAACGATTCCACCTTCCTGATCGGAATCATTTTGATCCTGGTGACCCTCTTTATCGTTATAAACCTGATCAACTCCCGTACCGGACGTGCGATTATGGCCATCCGTGACAATCGGATCGCGGCAGAATCAGTGGGTATCGATATCACGAAATACAAGCTGCTGGCCTTTAGTATTTCCGCAGCTCTGGCAGGTACCGCAGGTGTTCTCTATGCACATAACCTGTCAACCCTGATCGCATTACCGAAGAACTTCGGCTACAATATGTCCATCATGATTCTGGTCTTTGTCGTTCTGGGCGGCATCGGCAATATCCGAGGCTCCATCATCGCAGCCGTTGTCCTGACCCTGCTGCCGGAGCTTCTGCGTTCCCTGAATGATTATCGTATGCTGATCTATGCAGTCGTACTGATTGCCACGATGATTCTGACATCCAGTCAGGGCGGCAAGGAGACACTGGAGCGTATCAAAGCCTTCGTAAGACGGGGCAAAAAATCAGAGGAGGTAAAATAAGATGGCATTACTGGAAGTAAAAAATCTTGGCATCTCCTTTGGCGGACTTCGCGCCGTAGATGATTTTAATATGGAGATCGAGAAGGGACAGCTCTACGGACTGATCGGACCGAACGGTGCAGGCAAAACCACCATCTTCAACCTTCTGACCGGTGTCTATCATCCGACAGACGGCTATATCCTGCTGGACGGGGAAAATATCACAGGCAAGAAAACCATCGAAATCAACAAGCATGGCATCGCCCGTACCTTCCAGAACATTCGTCTTTTCAATGACCTGACCGTTCTGGATAATGTAAAAGTAGGACTTCATAATCACCACAAATATTCCACTTTGACCGGTATTCTTCGTCTGCCGAAGTATTACAAGGTCGAAAAAGAGATGAATGAGCGCGCTATGGAGCTTCTGAAGGTCTTTGATCTTGACAAGGAAGCAGACTATAAGGCATCGAACCTTCCTTACGGAAAGCAAAGAAAACTGGAGATCGCAAGAGCCCTGGCAACCGATCCGAAGCTTCTCCTTCTGGACGAGCCGGCGGCCGGCATGAACCCGAATGAGACTCTGGAGCTTATGAAGACCATTCGCTTCGTTCGAGATGAATTCCATATGACGATTCTTCTGATCGAGCATGATATGAAGCTGGTATCCGGAATCTGCGAGAAGCTGACGGTATTGAACTTCGGCCAGGTACTGGCACAGGGAGATACCGCAGAGGTACTGAAGGATCCGAAGGTCATCACAGCATATCTGGGCGAATAGGAGGAAGCAAATCATGGCAATGCTGGAAGTAAAAGATATCAACGTATATTATGGCATGATACAGGCTATCAAAGGCATTTCCTTCGAAGTCAATGAAGGAGAGGTCATCGCCCTGATCGGAGCCAACGGAGCCGGAAAAACCACCACCCTCCAGACCATCACAGGTCTCATCTCCCCCAAGCAGGGAGAGATCCTTTTCGAGGGACAGGATATCACAAAGATACCGGCTCATAAGATCGTCAGCATGGGAATGGCTCATGTCCCGGAAGGACGTCGTGTCTTCGCACAGCTGAGCGTGCTGGACAACCTGAAGCTGGGAGCCTTTACCAGAAAAGACAAGGAGGAGATCGAAGAAACCCTCCTTCGTGTATACAAACGCTTCCCGAGACTCGAGGAGCGCAAAAACCAGATGGCAGGAACCCTGTCCGGCGGAGAACAGCAGATGCTGGCCATGGGACGCGCCCTGATGTCCCATCCGAAGATCATCCTGATGGACGAGCCCTCCATGGGACTCTCGCCTATCTTCGTAAACGAGATCTTCGACATCATCCAGGAAGTAAGTAAGAGCGGCACCACCGTACTCCTCGTAGAGCAGAACGCCAAAAAAGCCCTCTCCATCGCCGACCGCGGCTACGTCCTGGAGACCGGAAAAATCGTCCTCGAAGGCGATGCCCAAATGCTCCTGGACAACGACCGGGTCAAGAAAGCATATCTGGGCGAGTAGACATCATCGCGGTGTTTCTCAAAAGAACCTACAACAGGAATCCTATAGACTTATAAAACCAGAAGACCGGGAAAAAATTTTCCTAAGGAGGGGCTATTTGTCCCCGAACGTGGAAAATTTTTCCCGGTCTTCGTCCGTCTTTTTTCTCCGGTCTTCGTCCGTCTAAAAAAGACCCCGCAAGGAATATCCCTGCAGGGTCTTTCATTATAGCAATGAAATAGGATTCAATTAAGCCTGCTCCAAAGCCAGTGTCTTTGTTGTAGCATCGCAAACCTCAGTCGGTCCGTAATACTGAATCGCACCCGGATAAACAAAGCAGGTATCCTCTGCCCACTGCTCGCGATGAGCCTCGAAGAACTTAAACGGAGCACCGTCAAGCTCAACCAGAGCCTTCTTGATAACCGGCTTATCCTCGCCGTGTCTTCTCTCGATATTCATCATCTTGGTAATCGGCATACCGCCTGCAACCCACTCATTGGCCGGCTTAGACAGGTTGGAAACCTTGGAGAGGTATCCATTGTAGCCATACTGGATCAGCATGAATGCATTGTAACCCAGGGAGTAGCAATAGTCAGAATCGAAGTTGGACGGGAATGCACATCTTCCTTCATATCCCAGGAAGTGATGCAGAGCGCTGAACTTACCGGTATAGGTACCGGCAGCCTTTCTCTCAGCAAGCTTAGCGGCAACCATGGAGGAGAAGAGCTTCTCAGACTCGATCAGGGAAACCTGAACGTTGCCATGCGGGTCACGCTCCATGAAGAGCTGCTGCTGGATAGCTTCCGGAAGGATAGCGAATACAGCCATGGACTCCTTGGTCAGACCTTTTTCGATAAATGCATACTTCTCAGCCCAGCTAGCCAGAGCATTGAATTCATCAGCCTTGCTTCCGGCCAGAAGCTCGTTGATCTCCTGAATCAGTACGGAGAACTCCGGAACGAATTCAACCACACCCTCAGGGATGATAGCTACACCAAAGTTCATGCCCTTGGAAGCTCTCTTCTCTACGGAATCTGCGATATAGTCAGCGATCTGGGAAAGAGACATCTTCTTCTCTGCAACTTCCTCAGAAATCAGGCAGATGTTCGGCTGGGTCTGCAGTGCGCACTCCAGAGCTACGTGAGATGCACTTCTTCCCATAACCTTTACGAAATGCCAATACTTCTTTGCAGAGTTTGCGTCACGCTCGATGTTGCCAATGATCTCACTGTAGGTCTTGGTAGCGGTATCGAAACCGAAGGAGCACTCGATATCCTCATTCTTCAGGTCGCCGTCGATGGTCTTCGGGCAGCCGATAACCTGTACGCCGGTGTTGTGTGCTGCGAAGTACTCAGCCAGTACAGCAGCGTTGGTGTTGGAGTCGTCACCACCGATGATAACAACTGCGGTTACGCCATGCTTCTTGCAAACCTCGGAAACGATAGCGAACTGCTCTTCTGTCTCCAGCTTAGTACGGCCGGAACCGATGATATCGAATCCGCCGGTATTTCTGTATGCGTTGATGAACTCGTCGTCGAACTCTACATAATCGTCATTGATCAGTCCGCTGGGGCCGCCCTTGAAACCGTACAGAACGTTCTCTTTATTTGTAGCCTTCAGTGCGTCGTAGAGACCACAGATAACGTTGTGTCCGCCCGGAGCCTGTCCGCCGGAAAGGATAACGCCTACGACCTGCTTCTTGGGAGCAGAGGTGTTCTGACCCTTCTCGAAGGTGATTTCCTTCTCACCGTAGGTATTCGGGAACAGCGCCTTGATCTTGTCCTGATCAGCTACGCTCTGAGTTGCCTCGCCTTCCTTTACGCAAATATCTGCGATGCCGTTACGAAGCATGCCCGGAAGCTTCGGAGCGTACTCATATCTGGCTTTCTGTAAAGCTGAAATTTCCATAACAAAAATCTCCTTTATATAAATTTACAATCGTATCGACTCGATTTTAATATATTTTCAAAGAAAAGTAAACAAGTACCCCGGAAAAAGGGGAAAAGTTTTTTATAGTCCTTGTCAGGCATACACGAGTATGCTATAGTCAACACATTCAAAATAAGAAAGAGAAGAGGCAGCAGAAAATGAGAAAAAAGGCACTTCTTTGGTTTCTGGCCGGACTTCTTGCAGTGAGCCTGTGGGGCTGTAAAGAAAGCAAAACAGAAAGTAAAACAGAAAGTAAAACAGAAAGTAAAATAGAAGAAACATCGCAGCAGGAAAGTACACTGTCAGAAGAGGAAGAAACGGATACGGAGGAAGAAATGGAACCTACAGATCCGCAGGAGAGCGAGAATGTAACTGCAGAGACAGGATCGGAGGAACCGGAAGATGAGCCGGAAGAGCAGCCGGAGACGGATACAGCTGCAGCTGTAACCGAAATCAATTACGAGGACGGTCAGCAGATCGCTCTGGATAGCAGCTGGCAGTATGCGGATCATTCTGCGATTCACAGCGGTGCGGCGGTTCTATACCGAGCGGTAGATAACCGGAAGAATATCACTGTGGGGGTCAACGCGGGTCACGGCACAGCAGGCGGCAGCAGTGTAAAAACACTGTGCCATCCGGACGGCTCAGCGAAGACCACAGGTGGCAGTACCGGACAGGGGGCGACACAGGCGGCGGCCGTATCCGGCGGCATGACCTTTCAGGATGGGACGGCAGAGAAAACGGTAACCTTAAGGATGGCGCAGATTTTCCGGGACAAGCTCTTGCAGGAGGGCTACGATGTATTGATGCTTCGGGACGGAGAGGACGTACAGCTTGATAATGTAGCCAGAACCGTAATTTGCAACAATGCAGCCGACTGTCATATCGCCCTTCACTGGGATGGAGACGGCTTAAGCTACGATAAGGGCTGCTTCTATATTTCGGTTCCGGATGCATTAAAGAGCATGGAGCCTGTGGCCTCCCATTGGCAGCAGCATGATGCCCTCGGCGAAAAGCTGGTAGGGGGACTGAAGGGACAGGGCGCGACCATCTATAAAAACGGCCACATGAGCATTGATCTGACGCAGACCTCATATAGCACAGTTCCTTCCGTAGATATGGAGCTTGGCAATGCCTGCTCTGACCACAGTGATGAGACTTTGTCGATGCTTGCGGATGGACTGGTCGATGGAGTAAACGACTATTTTGGTCATTGAAATAGAAGTGGGAGATGTGCTATACTGTAGACAGTATCAGGCAGTGAATCTACTGCCGACCAAAAGGAGATCCGACATGAAACGAGTATTATTAAAATTAAGCGGGGAAGCTCTCGCAGGCGAGAAGCATACAGGCTTTGATGAGGCTACGGTTCTTGGGGTAGCAAAGCAGGTCAAGACCCTGGTAGATGATGGTATCCAGGTAGGAATTGTGATCGGCGGCGGTAACTTCTGGAGAGGACGTACCAGCGAAAATATGGAGCGCACGAAGGCCGATCAGATCGGTATGCTGGCAACCGTGATGAATTGCATCTATACCTCGGAAATTTTCCGTTCCGTGGGGATGAAGACCCAGGTATATACCCCGTTTGTATGCGGCGGATTTGCAAAATTATTTACCAAGGATGAGGCCGTGGCTTTCCTGAATGAGGGCGGAGTAGCCTTCTTCGCAGGCGGAACCGGACATCCGTATTTTTCTACGGATACAGGTACAACCCTTCGCGCGATCGAGATTGAGGCGGATGTGATTCTGCTGGCAAAGGCGATCGACGGTGTCTATGACAGCGATCCGAAGCTCAACCCGGATGCAAAGAAATACGATGAGATCTCGATTACCGAGGTAGTAGATAAGCGCCTGGCAGTGATGGATCTGACCGCATCGATCATGTGCATGGAGAATAAAATGCCGATGCTGGTATTTGGCCTGGAGGGCGAAAACAGCATTGTAGATACCGTAAAGGGAAAGTTTAACGGAACGAAAATTACTGTATAAAAAGAATCGGAGGATTTTAAAATGGATGAGAGATTAAAGGGATACGACGAGAAGATGACAAAGTCCTATGATGCGATGCTTCGGGAGTTCACTGCGATCCGCGCAGGCCGTGCAAATCCGCATGTACTGGATAAGCTGAAGGTAGATTACTACGGAACACCGACCCCGATCCAGCAGGTGGGCAATATTTCCGTGCCGGAACCCAGAATGCTGCAGATTCAGCCCTGGGAAAAGAGCCTGATTAAGGCGATCGAGAAGGCAATTCTGACCTCTGACCTTGGCATTACACCGTCCAACGACGGCTCTGTCATTCGTCTGGTATTCCCGGAGCTGACCGAGGAGCGCAGAAAAGAGCTGGTCAAGGATATTAAGAAGAAGGGCGAGGCTGCTAAGGTAGCGATCCGCAACATCCGCCGGGATGCCAATGAGGCTTTCAAAAAGCAGAATAAGGCCAATGAGATTTCCGAGGATGACATGAAGGATCTGGAGACAAAGACCCAGAAGATGACCGATAAGTATATCGCAGACATTGAGAAGGCAGTAGACGAAAAGTCCAAGGAGATCCTGACAGTCTAAGCTTTGCTTTGAAATTGAGAGGGGACGGGTGGTATGTTTATGCTGCCCGTCCTGTTGTGTGATTGGAAAAAACTTCCAAATCATAAATTAGAAGGAAACAATGAAAGGAAAATTATGGAAAAGGATTTGAAAATTCCGCAGCATGTGGCAATTATTCTGGACGGCAACGGCCGCTGGGCGAAATCAAAGGGAATGCCCCGGAACTATGGCCATGCCCAGGGAGCAAAGAATGTAGAGACCATCTGTCGGGAAGCCTGGAATATGGGTATCAAATATCTGACGGTTTATGCATTTTCTACGGAGAACTGGAAGCGTCCCCAGGATGAGGTGGATGCGCTGATGAAGCTTCTGCGCAATTATATGAAGAACTGCCTGAAGACCGCAGAGAAGAATCATATGCGGGTTCGGGTCATCGGAGACAAGAGCGGCCTGGCAGAGGATATTCAAAAAAGCGTGGCGGAGCTGGAGGAGGCTTCGAAGGATCATGACGGATTGAATTTCCAGATTGCCATCAATTACGGCAGCAGGGATGAGATGGTGCGGGCGATGCGAAAGATGGCAGCTGACCGGGATGCAGGGCGGCTGAAGACAGAAGAGATCACGGAGGAGACCTTCGCCGGCTATCTCGATACAGCCGGGATTCCGGATCCGGATCTTTTGATTCGTACAAGCGGAGAAGAACGCCTGTCGAATTATCTTTTGTGGCAGCTGGCTTATGCAGAGTTTTATTTTACGGACGTACACTGGCCGGATTTCTCCAAGGCAGAGCTTGAGAAGGCGATTCTTGCATACAATAAGCGCGACAGGCGTTACGGCGGTGTAAGGGAGGAATAGCATGAAGGCTTTTTTGACAAGACTGATCAGCGGCATCGTATTGCTGGCGGTCATCATATCGACAGGTATCGTGGGCGGACCGGTATTGTTTGGATTTACGCTGCTGATTTCCCTCGTCGGATACTGGGAATTTTTAAAGGTATTCCATCTCGAGAATAAAGCTCCAGGCATCTGGGGACTGCTTTTCGTGGTACTCTACTACGGAACGGTATACTTTGGAGATGCATTCCAGATGGCAGGACCGCTGCTTCTGGTACTTTTCCTGATGGTACTGATGGCTATCTATGTCATCACCTTCCCCAAATATAAGACGGATGAGATTACGGCATCCTTTTTTGGCCTGATTTATGTGGCTGTGATGCTCTCCTTCCTTTACCAGACCCGTACAGTTCCCATCGAGGGAAAGAATACACCTATCGTCTATTTCCTGATCTTCATCTGCTCGTGGGGTTGCGATACCTGCGCCTATGCAGTGGGCATGCTGATCGGAAAGCACAAGATGGCGCCGATCCTAAGCCCGAAGAAATCGATAGAGGGCGGCATCGGCGGTATCGTGGGAGCGGCACTTCTGGGTGCGATCTACGGGCTGATTTTTGACCTGGATATCCGGGGTTGCGTAATTCTGTGCGCAGCGGGCGGAGTGGTTTCCCAGATCGGTGATCTGGCGGCTTCTGCGATCAAGCGAAATCACGATATTAAGGACTACGGACATCTGATTCCGGGACATGGCGGCATCCTGGATCGCTTCGACAGCGTGATTTTTACGGCACCGCTGATCTATATGCTGACCCTTTTGGTGTTCAGCCGGTAAGGAGATAGAATATGAAGAAAATAGCAATCCTTGGGTCTACAGGCTCCATCGGAACCCAGACCCTGGAAGTGGCAAGAGAAAACGGAGATCTGGAGATCGTATCTCTGGCAGCCGGAAGTAATATCAAAAAGCTGGAAGAACAGATTCGGGAATTTCATCCCCGCCTCGCAGCGGTCTGGACGGAGGAGAAGGCGAAAGAGCTCCGAAGTGCGGTAAAGGATCTGGATGTGAAGATTGTATCCGGGATGGATGGCCTGATCGAGGTCTGCACGTTGCCGGAGGCGGAGATCGTCGTAACGGCCATCGTGGGAATGATAGGAATTGTTCCTACTATTGCAGCCATGAAGGCAGGAAAGGACATTGCCCTGGCCAATAAGGAAACTCTGGTAACGGCAGGTCATATCATTATTCCGCTGGCAAAGGAGACTGGTGTAAAGATCCTTCCGGTAGACAGCGAACACAGCGCTATTTTTCAGTGCCTGAACGGAGAAAACAGGGGACAGCTGAAAAAGATTCTGCTTACCGCTTCCGGCGGACCCTTCCGCGGGAAGAAACTCGAAGACCTGAAAAATATCCAGGTAGAGGATGCCCTGAAGCATCCGAACTGGGCTATGGGACGAAAGATTACGATCGATTCCTCAACGCTTGTGAATAAGGGACTGGAGATGATGGAGGCAAAATGGCTCTTCGGTGTAGAACCGAAGGATATCCAGATCGTGGTACAGCCGAAAAGCATCATCCACTCCATGGTGGAGTTCGTAGACGGTGCGGTCATCGCACAGCTTGGAACACCGGATATGAAGCTGCCGATTCAGTATGCTCTTTACTATCCGGAGCGGCGGTATCTGCCGGGCGAGCGTCTGGACTTCTGGAAGCTGACGGAGATTACCTTTGAAAAGCCGGATATGGAGACCTTCCGGGGACTTAAGCTGGCCTTCGATGCAGCGGCAGCAGGCGGATCGATGCCGACAGTCTATAATGCAGCCAATGAGCGGGCAGTAGCCAAGTTCCTGGATCGAAAGATTGCCTATCTGCAGATACCGGAGATGATTGAAACCTGTATGCAGCATCATACGGTAAAGGAAAATCCATCTGTCGAGCAGATTCTGGATACGGAGCAGGCGGTCTACGAATTTATCGAAAGCAGGTGGTAGCTTGAAAATCGTACTTGCACTTTTGATCTTCAGTCTGATTATTCTTTTTCATGAGTTCGGTCATTTCCTTTTGGCAAAGCGCGGAGGAATCGGTGTGACGGAGTTCTCACTTGGTATGGGACCGGTTCTCTTAAGTAAACAGATCGGAGAAACCAGGTATTGCTGGAAGCTTTTGCCCTTCGGGGGTTCCTGCATGATGGTAGGCGAAGACGGAGAGAGCGAGGAAGAGAATTCCTTCGGGAGCAAATCTGTATGGACGCGGATCTCCGTGGTGGCAGCAGGTCCTATTTTCAATTTTATTCTGGCCTTCTTCCTTTCCCTTTTTATCATCGGAAGCATCGGTTATGACGCGCCCACCGTGGCAGCCGTGACAGAAGGCTATCCGGCAGCAGAGGCAGGCATACAGCCGGGCGACCGGATCGTACAGATGAATAATAAGAAAATTCATGTATACCGGGAGGTCAGCTTCTACGTGCGCTCACATCAGGGAGAGAGCGTTGCAGTCACCTATGAGAGGGACGGTGAACAGCATACGGTGCTGCTGGAACCAAAAGAGAGCGAGAGCGGAACCTATCTTTTAGGCTTTCGGGGCTCCGGTGTCCGCACAAAGGGAAATGCATTCCAGACCATTGCCTACAGCGTCTACGAGGTGAAATACTGGATTTGTACGACATTGAAAAGCCTGGAAATGATGCTTGCCGGGCAGATCAGTGCGGATAATATCTCCGGACCTGTCGGCATCATCGATACGATTGGAAATACCTACGAAACCAGCAAAAAGGATGGAAACTTTTACGTCTGGCTGAATATGCTGAATATCTCAATTCTATTGTCCGCCAACCTAGGCGTCATGAATCTGCTGCCGATTCCGGCATTGGACGGCGGCCGGCTGGTATTTCTGTTCCTGGAGGTCATAAGACGCGGCAAGCGCATCGACCCGGAGAAGGAAGGCATGGTTCACTTTGTGGGGCTGGTGCTGCTGATGAGTTTGATGCTGGTCGTGATGTTCAATGATTTTCGGAATATTTTGTAGATGCAGCCGCGTCCGTCTTTAAAGAACTCTTAATGCATCTTCAACAGTGCAGCCGAGTTGATGATAACAAGCACCGATCCCGCATTGTGAACCAGGGCGCCGGTTATGGGTCCCATGAGTCCCGTGATAGCGAGGGCGATCGCAGCAAAATTCAAGATCATGGAAAAGGTCAGATTATGCCGGATCGTAGTCATCATGCGCTTCGAGAGAGCCAGAAGATGCGGAATTTCCTGAACCTGATCGTCGACGAGGGCAATATCAGCCGCGTCCACAGCGATGTCGCTGCCGATGCCTCCCATGGCAATGCCTACATCTGCCTTTTTCAGAGCGGGAGCGTCATTGATTCCGTCACCGATCATGCAGATCGGTGCGCTGTCCTTCTGGGAATCCTCGATAAATTGTAATTTATCCTGCGGCAGGCAGTTCGCCTGAACTTCCTGAATGCCAAGACTTCCGGCCACTTCCAGGGCAGCATTTTGGTGATCTCCGGTCAGGAGAACAGGGGTGTAGCCGAGATCCTTTGTAGTCTGGATGAGCTTTTTACTTTCGTCTCGCAGCGTGTCTGAGAGGGCAAGATAACCGGCCGGCTTTTCATCGATGAGAAGATAGATGATGGTGTAGCCTTTTTGAAGCTCTGCTTCGGAAACGGAAAGAATCTCGGAACAGTCGCAAGCAGTCGATTCTAGCATCTTCCGATTGCCGGCCTTGACGCGGTGTCCCTTGACCAGGGCAGAGACTCCCTGTCCAGGGATCATATGAAAATCTTCAGCCGGAAGAAGAATGGAACGGGGATCCTTCCGGAAATCCGCCAGGATGGCCTTGCCCAGGGGATGCTCGGAATATTGCTCTGCAGCAGCGGCCAGGGAATAGATTCCCTGCTCGGTCCAGCCGGGAGCGAGACAGCGGATAGCAGAAACCTTAGGGGTACCGCAGGTCAGGGTACCGGTTTTGTCAAAAGCGATTCGTTTGACCTGGGCGAGACGTTCCAGGGCATCGCCTTCCCGAATGAGAAAGCCATGCTTTGTGGCATTGCCAATGGCTGCCATGATGGCGGTAGGCGTCGCCAAAACCAGCGAGCAGGGACAAAAAACGACAAGGATGGTTACGGCGCGGATAATCTGACCGCTGAAGATCCAGGTCAGGGCAGCTGCCGTCAATGCAGTGATAACGATCCAGGTAGCCCAGCGATCCGCGAGTCCCACGATCTTGGCTTTTCCGGCATCGGCTGACTGAACCAGCTGAATCATGCGCTGGATGGAGCTGTCCTTTCCAACACGGGTCGCTTCCATCTCAAAGGTTCCGAACTGATTGACCGTGCCGCTTGCAAGTTCATCTCCGGATGCCTTATCTACCGGGATGGATTCACCGGTCATGACTGCCTGATTGACGGAGGTCTCCCCTGTCAGAAGGATGCCGTCGACCGGAATCGTCTCACCGGGAAGGACACGCAGGCGGTCTCCTACCTGTACCTCTTCTGCTGGAATCTGTCTTTCCCCGTCCGCAGTCAGGATGCGGGCTGTTTGGGGCGTCAAATGAACAAGGCGTTCAATGCCGGCGCGGGCTTTGGATACCGTCCACTCTTCCAGGAGAGAACCAAGCTGCATGATGACAGCGACCTCCCCGGCAGCAAAGTTTTCACCGATACAGACGGAGGCGATCAGTGCCAGGGAGACCAGCACATCTGCCTTAATATCAAAGGCGGTCACAAGTCCGATGATGGCTTCGAGAATGATGGGGAGACCGCACAGAACGATGGCGATCCAGGCCGGATCAAAGGGAAGAGCCGGAAATACTTTCAGAAGGCTGGCGATCAGTGCCAGGACAGAGAGGACAAGACAGAAGATATCCTTCTTTATGCCGCCTATTTCTAATAAAGATTCCAATTTTTTAAGACAATTTGACAGAAGCATAGAATTCTCCTTTCGTCGAGAATGGTGTATGGTGTGTTTACTGGTTTGAATGATAACATATACCCCTATAGGTATCAAATCTGCAACCATAATATACCCATAGGGGTATACTGTCAAGAGGGAATCTTTAAAAAACTTTAACGTAATTCGCTTGCTATTTTGGGAGGAACAGGTAAAATATAAAATATCAAATAGATAACTATTCCGCTCGAAAGGAGAAAAAGAATGCCCCACGAAGGATATATTACCAAACAGGATTTAGAAAATTATGAAAGGCAGATGCGAAATCTTGCGGAAAACGAGGAAGAGGATCCGCTGTTTCACAATCAGCAAGGCAAGCGTTACGAGGGAGAAGAATGGAAAACTTATCTAAAGCTCCAGAATGATACCGATCGTCTTTCCCGGAATAAGAGAACAGGCTATTTCAGCAGCAAGAAGATAGATGACTCCGGGATGATGAAAGAGGTAAAGCAAGCCCTGCACGATGTGACAAGATTCTATCTTGAGACTCCTATGGCATCCACAGAGGGGGAGTTTGAAGAACAACTTTCTCAGATTCAGCAATATTATCAAGCACTGAAAGAAAAATGCGGGATTTACCTTGCAAATAAAAAGGGCGGTATCAAACGCATCTACCGTGGCGAGGGATACCAGCGTTATCAGCTGGTCAAAAATGCCCTGACTAAGGCGCAGGTAGAGATGGCCGTGCTGGAGAGCCGGGCAAAGCAGGTGTTTGAGGCCTTTGCGAATGAGGAAAATGAACAAGAGAGACCTCTCTGGGTGAATGCGCTGGCGGAGGCTCGTACCCGAAGGATCAACCTGAATAATCCGAATGTCGGCCAGATCGAATATACCGGAGGAAATACCAGCAATATCATCAAGCTGACGGCACAGTCGGGAGAGGTCGCCTATATTAAGAAGAATGAAAAAAACCTACCGATAGAGTATAAAATAGGGTCTTTTATCTCGAATTATATGGATTCGGGGACGGCAAAAGCCATGATAAATGAGGGAGTTTCCGCTGAGGAACTTAAGGTTCTGATTTCCTTCCTGGGAAATTGCTTTTGTTATAACGCTGCAATCCGCCATTCCTTTATGGAAAGCGATAACTTAAATGCGCAACATTTTGAAAATGGACAGATAAAGGCCAGTCACATCAAAAAGGCATTCCCAAAGGCAGGTGTCCAGATTCCAGATAACCTTCAACATATATTTCAGAAGGAAAGAGTTGCAAATCAGGTCATCAAGGATTTTGGTACTTATTTTTACAGAAACAATATGGCCTATGGCCTAGCGACCGGCGTAGCAAAGATGGACGAGAATTCGAGCATTACCGATCGAAATGTGGCGACCTATCGACTGGCAGAGCTTCTGGGCTTAAGTGAACTGATTCCGGCGACGACGAAGGTGATAGTTACCGCTCAGGATGAAAACGAACAAAAGGGCATCCTGATGGCAGAGGCCAGAGGAAAGGAACTCTGGGAGGCCAACAGAAATGTTGATGCGAAGGATGCTTCCTATGACAAAGGGCTCTATCTGCAGATGAATTCCTTGCAGATTATGGATATTATCGCCGGCCAGACTGATCGGCATAATGCAAATATGCTGTTGGAATCCGAAGGGGATCACTTCAAAAAGCTGAAGGGTATCGACAACGATCTATGCTTTGGAAAGATCACCTACAAAGAAATCGTGACCAATAAAACCGGGTCTGATGATGTCAAGTCCCTGGAAGATGAGAACGGAATTAAGATTAAGTTTATTGATAAAAAGGTTTACGATAGAGTACTTGCATTAAACGATGAAATCATTCGCTATACCTTAGCAGATTTGCTGACAGATGGTGAGATGAAGGCGCTTCTCGACCGCCTGCATGGTGTGCAGAAGCTGTTCCGGAGGATCAAGCCGGCCGATAACGTCAAGATTTGCACTCAGGAGGAGTTTAGCGACAGAGATGCTTTCACAGCAAAATACTATCAGAATGGGTGCTATACAAGTCTTATGAAGTGAGAGAAATAGCAATCTGCTATTTCATATTCGCAAACCGCTCCACTGCCTTGGTAAAGTTCTCGATGGTTTTATCCGCGTCCCCATGTTCGATGCCGTCCCGGACGCAGTGCTGGATATGACCTTCGAGAACCACCTGTCCTGCCTTGTGAAGAGCAGATTTGGCGGCATTGATCTGGGAAAGAATATCTTCGCAGGGAATATCTTCGTCGACCATCCGGTCGATGGCCTGTACCTGGCCGATGATCTTCTTGAGCCTGCGGTGTAAATTATCAGAATCCATACATTGTTTCATAAATAGACCTCCATAAAGAATCCTGCTTCGGCCGGATTCTTTTTTTACTATCTTAACTGGATTTTCGGGGAGTGTCAAGGAAGCGCTGATTTCCCTGTACAGAAAGAAAGTGCGGGAGTATAATAAAAATCATAACTAAAAATGAAGGAGCAAAAGAATGTATAGAGAAGTGGCTAAACTGATATTATACCGGGATCTGGGAGAGGACAGCATCCTTCGAAAGCTTTCCGGTATCTTCGAGGATTATGAAAAGGACAACTGCAGCGCGGCAGAGCTGACGACGCGGATCTACGAGCAGATGAAGGCACTTTTAGATCTGTCTACCGTCTATGGCTTTGATGAGAATCTCTGGCACAATTACCTGACCTTTATTCTTTTAACCAATGAGAATTCCTTCAGCATGACCAGTGAGAAGGTAGGAGCAAATGATGGAACCGTAAATCATTTTGCAAAGGCAGATTTCAAAGTGTTCAAGAACCTGTTTGATTTTGACTTCAGTCCCATCGAGCGGGATTTGGAGATCGACTGCTTCCGCACGATCTGCCACTACAAGGCCATCGGGAAAAAAGAGCGGATGTACAATAAGAACGTCAGCGAGAAGGTGCAGGCCGTAAGCCGAAAGATTGAGCAGGCGAAGGATGAAGAGGAAATCTTTACGATTATTACAGATTTTTACAAAGCTTATGGCGTGGGTATGTTCGGCCTGAACAAGGCCTTCCGCATCAAAGAGGCGGCAGACGGTGTGGAATTCCTTCCGGTCAATAATACGGAGCAGGTACTCTTGAAAGACCTGGTGGGTTATGAGATCCAGAAGAAAAAGCTGGTAGACAATACGGAAGCCTTTGTGAAAGGCCTCCCGGCCAATAACGTGCTGCTCTTCGGAGACGCCGGTACCGGCAAATCCACGAGCATCAAGGCTATTCTGAACGAGTATTACGATCAGGGTCTGCGCATGATCGAGATTTACAAGCATCAGTTCCAGGATCTATCGAATGTCATTGCCCAGATTAAGAACCGAAACTATCGCTTTATCATTTATATGGATGATCTTTCCTTCGAGGAGTTTGAGATCGAGTACAAGTTTCTGAAGGCTGTCATCGAGGGCGGCATGGAGACCAAGCCCGACAATGTGCTGATCTACGCCACATCCAACCGCCGCCACCTGATCCGCGAGACCTGGGGCGATCGAAGTGACATGGAGCAGGACGAGGGCATGCACCGTTCCGACACGATGCAGGAGAAGCTTTCCTTGGTAGCCCGCTTCGGTGTCACCATCAATTTCTCCAAGCCGACCCAGAAGGAATACTTCCAGATCGTCACCGAGCTTGCAAAGCGCTACCCGGAGATCACCTTGACGGACGAGCAGCTTTGCGCAGAAGCCAACAAGTGGGAGCTGAGCCATGGCGGTATCTCCGGAAGAACCGCACAGCAGTTTATCAATTATCTGGCAGGAAAGTCGGAGAACGAATAGAAGAAGAAAAGAACATGCGGGGTGTGGGGCGGAATCTTTTCCTAAGGAGGGGCTAATTGTCCCCGAGCGTGGAAAAGATTCCGCCCCACATCCCGCTTTTGCCGTGCGTTTTAAAACACAAGGTTTACAAATCCTCCCTGATATGCTAAGTTTTAAGATAATGTCATTTATAAGAAGCAAAGGAGAAAAACCATGAATTTCCTGGAAGAAAGAATCGTAAAAGACGGCATCGTAAAAGAAGGAAACGTCCTGAAAGTAGACAGCTTTCTGAATCACCAGATGGATATCAACCTGTTCAAGCAGATGGGAGAAGAATTCAAAAAGCGTTTCGCGGACAAAAATATCAATAAAATCATGACCATTGAGGCCTCCGGCATCGGCATCGCCTGTGTCGTAGCAAGCTATTTTGACGTACCGGTGGTATTTGCAAAGAAGAGCCAGAGCATCAACATCGACGGCGATGTCTACGTGGCAGAGGTAGAATCCTTCACCCATAAGAACAAAAATCAGGTCATCGTATCCAAGCGCTTCTTAGGACCGGAGGATCACGTCCTGATCATCGACGACTTTCTTGCAAATGGCTGCGCCCTGCAGGGTCTGATTTCCATCGTGGCACAGGCAGGCGGCACGGTCGAGGGAATCGGTATCGCCGTAGAGAAGGGCTTCCAGTCCGGTGGCCGTATGATTCGAAATCTGGGATATCAGCTGGAGTCCCTGGCTATCGTAGAGAGCATGGACGCAGCGACCGGAACCGTAAAGTTTCTTGAGCAGGGTCAGGAATAAATGGGAGAAAAAATCGTATTTTGCAAGGGCGGCGGCTGTACAGCAAAACTGGGAGCCGGCGTCTTAAGCCATGTTTTGGAAAAGCTGCCGAAAGGTCCGGCTGATGAAAATCTGCTGGTTGGCTACGACAGCAAGGACGATGCGGCAGTTTATCGCATCACTGACGACACAGCGGTCGTCCAGACCCTGGACTTTTTCCCGCCTATGGTGGACGATCCGTATACTTTTGGAAAAATTGCAGCAGCGAATGCCTTGAGTGATATCTATGCGATGGGCGGGGAAGTGAAAACCGCACTCAATATCGTCTGCTTCCCCGAATCCGCAGATCTGAATATCCTCGGGGAGATCATGCGAGGGGGATCCGAAAAAGTGTTGGAGGCAGGCGGCATCCTGGCAGGCGGCCATTCCATCAACGATACCGATGTGAAATACGGCCTGTCGGTCATGGGGCTGGTGCATCCGGAGCAGATCTGGTCGAACAATGGAGGACAGCCGGGCGACAAGCTGATTTTCACGAAAAAGCTGGGCGTCGGCATCGTCTGCACGGCAAACCGGGTAGGCGAGGCGTCCGAGGCAGCCATAGAGGCAGCTGTCGAGTCCATGACTACCTTGAATAAAACAGCTTCCAAGATAGGAAGAAAGTATGAGATTCACGCCTGCACGGATGTGACAGGCTTTAGCTTTCTGGGGCATCTCCATGAAATGATGGACGGAAGGCTTTCCTGCCGGATCGAGGCAGATAAGGTGCCGCGGATCGAGGAAGCCCTTGCCTACGCGGATGAATTTCTGCTGACGGCTGCCGGACAGAAGAATCGAAATCATGTGGGAAAATATGTAAAATTTGAAGACATCCCCTTTGCCATGGAGGAGCTGCTGTTTGACCCGCAGACCTCGGGCGGACTGCTGTTTGCGGTGAAAGCGGATCAGGCGGAAAGCTTGAAAAAAGAGCTCCGCGCGGCAGGACTTCCGGCGGAAATCGTGGGAGAAATTATAAAACGAACGGAACCGGAAATTAAGGTAGTTGGGTAACGATTCAGAGCCATGAAAAACTGCGTTCTGAATAGTTAAAAATAGGAGGAAAGATAAGATGATTCAGGTAAATGCATTGGGCGATGCCTGCCCGATTCCCGTAGTAAAGACAAAGAAGGCCATCGAGCAGTTAGGCGGAAGCGGTGTAGTAGAGACGCTGGTGGACAATGAAATCGCAGTCCAGAATCTGACAAAGATGGCGAATCAGAAGGGCTACAAGGTCAGCTCCAAAAAGCTTTCCGAGAAGCAGTATCAGGTCATGATGGAGATAGGGGAAGGCGCTGTGGATGAGCAGGCAGCACAGACCACAGAAGAGGTACCTGTGACCTGCGCTCCGGATGCCAGAGAGAATACTGTCGTAGTCATTTCCTCTGCCACCATGGGCGAGGGCGATTCAGAACTTGGAAAAATTCTGATCAAAGGCTTTATCTATGCCCTGACCCAGCTGGACACCCTGCCGAAGACCATGCTGTTCTACAATGGCGGTGCGCATCTGACCTGTGAGGAATCAGTTTCCCTGGAGGATCTGAAATCTCTGGAGGCACAGGGGGTACAGATTTTGACCTGCGGTACCTGTCTGAACCATTATGGACTGACAGAGAAGCTTCAGGTAGGTGAGGTGACAAATATGTATGTCATCGCTGAGACTATGGCAGGTGCGACCAAGATCATCAAGCCATGATTTATTTTGACAATGCGGCTACGACCCTGCATAAGCCTAAGTGCGTAAAAGAGGCCGTCATGGAGGCTATGGATTTCATGGGAAATTCCGGTCGGGGCGTCCATGACGCTTCATTGTATGCGGGGCGAACCATTTACCGGGCGAGAGAGTCCTTGGCGAAGCTTTTGGGTGCCGGCGCACCGGAAAATGTGGCTTTCACGGCCAATGCCACCGAAAGCCTGAATCTGGCGATCAGCGGCCTGTTTCAGCCGGGAGACCATGTGATAACGACGGTTTGCGAGCATAATTCGGTGCTACGACCGCTGTATCGGCTGGACAGAGTGGACCTTTCCTTTCTTCCGATAAGAAATGGAAGAGAAGGAATTCTGGATTATGACAAAATGGAATCCTTGCTTCATCCAGATACGAAGGCACTGGTCATTACCCATGCTTCCAACCTGACCGGCAATATCACGGATCTCAAGCTGGCAGGAGACTTCGCGAAGAAGCATGGTCTGCTGTTTCTGGTAGATGCTTCCCAGACAACAGGTGCAGTTTTGATGGATATGGAAAATACGGGCATCGATATCCTCTGCTTCACCGGCCATAAGGGTCTCTACGGGCCACAGGGAACCGGCGGTATCTGTGTCCGCCCAGGGCTGACACTTCGTCCCCTGAAGGTGGGAGGGAGCGGCATTCACAGCTTCGATAAGGAACATCCGAAGGAGATGCCCGAAGCCTTGGAGGCCGGGACCTTAAACGGACACGGCATCGCGGGTCTTGGTGCGGCGGCAGACTGGCTGCTGGATACAGGTGTGGAGACGATCCGTGCAAAGGAGCAGAAGCTTTTTGAACGCTTCGTGGCAGGCATGCGGGATATCGAGGGCGTCATCCTTTACGGAGACCCGGATCTGACAAAGCGTACCGCAATTCAGTCCCTGAATATTCGCGACTACGATTCTGCGCTCGTTTGCGACAGGCTCTACGAGGATTACGGCATCGCCGTCCGGGGCGGAGCCCACTGCGCACCGCTTTTGCACGAAGCCCTTGGCACAAAGGAGCAGGGCGCAGTTCGCTTCAGCTTCTCCTATTTCAATACCGAGGCAGAAGTGGACAAAGCCATCGAAGCCATCCAGGAGCTTGCAAAGGAATAGCAGCCAGAAACAGGAGCAGATTTATGCGAAAGAAGACAGAAACCCTGATTATTTCCTTTGGAACGACCACCGAAGCCATGAAAATGGAACATTACTGCGAGAAATGCGGCTTTCCAGGCAGGCTGATTCCGATCCCCCGGGAGATCACAGCGGGCTGCGGCATGGCCTGGAAGGCAAAGCCGGAGGACAAGGAAGTGCTGCAGGGGGAAATGTTGGCTCATGCCATTCGGTGGGAGGGCATGTATACACTGGAATTGTAGAGGCTAAAAAGTAAGAACGAAGCTTTAAGGGCAAAACCCTTCAAGATAAAAAGTAACACAAGTGACATAAGTAACAAATGTATTATCGAATGAGGAGAAACACTTATGAATGAAGTAGAAAGCAAGAAAGCAGAATACGATTTTTATGGCAAACTGCCTTTCCGTAAGGCATTCCCCTTAGGCCTGCAGCATGTGCTGGCCATGTTCGTGGGCAATCTGACCCCGATTCTGATTATCACAGGAGCCTGCGGCATCGGATCCGGCACAGAGTTTGCAGACGTGCAGGTGGCACTTTTGCAGAATGCGATGCTGGTAGCAGGTCTTGTTACCTTAGTCCAGCTCTATGCGATTGGCCCGGTGGGCGGCAAGGTGCCGATCATCATGGGAACCAGTTCCGGTTTCATCGGTGTCTGTAACAGCGTAGCCAGTGTCATGGGCGGCGGTGTGCTGGCCTATGGAGCCATCCTGGGAGCATCCCTGATTGGCGGCCTTTTTGAAGGTGTGCTTGGCTTCATGCTGAAACCCCTTCGTAAATTCTTCCCGGCTGTAGTGACCGGAACGGTAGTTCTTTCCATCGGTCTGTCCCTGATTTCTGTAGGCGTGGGATCCTTCGGCGGCGGAAGCTCTGCCAAGGATTATGGCTCCGTGGAAAATCTGTTTCTTGGAACCCTGGTGCTGGTAGTTATCATTGCGCTGAAGCATGGAACGAAGGGTATGACCAGTGTTTCTTCTATTTTAATTGGAATCATTGTAGGTTATATTGTGGCAGCGATTATGGCTGTGGTTCTTCCGACTACAGGGGTGACTGCAGATGGTGTCGAGTATACGAAGGCGTGGGTACTCAACTGGGATAAGGTAGCGCAGGCAAAATGGTTTGCAGTTCCGGCTCTGATGCCGGTGAAGCTCGTCTTTGATGTACGGGCGATTATTCCGGTATTGATTATGTTTATTGTAACCGCAGTAGAGACAGTTGGAGATATCTCCGGTGTCATGGAAGGCGGTATGGATCGTGAGGCCACCGATTCTGAGCTCGCAGGCGGTGTCATCTGTGACGGCATTGGTTCCTCCTTTGCAGCCCTGTTCGGTGTACTTCCGAATACTTCTTTTAGCCAGAATGTAGGTCTGGTAACGATGACAAAGGTAGTAAACCGCTTCGCACTGGCTACCGGAGCCGTATTTCTGGTACTTTGCGGCCTCTTCCCGAAGCTGTCGGCCTTGATTTCGATTATGCCCCAGAGCGTTCTGGGCGGCGCGGCAGTTATGATGTTCTCTTCCATCGTAGTCAGCGGTATCGGTCTGATTACTAAGGAAAAGATGACCGTCCGCAATACGACGATTGTATCCGTTGCCCTGGGTCTCGGCTATGGTCTCGGCGCCAACAGCGGTGTGCTGGCAGGACTGCCCCAGAGCGTTCAGCTGATTTTTGGCGGCTCCGGTATCGTACCGGCTGCCCTGGTAGCGATTGTTTTGAATATCGTTCTCCCGAAGGAGGAGTAGTATGATCAAAATACGAGAGTATGTAAAGGCCGGGAGCCTCGAGGAAGCCTGGGAGCTAAACCAGAAGCGTACCAATAAAATTCTGGGCGGCATGCTCTGGCTTCGCATGGGCAACCGGAATGTGCAAAAGGCCATCGACCTGTCCGGACTTGGCCTTGACAGCATTGAGGAGACGGAAGAGGCATTTTCCATCGGAGCCATGGTAACCCTGCGGCAAATCGAGCTGCACGAGAGCCTGAATGCCTACTGTGAAAACCTGCTCCATGATGCAGTCTGTGATATCGTGGGCACGCAGTTTCGCAATCTGGCTACGGTAGGCGGCAGCATCTTCGGACGCTTTGGCTTCTCCGATGTGATGACAGCCTTTCTCGCCCTGGATTCCTATGTGGAGCTCTACAAGGGCGGTATCGTGCCGATGGGAGAATTTGTAAAAATGAAGCGCGACAATGATATTCTTGTCCGCGTGATCGTAAAAAAGCAGGCAGGTCATTTCGTTTACCTGTCCCACCGCAATACACGAACCGATTTTCCGGTGCTGACGGTAGCAGTATCCGACTGCAGTGGCCTAAAACGGGCGGTGATCGGAGCAAGACCGGGCATCGCACGCTTATATGAAATCGAAACGATGGACGAAGAGACGGCAGTACGGCTTACGGAAGAGACCTTTTTCCAGAGCAATATGCGCGCGTCCGACACCTTCCGCAGACACCTGGCGGGCGTACTGCTGCGCCGTGCCTTTGCGACGATACAGGGAAAGGAGTGAAGCTTGCATGATCGTAACTATTACCTTAAATGGGAAAAAAGTCGTAGACGATGTGGCGGCTGACCAGACCCTCTATCATTTTGTACGGGATCACGGCTGCTACAGCGTGAAATGTGGCTGCGAGACTACCAATTGCGGCCTCTGTACCGTATTTCTGGATGGCACACCGGTTCTCTCCTGCGCCGTGCTGGCAGCGCGGGCGGATGGTCATAAGGTGGAGACTCTGGAGGGACTTCAGGAGGAAGCAGCGGAGTTTGGCAGATTTATTGCCGATCAGGGAGCGGAGCAGTGCGGCTTTTGCAACCCGGGCATGATCATGAATGCGATCGCCCTCTTCCGGGAAAATCCGGAACCTACTGATGAGGAAATCAAGCAGTATCTCGCGGGCAATCTCTGCCGCTGTTCCGGCTACGAGGGACAGCTTCGGGGCATGCACGACTTTATCGAGTATAAGAAGAACGGAGGTGCCGTATGCGGGAAGTAGGAAAGCGGGAACGCAAAAAAGACGCTATGGCGCTGGTAACCGGTCAGCCGGTCTACGTGGATGATATCGCCCCGAAGGACTGCCTGGTCATTAAGCTTCTAAGAAGTCCCCATGCCAATGCCATCGTGGAGGACGTAAACTATGCAGCAGCATTAAAGGTGCCTGGCATCGAGGCTATCTATACCTGGCAGGATGTACCGAAGCATCGTTTTGCCACAGCGGGACAGACCTACCCGGAGTGGAGTCCCTACGATCATCTGATTCTCGATCAGCATGTGCATTTCGTGGGCGATCCGGTAGCTATCGTGGTGGGCGCAGATGAGGCCTGTGTTGACAAGGCTTTGCGGGTCATCCGTGTGAAATATCAGGTGCTGCCGGCGGTGCTGGATTATCATGATGCCATTGACAATGAGATCCTGGTACATCCGGAGGACAACTGGGAGTCCAAATTTCCGGTAGGAGCGGACAATAAGCGAAACCTCTGCGCCCATATGGAAGACGAGGAGGGGGATGTAGAAGGCATCCTGAAGGACTGCGATCTTACTCTGGAACATACCTTCCACATTCCTGCGGTCAATCAGGCGATGATGGAGACCTTCCGGACGTATTGCTATATCGATGCCTACGGAAGACTCGTGGTAGTAAGCTCCACCCAGATCGTCTTCCACGTACGAAGAATCATTTCTACGGCTCTTGGCATCCCGAAAGCCAAGGTTCGGGCGATGAAGCCCCGCATCGGAGGCGGTTTCGGTGCGAAACAGACGGTGGTAGCGGAGCTCTATCCGGCCTTTGTAACCTGGAAGCTGAAGAAACCATCCAGGATTATCTTTAGCAGAAAGGAAAGCCAGATTGCCGGTTCTCCGCGCCATGAGATGGACGTGACCGTGCGGCTCGGAGCAGATAAGGACGGAACGATCCGTGTCATCGACCTCTATAACCTCTCCAACACAGGGGCTTACGGGGATCACGGTCCCACGACGGCAGGCCTTACCGGCCATAAAGCCATTCCCTTGTATACAGCAAATCTGGAAGCCTTCCGGCATCGCTTTGATGTCGTTTATACGAATACGATGCCCACAGGAGCCTACCGAGGCTATGGTGCGACCCAGGGTATCTTTGCCCTCGAGTCCATGGTCAATGAGCTGGCAGGGATCCTAAAGATGGATCCCGTGGAGCTTCGTCTGAAGAATGTCGTCCGGGAAAATATGCATATGCCGGCATACTATGGAGAGATAGCCAGAAGTTGCCGCCTCGATGAATGCCTGAGCAGGGCAGCGGAAATGATTGGCTGGAAGGAAAAATATCCGGCCAGGGATATGGGCGATGGAAGGGTTCGCGCTGTAGGTGTGGCCATGGCCATGCAGGGGTCCTGCATCTCCAATGTAGACGTGGGATCTGCTACGATTATGCTGAATGAAGACGGCAGCTATCGCCTTGCTATCGCGGCAGCGGATATGGGAACCGGCTGCGATACCATTCTGGCGCAGATGGCGGCGGAATGTCTCCATGTGACGACGGATGAGATCTTCGTATCCGGTGCGGATACGGACAGCTCTCCCTACGACTCCGGTTCCTATGCCTCCAGTACCACTTACATTACCGGACAGGCGGTCGTGAAAGCGGCCACAGAGCTGGAGCAGCGCATCTGTCAGGTGGCAGCGGGTATGCTGGAATGCGACTCGGAGGATGTAGATTTCGATGGCCGAAAAGCTACTGATGTCAAGACTGGAAAAGCTGTGACCAGCGAGGAGATCGGCTATAAGGCTCAGGTCTGCAACGAGATTGCCTTACAGGTAACTGCGAGTCATAGCTCCCCGGTATCCCCGCCTCCCTATATGGCAGGTGCAGTGGAAATCGAGCTTGACAAGGAGACCGGCCATGTAGAAATTCTCGACTATGCGGCAGTCGTAGACTGCGGTACGGTCGTAAATCCGAACCTGGCGACGGTTCAGGTCGAAGGAGGCTTAGGTCAGGGCATCGGCATGACCCTTTATGAAAATATCCAATATACGCCGAAGGGACAGATGATCAACAATTCCTTCATGCAATACAAGGTTCCCACGAGACTCGATATGGGACATATTCGCGTAGAATTTAAGGAGAGCTTCGAGCCGACCGGCCCCTTTGGAGCAAAATCCATCGGCGAGATCGTCATCAATACCCCGGCACCGGCTCTGGCACATGCCATTTACAATGCTACCGGCATGTGGCATCGGAATCTGCCGATCACCAGCGAGAAGATTGCCCTGGGGATTTTATAGGAAATATGCTAAAGCAATATGAAAATGGAAAATGGATGGAGTGCGAGTCGCTGCTGAAAGCTCTGGGCGACCTTGCAAAAGTCATATCCATCGTCGGTGCGGGCGGAAAAACTACCTGTCTTCGCCGATTGCAGACGGAATGTAAAAAACTGGAAATTCAAGCCGCTGCAGGCACCACCACCCATATCCAATACGAAAGAAATGAATCCTTCCTGGAACACCCGGACATAGACGTGGCCAGGAAAATCCTTAAAAAAACAGGCACTCTCTGGATGGGAGAGCCTGTTTCCGACTGGAAATGTAAAGCCTTGCCGGACAGCTTCTACCGGGAGCTTCTGGCGGACGGCGTGAGGCTGTTTCTGGAGGCTGACGGGGCAAAAGAGAAGCCTGTGAAAGCTCCGAAAAACGGCGAACCGGTCTTGCTGCCGGAGACAGATGTGGTGCTCTGTGTATATGGACTGGACGCTGTGGGGCAGACGATTCGGGACGTATGCTGTCGTGTGGAGCAGGTTTGCGCCATCCTAGGAAAGCCGGAGACAGACACACTGACTGCTGTGGATCTGGCGAAGCTTGCAGTAAGCTCTAAGGGCGGTCGAAAAGGAGTGAAGCCCGGGATGCGTTATGCAGTTTTGTTTAACAAGGCGGATACACAGGAAAGGGAGGACGCGGCACTGGAAGCAGCGCAGGAAATACGAAGACTGGAAAATGAGCCTGGCACGAATGTGATTCTTACAGCCTCACACTTGATGCCGCCATGGAAGTCCCACGGAACAGGAGAACGAACGTGAAGATACTGATCAAAGGTGCCGGAGATCTGGCTACCGGTGTAGCCTGGGAGCTTTTTCAGGCGGGTCACCAGATTATCATGACAGAGATAGCCGTGCCGCTGACGGTTCGCCGTCAGGTGGCTTATTCCCGCGCGGTCTATGAGGGGCAGGCAGAGGTAGAAGGCGTGATCGGTGTGCTGGCAACGACAGAGGAGGAGGCTATTGCATTGTCCGAACAGGGGCGGATCGGAGTCCTTGTGGATCCGGAGGCTCTTGTCCGGAAGGTCTGGAAGCCCGAAGTGGTCATCGACGCCATCATGGCAAAAAAGAATATCGGAACAGCCATCACGGATGCACCTCTGGTGCTGGCTCTGGGACCCGGCTTCACGGCAGGAGAGGACTGCCATGCCGTCATCGAGACTATGCGCGGTGATTCCCTGGGCCATCCCCTGTACATAGGCAGCGCTATCCCGAATACAGGTGTGCCGGGTATGGTGGGCGGCTATGCGATCGAGCGGCTGATCAAGGCCTCGGCAGACGGAGTGATGGAGCCGGTGGCAGGCATCGGTGATATCGTGGAGAAGGGCAGTATTCTGGCCTATACGGGCGGACAGCCGGTTTATGCGCAGATTGACGGCATCATCCGGGGGATGCTGCAGGCGGGTGTGCCGGTAAAGGCAGGTATGAAAATCGGTGATGTAGATCCGAGAAAGGATGAAAGCCTGGTTTCTCTTATTTCCGATAAATCCCATAAGATCGGCCTTGGCTGCGTGGAAGCGATTCGTACGCTTGTGCAGAAACAGTACGGCATCGTGGTGCTGGCAGCAGGCCTGTCCAGTCGCTACGGGGGCAATAAATTATTGGAGGAGCAGGTGCAGGAGAAGCCACTGTACGAGGTGACACTCGACAAGCTGAGCCGGTTTTCGGACTGTACGCGTGTCGTCGTGACCCGTTTTGAGGAGATCGAGGACGCTGCAAAAGAGCGCGCTATATGCAGCATAAGGAACGACGCACCAAAGCTAGGTATCAGTTATTCCTTGCAGCTAGGGTTAAAGGCAGTTTTAGAGCAGAGCCCGGGACTCCTTGGCGTGCTTTTTCTGGTCTGTGATCAGCCTTATCTGAAGGCGGAAACCATCGAGCGGATGCTGGAGGAGGGATTAGCTCATCCGGGAGCAATCGTCTGCGCTTCCCACGAAGGACGGAGAGGCAACCCGGTTCTCTGGGATAGCCGCTATTTTTGTGAGCTTCTGGAGCTTACCGGTGACGTAGGCGGCCGTCAGATCATCAAAAAGTATCCGGAAATGGTGCGATTGGTGGAATGTGAGGAAAAGGAGCTTCAGGATGTGGATATCCGCACGGATAAATAGAAGCGGATGTGGATAAAAGTAATAGAATGATGAATAGTTTATACGACATATTACAGGAAAATAAGAATCGAAAAGAAAAACGTGTACTGACCGTTCTCAAGGGTTCCCATGCCGGTGAAAAAGCCTTCTTCACCGAAGGCGACCTTCTCTGGCAGCGCACCGAAAATGGCTTTTTCTCTGAACACAGGGAAGCAGCAGGGAAACTTACCACGAGCGGTCAGCAGGATCTGGCAGGTGAAATGGTTTTTTGCGACTGTCTGGGTGATGAGAAGAAGCTGGTCATCTGCGGGGCAGGTCATGTGGGCGTGGCATTGCTTCGGATGGCATTGATGCTGGGCTTTGACACGACAGTTCTGGAAGACCGTCCATCCTTCGCGGATGCTGCCAGACGGGCAGGCGCAAAGCGTGTCATCTGTGACAGCTTTGAACAGGGGCTTGACGCTGTGGAGGGCGATGAGGATACTTATTTTGTGGTCATGAGCCGCGGTCACCGCTACGACCTGGTTTGCCTGGAAAAAATTGTAAAGAAAACCTATGCCTATGTCGGTATGATGGGAAGCAAAGGCCGCTCCGCCCTGGTAAAGAAGAATTTGCTCGAGCAGGGAGTTCCCTTAGAACAGGTGGAAGCGCTTCATGCACCCATCGGCCTCACCATTCATGCGGAGACGCCGGAGGAGATCGCGGTATCGATTCTCGGAGAAATCATTTCCATCAAGAATGCGGAGAAGAAGACCTGTGGTTTCTCGGAGGAACAGCTTGCATTTTTGCTGGATGAGAACGATCCCCGTGCAAAGGTGCTTTGTACGATTGTAGATCGCCATGGCTCGGCACCCCGCAGCATCGGCACGAAAATGCTGGTTCTCGAGGATGGCACCGTATCCGGTACCATCGGTGGCGGCTGCGTAGAAGCGGGCGTCAAAGAAAAAGCCCGCTGGCTTATGCATGATGAGACGAAGCGGCAGGATGTGATCCGCGTCAGCATGACCGCATGCCAGGCCGAGGAGGAAGGGATGGTCTGCGGCGGCGTCATCGAGGTGCTGCTTGAGAAGGTATGAAAATATAATTGTTCCTATGATGCAAAAAGGCAGCAAAGGAGATCATGGAGCAGGGGATTTGCCTGGAGGAATACCTGGGCGTGAAATAGAGCAGAAAGAAGTGAGAGCGATGAATAAGATAAACTATCAAAAAGAATTGGATAAAGTAATTAGCGGGATTCAGGCCGAGAACCGCATTCCGCGCCTTCTGCTTCATAGCTGCTGCGCCCCCTGCAGCAGTTACGTGCTGGAATACCTCTCGGATTATTTTGAAATCACGGTTTTCTATTACAACCCGAATATCTATCCGCCAGAGGAATTTGGAAAGCGCGTGGAAGAGCAGAAGCGACTCATAAGCGAGCTGCCTGCAAAGCATCCGATTTCCTTCCTGGAAGGTCCTTACGAGTCGGAACGCTTCTATGAGATGGCGAAGGGACTGGAAAAGATTCCGGAGGGCGGCGAACGCTGCTTCAAATGCTATCGTCTGCGCCTGACAGAGGCCGCCGAGATGGCCAGAGCAGGAAAATACGACTATTTTACCACGACCCTCTCCATCAGTCCCTTAAAAAATGCAGAGAAGCTCAATGAAATCGGAGGAGAATTGGCTAAGGATTACGGCGTGGCTTATCTATACAGTGATTTCAAGAAACGGAATGGCTATAAGCGCTCCACGGAGCTTTCGAAGGAATATGGGCTCTACCGCCAGGACTACTGCGGCTGTGTATTCTCGATGCGGGAGCGGCGGGCGCAGTAGGAAGCAGCGGAAAATAAAAAAATTACAAAAATGGGTTGACAAAACGGATAACATCCAGTAAAATACATTTTGTTGCCGCTTCAGTAAGAAGCGAATGCAGATGCGATAGTGGCGTAGTTGGTAACGCGCGACCTTGCCAAGGTCGAGACCGCGGGTTCGAGCCCCGTCTATCGCTCTTAAAAAAAGGAATTCTGAGAGAACTCAGAATTCCTTTTTTGTTGCCATTTGCCATCCCTATACAAACAGTCCGTCGTTACACTCGGTCATATCCTTATGCAGCAGCTCCTCCACTTCCCGGAACAGCTCTTTCTGGTGCATACCGGCGCCTAAGATCAGCTTTTCCTTTGGAATCACGATGGCATAAGCCTCCATGCCGTTCTGCGCCTCTGCAGTGGAGATAGCCTCTCCAGTGGCAGCATCGAGTGTGCAGATGAGGTCCGGGAAGGTAGCTACGCGCTTGCCATCCTGCTCTACCAGCATATATTCATTCCAGAAGGTAAAGGTAGCAGTGCCGTCCTCACCGGTTACATCCAGATGGCCGATATCATAGCCACCGTCCATTTTCAGCTCATAATTGGCGATTTTTCCCTTGGCCAGGATCTTTGCGTCATAGTTTTTTGTAAGGAAGTCGACGAATTCCGCACCGTTCTTACAAGCGCGAAAGGCCTTTCCGATATCCAGTGCCTGGGAAATAGCACCGACTGCCGCATTTTTAGCCAGATATTCCGCAGTCACCGGGTTTCGCAGCACGCCAACCATACCGCCGTCTGCGACAGCACTCTGGCGGATGACATGAGAGGTGGAGCTCAGGGCTCCCTTTGCTACGGTTTCGACGTAGCGTTCTCCCGTACCACCACAGGAGGACTGGGTGGTCTGGTAATCCGGCAGCAGGTTCAGTCCGATGCTTCCCATGGTTCCGGTAGGATGCGCACGGCCATTGCTTGGGGCGTCTACCAGCGGAATACCGGTGAGAGCGGAGATGACCCAGCCGTTGGCAGTTGAGATGGCACCGTTCTCACAGGAGGTGAAGCCTGCGATTTTCTTGCCGTAATTCAGCTCAAAATTCTTCAGAGCTGTCATCCAGTGCTCTGCGGTCAGGTGTACATCCTTTGCGGAGGGCGCACCAAGAGTGGATACATTGACTACTACATCGTCGGGCTTCAGCTCGCTGACATCCAGCATGGTCAGCTTGTCCGTATGCTTGAAGGTCTCTTCCAGAGCCTCGCGTCCGGCGGTCAGTGTGCCGCCACCGCCGCCTCCAAGAAGCAGGCCGCCCATCAGAGCCTGCTCACAAAGTTCTTTTGTCAGATAGATCATAAACGTTTCCTTTCTGTAAGCAAAAATAAAATAGTTTTATCTGCGGACAGATTCAAAGAATGCAAAAAGTCCTTCAGCCAAAACCGGATCGATTACCGGAATCCCTACTTCCTTTTCCAGCATTTTTGCCACACCGATGGTGGTGAGACCGGTGCAGCCAAGGGCGATGACCTCCGCTCCCATGTCCTTGATTTTCTGGGCGCAGGCCACGCAGTTTTTCTTGCCCTCGTCGGTCATCAGATCGAGCGTGCTATTGACGCCCTCCGGCTTTTCTACAGCCACAAGCTTGTCTTTTAGCATACGGAGATAGGCCTTGGGTGCATAATCGGTGATACCTAAGATGCCGACCTTATCACCGTACTTGCTGGCCAGGGCAGCAGTGGTCTCACCGCCGCCGGTGACGGGTAAGCCTGGCAGAGCCTTTCGAATCTCCGCCACACCGGGATCGTCCGCGCAGCTGACGATAATCATATCCTTATCCTGGAAGCTCTTTGCCAGCTCCACGATCTTTGGAACCGCGATAGCTTCAAGCTCATGGCTGTGAATGCCCTCCCACTGGTCTGGGATGCAGCGGCTCTCTACCTCGATGCCGGGGAAATGCTCCATAATCACGCGTCCGTGCATGTCTGTAAAATTCTGATCGTCTGAGGTCAGCACGCGAATCAGGCCGACCTGAAATGCTTTTTTCTCCATACGATTCACCTCTGTCATGCAGGAGCCTTAGCGGCTCCTGTAAGTTTTAAATTTGGAATTCTCCGTCCTTGATTACCAGGGTATCATCCAGATAGAGAGTCGGTTTCAGAATGATGCCGTCCATATGGCAGTCTGCTTTATTCGTGCCGCCAAAGGAGGTATTCGTGCCGAAGGCCACATGAACTGTGCCATAGACCTTTTCATCCTCGAGAATGATACCATTCAGGATAGCGGCCTCATTGGTGCCGATGCCAAGCTCAGCTACGGTGCGGTTTCGATCGTTGGCCAGCAGGATGTCGAGCATCTCGCTTTTTTCACCGGTGATGGACTGAAGCTTGCCGTCCCGGATGACGAACTTCAGAGGAGCATCCAGCTTGCCGATGCCGACCATCGAACCGTCCACGATCATTTCACCGTTGACGCCATCCTCCAGGGGAGCGATGTAAGCCTCGCCGGAGGGCAGGTTGCCGCACTGGCCTGCCTCGCGGTATACGCCGGGGCTCGGTACGCCATCCCGTCCCTGAAGATTCAAGGTCAGGGTGCAGCCATCCTTCTCGATGACAGCCTTCTTTGCCTTGGTCAGAAGCTCGGTTACCTTGCCCGTGAGCTTCAGTACCTCGTCGTAGTCGGCGGTCATGGCGCCCTTGCTGAACATCTCCTCAGTGATACCGGGCATGGTGGCTACGCGGGTGCCGGTCTTCTGCGCTTCGATCTTCGCGTTGGTATGGGTCAGGGACTTGGCGGTAGGGCAGATGACTACATCAGCCGTCTTCATGGCTGCAGCGACGGTGCGGGGCGGCTCCTCGCCGGAGAGCTCGCGCTCCTTCATAACCAGAAGCAGAGCCTCACAGCCCAGTTCCTTTGCGCCCTCATAGAGGGCAGTGCCGATGGTGAGACGGCTGTCGTCGGTAACGATCAATACGTCCTCGGTCGGCTTTACAGCCAGGCAGGATGTCATGACATTCTTTGCGATTTCTTTCAGTTCCATTTTAAAAACTCCTTTATGATTTTTAAATATCGGTCACTTCCGAGATAACCCGGGCAAGTAAGGTACGGGGCAGAACGACGGTCTTGCCGGTCTTCTCGGCAAACATTTTCTTCATTTTCTGGGTAAAGCCGATGCAGTCGAGAACGACCAAGTCTACGTCATCCATGTGTCTGATTTCCTCGGCTGCCTTCTCAAGGGTCGGCCAGTCGCCGTAGGGGGAAGCTGCCACGCTGGTGCACTCCTTCACATAACCGCTCCATTTCTGGTTATTCTGCTCTAACTGAAGCGGAGAGGGAGTCACGGCTGCGATATGGGAGGTACGTGTCAGAAGCGGCACGACCTTATGCAGAATGTCGCAGGGGAAGACCATGGGTACATGGGCGGTGAGGCTCTCCGGAAAGCTGCCGGTACAGAAGACCATGATCAGCTTTACGCCTGCGGCCTCCAGATCATCGATGCCCTTCTGAAGATTGCCGAGAATATATTTTTCGGCGAAGGTGACGGAGGAACCGTCTGTCAGGCGGGAGACCAGTACATAGTCATCGCCCTCGGGCTTAAACTTCTCGATTTCCTCCCGTGTGAGGCCGTCGAGGCCGCCACGCTGCAAAAGCTCGATCTTACCGCCGAAGATATCCATAATATCGCAGGTCACATCCACTCGGGGAGCCTGGCCAATGGTAATTGCTCCGATTTTCATTTTAACAACCCTTTCTGTAAAATTCTGGTTATACAGACAAAAGGCAGCCGCAAAGTATGCGGCCGCCTCCTTGCGTGCAAAATTATTCGTTTCCAAGTGTCTGAAGCTGATTCATCTTTCCGTAGAGCTTTACGAGACGATCATATTCCGGCTCATCGTAGAAGCTTACCTCTCCGCGGCCGAAGGACTTTGCAACCTCCATCATGTAGCGGGCTGCTTCCTCGACGTCTGCGAAATGGCTGGAGCCTGTCGCACAGCCGGGCACCATGGTTTCGGTGGTGATAGCTACGCCTACAACCGGTGCCTTCGTAGCGGTGCAGGGCTGCAGGATGCTATTCAGATGATAGACATCATTGCCGTAAGGCGTGATATCCTGCATGCTCAAGGGGAATACATAGGGCAGCTGACCGGTGGTACGCTGCATGATCTCCAGCAGATCCTCGGAAACACGCAGGATCCAGCCCTCTTTTACGGTATTGGAGATAGCAAAGCCACGGGTGTTGATGACACGGTTGCCCTTGGTGGTATCTACGGTCAGGATAGCGTCGAGTTCAGGGCTGACCTCTTCTTTATTTACCTGGGACATCTCTACCGGAGAGCCCATGAAAGGAACCGGCTTATGCGGTGCAGTCGGAGCGTGTGGGCAGATCTGAGTGGAAATGAAGATGTCTCCCTCCAGATAATCTCCCTTGGTCTGCATATCCAAAAGCTTGGCAGCTACAGCCAGAGCGCAGAGGGCGCCGTCACCGTCGGATACGAAACCGATCATCTCCGGGCGCGCACCGATGCCGCCGAGGCGGCCGAGAAGTCCGATGGTGGGAGCGCTTCCGCCCTTCGCTTTTCCGTTGGTACCCGGAATGCGTACCTTAACCATATCGGTACTTCCCTTCGGTCCCTCCAGCGGATAAACTTCCACGTTAGCTTCGGGATTGACGGACTGAAGATAAGCCTTTACAGCCTCGCCGTCCACCGTACTGCTGTCCAGAACGTCAAAGACTTCCATAATCTGTTTGATTAGCATGCTGATTCCTCCTGTTGTCATATAATGATGAAGAGAACAGAAAGTTGTCTCTTCGGATTCTTTTGAATCATAACTCATTTTTCTGGGAAAAGCAACTGCTTTCGTAGGAGAGACAATTTGTGGAAAAACAACACATTTTTCACCAATTCTTTAGGCAAATTTAAGAAAATTAAGAAGCTATTTAGGAAATTCCTTGACAAAGCAAAAAGAGGGGATTAAGATAATTTGCGTCAAGAGCTATGGAAGGGCATAGAACAAGATGCACTCCGTGGCTTTTTTTGATTCACAGGAAAGAGCATCCTATGAACAAAAAAAAACGCTCCGCGAGGATGCGCACTCGGCGA
>CAVHYN010000013.1:0-36073 GCA_963640245.1 Bulleidia sp.
TACTTTGGCAGAGCGATGGGTGGCTTTTGCAACTTATCACGAGGCCAACCACTTTGTGGACGGTTGTTTTCTCTATGCTTATTATATCATAGGAAACTAAAAATGCAAGATAATTTGAACATATGAAAGTAGGTGATATGGATGGAGAAGTTTGAATTAAGAGATGTGATCAATTTTGGAACGTTTTGTATCATGCTCATGATGTTCATCTATGTGATTTGCCACTAGGTTTGAGTAGAGGAGCGAAAAGGGGATATGTCTTTGCGCTTCCCCCCCTCCAGGCCGTCCGAAAACCTTGAGTTTCAGGCATAAATTCCGCTTTTTTCTTTCATCTGTGTCATTGAAAACTGAATAAAATACACATACCGGGGGAAGAGGTCTACACCTGTTCCATCAATTCCATCATTTTTTGAAATCCGAGAAGATTTTTCGCTCGTTCCAGGTTATACCCCAGACAGAAGAGCGCAAACTCCCCGGCCACTTTCCTCATTCCTCTCATTAGGAAGTAAGTGGCTCCCATAGCTCGTTTTATCGTTCCGAACGGATGCTCCGATAGGCACATCCTCTGGCTCATCTTCTTTTTGTCCGGTTTCAGAAAAAACTTTACGACTTTTCTTTCTTCGTAATGCCATTTCCCGCCTGTTCTGCTTTCCTCCGGTATCTTTCCTTCTGCGTTTAGCCAATCCCTACAGGGCTTTTTCAGCTGATCCTTGCTGAAGTCTATCTCTTTCCATTCGTTTTTTCCCTTGTAACACTTATTGCGGTTTGCACAATGCCTGCAAGCATTTTTATTAACATACCGGATGTTTCCGTTTTTCTTTATGCTTTTCTGTCTCAGAATTTCTCCGTTTGGACAGTATACCAGATTTCGCTCCGGGTCTCTGACAAAATATCCTTCCTTTGCCTTGGCCAACATCTCCTCTTGGCTTCCATATATGCTGCTTTGTGCTGGTTTCTCATCCATCACTTTGCGACGAACAGCTTCTACCTTTATATCCTGTATCACTGTCGAATAGACTTCTGGAATCTTTCCTGCGTGAAGAGCTTTCTTCAGTTCTTCCGGTGCTGTGCTGGTCACATCTGCTTCGGCCTCTTCATAAGCTATTTCTATCTCGTAACCATCTTTTCCATCATCCGTAATAACATGAGGAATAATTCCCCGTTCAAGGCAGGCAGCCATATCTTCTGTAGCCACATAGCCCTTATCCGCTACTACTTCTACAATCTTTCCCGGTTCAGAATCCTTTATCTCCTGCATAGTACTTGCCAGCAATCCGTGATCCGTTACTTGATTGGTCATCTGGAAATCGCGGATCAAATGCGTTTCTGAATCGACGGCTGTCTGTGGATTATACGCCACAGCGAAACCGTTTTTGTTCTTCATAAGCTTTGCGTCTGCATCTGTGATAGAGAGCTGAGAAACCCCGGTTTCTTCCATCAGTTTCTGATAGCCTTCATATCGGGCAAGTCTTTCCTGGGCTTCTTTGAGCTTCGTTTCAAGAATCTCTCTCGTCAATTCTCCCGGAATCTCATCAGCATCCTCCTGCTGATCCATTTCATTCAGAATTCGCAAATATTCATCCGTATGACCATTCAGCCAGTTGATCCTGTCATCTAGTTTGTTTTTGGTGAAGTTGTTATCCTTTGAATTATTTGCCGGAATTTTTGTTCCGTCTACGGAAGAAAATCCCCATTCTACCGCGCTGGAAATCTTACGATTGAATTCATGAAAGATTTCCTTTAGGGTGTCTGTGTTATTTTTTCTGAAGTCCGCTATGGTACGAAAATCCGGTTCTACACCACCGATCAGCCATTTCACTTCGAGATTTACTTTACAGCTTTCAGCCAGTTTTCTCGAAGAGCGGATACCCTTTCTGCTTCCATAGATGTAGATTTTATAAAGACTTTTGGGATCGTAAGACGGACGGCCTTCTACTGCCACAGGCTTTACTCCGTATTTTCCCAGATCAAGATGTTTTACAAATGCATCGATAATCCTTGCAATACTCTCCTTATCTACAAATGTATCCCATGAACAGCACATCAGCTGGTCACGATCAAAACCAGAAACATATGGCATCTTGGCTCACCTCAGAATGTTTTTTTCTCTGGCTCTATTATACTATATTCGGAGCATGAATGCATGTTTTCTGTGTACTTTATTCAGTTTTCAATGTGCGATGATCATTTATATTGAACGCTCGCAAGAGCATATCAACCCTTCATTTTAAAGCGATCGGATTATCCTAGTTTTCGGACAGTCTCCCCCGAATTATGGATTGGGAATTTTTTTACCAAAGAATGCATGCTCCACCTCATAATAGTTTTTTCATATAAAGGCATGATAGCATAGTTTTCTTCCTATCACAAGCATTCTTCCACTATGAATTAAGAAAGAAGCCTGCCACACAGGATTCTCCGGCCTGCGGACGGCTTCTTTCCATATTTTACTGCCCTGCATCCGAAAGCAGGATCCGGTCATTGTCGAGCTCATGCCCGGCTCCAGCCTTGAAGCGGGTCAGCAGATCTTCCACGGTCATGTGCTTTCGCTCTTCCCCGCCTACATCCAGTACGATCTTGCCGTCGGCCATCATCAGGGTTCGGTTTCCAAGCTCAAGCGCCTGGCGCATGTTGTGCGTGATCATCATGCAGGTGATCCGCTCTTTCTCTACGATGCTCTTCGTGAGCTCCAGCACCTTTTCTGCCGTTCCCGGGTCTAGAGCTGCAGTATGCTCGTCCAGAAGAAGAAGCTTCGGGGTCACCAGCGTGGACATCAGAAGTGTCAATGCCTGACGCTGACCGCCGGAGAGAAGTCCTACCGGCTGCTTCATCCGATCCTCCAGTCCCATATTTAAAAGAGAGAGGCGCTCCCGAAAGAGCTCTTTATCCTTCTTCGAGATCCGGGAAAAGGCGGAAGTCCCATTTGCTGTCCGAAGGTAAGCCAGCGCGAGATTTTCCTCGATGGTCATACCCGGAGCCGTTCCCTTTAAGGGATCCTGAAAGAGACGGCCGATGAAGCGGCTGCGCTTATGTTCCGGCAGAAAGGTGATGTCCTCCCCGTCGAGAAGCACAGCGCCCTCGTCTACATAAAAGCCACCCGCGATAGCTCCAAAGAGGGTCGACTTTCCGGCACCGTTGGAACCAATGATGGTTACGAAATCTCCGGCTTCCAGATGGAGGGAGAGCCCGGAAAGAGCCGTCTTCGCATTGACCGTTCCCGGATTGAAGGTTTTGGTAATATTCTGAATGTCCAGCATTACAGGCGTCCTCCTTTCACGAGATGTGCCTTTTTCCGCGCTGCTTTTCGCTTTTCAAAGGCAAGCCATCCCTTGATGGTCGGAAATGCAATCGCCAGGGCGACGATGATCGCCGTCACCAGCTTCAATGCCTGTACCGGCATGATTTTTGTATACAAAACGATAGCATAGATCAGACGGTAGATGATGGAACCGATGACCGCTGCCAGGGCTCCTTTTATTACACTTTTTCGTCCCAGGACGGTTTCTCCGATGATCAGGCAGGCCAGGGCGATCACGACAATTCCGGTGCCCCCATTGATATCGGCTGTATTCTGATATTGGCCTACCATGGCACCCGAGAGAGCTGTCAGGGCATTTGCGATGCAAAGTCCTACGGTAGTCGTAAAGGTCGGATCGACCGAGGAGGCACGCACCATATCGATGTTGTCTCCGGTAGCGCGGATCGAAAGACCAAGCCTCGTCCCGAGAAAGAGTACCAGCAGAACGCCCGCCAGGATCACGATGCAGCCTGCCAGCACTGCCTCATACCACTCACCGCCGATGCCGGTTTCTTGAAACAGGGTAAAAATCGTAGCGGTCTTTAAAAGGCTAACATTGGCGCTCCATTTCATTACCATCAGGTTGATGGTATAAAGTCCCATATTGGTCACGATACCGGCCAGGATGGAGGGTACACCAAGCCTTGTCTGCAAAAATGCAGTCACATAGCCCGCACATACCCCTGCTGCCATGGCCGCCGGAATCGCGAGAAACGGATGTCCGGCCGCCGCCATGGTAACGGATACAGCCGTTCCCAGTACGAAGCAGCCATCTGTCGTCATATCTGCGATATTCAGTACCCGAAAGCTCAGATACAGAGCCATCGGCACCAGGGCATACAGGAAGCCCAGCTCTAAAGCGGTTTGTAAAATATGTAACACGGAAATGCCTCCATTACTCTTCGGTAGTCTGAACCTCTACCAGGGTTCCCAGGTCGTTAAAGATGGAATCGTCGATACCTAAGGTCTCAGCGGTCTCTGTATTTACGGTAATGATACCGCCCTCGGTTACGTAGTAATCCTCCAGGCCGTCCATTCCGTCTGTCATAGCTGCATAAGCCAGGTCTGCAGTCTGAGAACCGAGGTCTGTGTAGTTTACGCCGCAGGTTGCGAAAGCACCGTTTCTTACGAAGGAATCTGCTCCGGTATAATGCGGGATACCTGCATTTGCCAGATCCTCATAGATAGCAAGCTCTGCTGCCATGATGACATTGTCGGTCGGAGTGAAGATGGCATCTACCTGATCCGCAATCAGGGAAGAGGCTGCTGCGATAACCTCATCATTTGTATTTGCTGTCTGCTCGGTATAAGCGATGTTCTTTTCATCGAGATATGCCTTTGCGTCTGCGATCGGCTTCGTGGAGTTGGTCTCAGACAGAGAATAGAGAAGGCCGACCTTCTGCAAATCCGGATTCTGCGCCAGCATCATTTCCATAATTTTACTGGTATCCAGGGCGTCACTGGTTCCGGTCACATAGTCGATGCCGGTCAGCTCTGCGGATTCCGGATCAGAAATCGCTGCGAATACAACCGGAGTCTTTGTATCCTGCGCGCATACGGTCATGACCTGTGCTGCCAGGGTTGCGATCGGGATGATGGCATCTACACCGTCTGCGATGGCCTGATCGCCGATCTGCTTCAGGGTTGTCTGATCATTCTGGCCGGAATAAATCTCATAATTGATGGTTACGTTATTATCCTTTGCGATCTGATCGAGCTCTGCTGCGACTGCATTTGCAATCTCATCCAGGGATGCGTGATCGAGCTGCTTTACGATGGCTACGTTGTACTCAGCTCCTGTGCTGTCTGCGGTATCCGCTTCTGCTTCTGTGGTGCTGTCTTTTGCAGTATCGGCTGCGGTATCTGTGCTTGAACCACATCCTACTACAGAGACTGTCAGTGCTGCTGCACAACCAAAGGCTACCAGTTTTTTCAGATTCATCTTCTTCATAATATTTTTCTCCTTTGCTGAGTTATGTACTCTCGGAATCTTTCTGTGCTTGATTTTGCGAGAAGATTTTTTGTCAGTTGTGCCCAAATTTCTGAGGCGTACGCGGTGCGTACGTTGATGAAATTCGGGTGCGACTGGCGGAAAATCGGCCGCAAAAGCGAGTGCAGGAAAGACTCCGAGAGTACATAGTTTGGTGGCAGATGTGACAGTCGGCTTTGCCGGAGCCTGGCTGAGGGAGGAAGTATTCCTTCGCCGCATGTTTCGATAAAAAGTCAAACCGGATACTGTGCAAGCACATCCTCCGGTTCGGCTTTTCATCGGAACACCTGGCTCATTAGGTATACGAAAAAAGCTCCTGCCCCATCGCTGGGACAAAAGCTATTATACTTCTGCGATACCACCCAAATTGACATTTCTCAGTGAAATGTCCACTCGCTTCACGTACCATCATACGTGCCCGGATGGATAACGGGTGGGGTCCCGTCAGCTTCTACTTGACCAATGTTTTCTCGTTCAAAGCTGCCCTCGAAAGTCCATTCACCGACTGCTTCCTGCTCCGTTTCCACCCTCCGGAGCTCTCTGAAATTCCGCTTCTGTCAGCTACTACTCTTCCTCATAGGTTTGTCTTTTTGATATTGACTGTATTATAGGCACGTTTTTTTCCTTTGTCAATACCTATCTGCAAACTTACTGCCTCTTATATTCTCTTCCGAGATAATAATTTACCTTAAAAAATACCAGCACCAGCCAGTAGCAGGCTGTATAATGGCCTTTTTCCATCAGCCACAGATAGAGCCGAATAGAACGGGACAGCTTATCCATGGTATGGGTCTTTAAAGCCTCCTGTACCATCTCATCCTCACAGATCCGTCTGACATTGGCGATGACCGTTCGCCGTCCCGCGCGGTAATTTCGGTAGATTTCATTCTTTACAGCTAAGACTGCCATACTCAGGAAATCATTCCGAATCTGCGGGGTAAAATCATAGACTCCCTTGGCGTCACTGATCTCCTGAAGTCTCTGACTTAAAAGCTTTACCTTCTCGAAATAGGTGCTGTCATATTTTCCGGTGATGGATTTCTGGTTGATCCAGTAATGATAGGGATAAAAATTCTGCAAGACACAAAGCTTCCGCGTATCCAAAAGCACCGGAAAGGTAATCTGCAAATCCTCCCCCACCGCTACCTTGTCATCGCAAAACTGCACATTTTTCCGCAAAAGCTCTGTCCGGAACAGCTTTGTCACGCGGGCCGGCTGCAATGTCCGTCCGAAAAAGTATCCGTCGTTGATAAGCGTCGGAAACAGTGCCTCCAGCTCTGTCCGGTCATAAGCCTCTTTCCCAAAATTCGAAATCTCGTTTCTTTTCGGAATCTTTGGATCCTCAAAATCAAAAACCAGACCGCAGACTGTCACATCTGCGTCTTCCCTCTCAGCCAGCGTCAGCATCCGCTCATACATATCCGGGTCGATCCAGTCGTCGCTATCCACGAAGCCCACATACTGACCGGTCGCTAGCTCCAGCCCTGCCTTCCAGGCCGAAGTCAGTCCACCATTTTGTTTATGATGCACCCGGATGTTTGCATGCTCCTTTGCATAGGCATCGCAGATAGCTCCGGAGCTGTCCGTCGAACCATCGTCCACGAGAATGATCTCCGGATCCGCCACTGTCTGATTTAAAATACTGTTCACGCAGCGCCTAAGATAGAGCTCTACGTTGTAAACCGGCACAATGATACTTAATTTCTTACTATTCTCCACTCTCACTCTTCACCTGATTCAATAATTTTCGATAAAGTTTCGGACAAACTAAAAACAGCCGATACCCAATCCTGGTCTGAAGGGGAAATGCACCGTAGGGGCGAACTCTTCGAAGACCGTGCCTTACGATGTCGCGAATCCACTTCTTTTCCTCTGCTGTCTCTGCCCTTTGATCCTGCATCTCGAAATAGATATTGATGCAGCCATCCGCCAGTTCTATAAGCCCCGGCTCCATCAGCTCCCGGTATCCCTTCTCTTCAAAGAAATCGATCCGCTCCTCGATGGCACGGATCCAGTCCAGACGCTTTGGGCTAAAACATCTGGTAATGCTCTCCGGATTGACAAAATAGCCGTAGGAGGTGCGATCTACGATGGCCGCCTTTCCGACCAGGTCATAGATCCGATAGGTGGTGGCCTCATCCTCATGAATACGTCCGAGGGGATAGCGTATTTCCCGAAACAGCTCTCTTCGATAGAGCTTATTCCAGGCTACTACGAATCTCGCGCCATCCGATTCATAGATTTTTCCAAGCATTTCCCGGCCGCTGCAGGTCTCTACCGCTTTACTTCCCTGCTCGGTGACCGCCTCTCCCCGGACAGAAAGCCAGCGACATACGCTGAGATCACTTCCTGTCTCGATGCAGGCCTGATAGAGCCCTTCCAGAAAATCTGCCGCCAGATAATCATCCGAATCCACGAAGGCCAGCCACTGCCCCTTTGCAATATCGATTCCGGCATTTCTCGCTCCGGAGAGTCCTGCATTTTTCTGATGAATGACCCGCACCCGCACATCCTGTCTCGCGTACTCGTCGCAGATCGACGGACAGCGATCCGGCGAACCATCATCCACCAGAATAATCTCTGTATTCGTATAGGTCTGATTCAGCACCGAATCTACGCAGCGGCGCAGATATGCTTCCACCTTATAAACAGGAATAATTACTGATATCAAATCATGCATCTTCTGTTTCCTTTTCTTCTGCGGATGCCCGTTTTGCCCGCACCAGCATGGCGCGCAGCTCGCAGAGCTCATAGGTCAGTCGTTTCCAGCCGCGGCGCATACAAAAATGTATCACCTGGTAATCGAGAGCCTTCAGCGCTACATCGGCACCTGCCTGATTAAGCTCCGTATCCCGGCAATAGGCGTCGATCACTTCCAGCTTTTCTCTCTTCGTCCTTTCTTCGTCAAAGGGAAGCCCCTCCACATCATCCAGCACATCCTGAATCAGTCGGGCATTGATGACCCCGCTCTCGTCCGCATGACCGGCCAGCTCCCGGTAGAATTCATTCGTTTCCTTCCAGATATACTTGGCCAGAGTCAGTCTGTCCTTCCGCTTTTTCGAGGAAAGACTTTCTCCTGTCTCATCCTGCATATAATGGCAAAGCGGCGCCTTTACGAGGGCGATTCTATCTGTTTTTCGAAGATAATCCAGATTAAAAAGCAGATCCTCCCCGAGACTGAAGGACTCATCAAACTCTCCTGCCAGCTCCCGTTTGTAGAGCTTATTCCAGGGCATATTTAAAAAGCCCTGTCCGTAGAGAGCCAGAAAATTTTCTTCTCCGTTTTGTCCAGGTACCTCCGGAACCCGGAGGACATCCCTTCCCTGGTAATGATGATGGAACCCGCAGATTGCCAAATCTCCGTCGTCCATTTCCGCAAGAAGCTTTTCTGCCAAATCCAGCTCCACATAATCATCGCTGTCAGTAAAGATAAGATAGTCTCCCTTTGCAGCCTGAATTCCAGCGTTTCGCGCTGATGAGACTCCGCCATTTTCCTTATGCAGCACGCGAATCCTTCTATCCCTCGCAGCCCATTCATCGCAAAGCCTGCCAGAGCCATCCGGTGAGCCATCGTCCACCAAAAGGATTTCCAGATCTTCCACTGTCTGGTTTCGAAGGCTTTCAATGCAGCGACTCAGAGTATTTTCGCTTTTATATACCGGTACGATAAAACTGATCATACAAATCCCCCTAAGAAGTCTCCCCTGTTTGTTGTCAGCATTTTTTTGCCAGCTTGCTGCGAAGCAGGTTCGTCACCATTGCCCGCTCGGATGAGCGTAAAACTACAAAGAAATTAACGAAAAGTGCCAGAATTCCCGCAGCGATGCCTGCTGCAAAGAGCTTGATCCAGCCATCGATATGAAGAAACAGTTCGAACGGCAGTGCCACCAGACAAATCAGCCCGATGGAAATAAGCCCCATAAAAATATCACCATAGAAGGTATACCATTTGACCTTCAGACACCGCGCTGCATACAGCGGCGTAAAAATCAGATTTCGAAGGATGCCATATACCATGCTGACACCGACGATGGCATACATCCCCAGGTTGGTCGTCTCAAGCAGTACAAAGACGGTCGCTACCGTCAGGGCTCCGCTTCCCACGATCACCAGGGAATTGAGTCGTACACGCTTCGTAATCAGGAATACATGATACAAAACCTGGATGCTCGCACTGACAAAAAGAGTACCCACATTCAGCATGGCCAGAATATAAAGCTCCTGGGCATTCTGGGTTTTTCCCACCCAGAGCTCGAAAAAGCTGCGGCCAAATACCGTCAGAAAAGCGATCGGGATGCTGATGATAAAGATCATAATGCGGTCGGCACTGGAAATGATTTCCAGCAGCTGTTTTTTATCCTCTTTTGCATAGGCAATGGTCATCTGGGGATTAAAAACACCTGCGATGGTTCCCATCAGATTCGAGATTACCTCCGGAATCTGAGTCGAAATCGAGATGGTCGTCATCGCTGCAGAGCTGACCATAATATTTGCGATGGAGGTATTCAGGCCGTCCAAAAGAAGCTGACCCAGTCTCGTTACCGAATTCCAGGCTCCTAGGGACACCAGCTCCCAGATCTTATTCCAGCGGAAATCACGAAGCCGGATCCGCATATTGGGCAGAAGCTTTCTCGTAAAGGTCAGGTTTGCGATCGCCTGAATCACCGTCGAGCAGACTGAAGCGCAGCCCACATAGAACAGATAAGGGCGGAAGCAAAGGTAGCAGACGGAGAGAACTGCCAGACGGGTCAGCTCCCCTAAGATCGTGGAGATGGAGCTGAGCTCCAGCCGATCCTTGCTGTAGGAAGCTACACTGAAGACACTGGTAATAATGCTGATCAGAAAATTCAGGAAGATAAAGAAGAACAGCATCTGAATATCTGTCACGCTGGCCGTCTCCGGTATCTGGAAAATTCTTCCAATATAAATTACAACAAAGAGAGCCGGGAAGAGGAATACCGCTGCCAGAAGTACATTGGCAAAGAATACAGAGGAAAAATACTCCTCTGCCTCCTGATCCTCCTTCCTGTGAATCCGGATCGTGATAAAGCGGCTGGCCATGGTATTCAGGGCAGAGACCACGATCTGTGCCGCTGATACGAATTTATTGGCGATGTCCGTGAAACCGTAGGCATTCGGAATCATCGCCTCGATCACCGGCACCAGCACAAAGCCTAGGAGCATATTGACTCCGAAGGCCAAAAGCTGTGCCGTCATATTGATTGCTACTCGTTTTTTATTCATAAATTTCTCCGAGTTATACTGTTTTACAGGATCAAAACAGCCTTAATCAGGTAGATAATGGTCAAAAGCTGGCCTATGAGACCCGCATAGATCAGACCTCGCTCCACAGAGTTTTTAAAGGTCAGCCTGCCGTTTCGAAGCAAAAGAAGCAGGGCAGGCATAAAGGGGATAAAGTAGCGTCCCTGCACGCCCTCGATGGAGATATGATCCCTGGGCGTCCAGGTCAGAAGCATGCCTCCCAGAATCACCCCGGCGCAGGCCATGCATACAAGGGCGATCCACCATTTTTGTCCGGTTCGGACGTACTGAGGCTCGTTTTCCTTGCGAAGGGCCGAAAGCCCCAAAAGCAGCCAGAACAGCATCGGAATGACCTCGGAGATCTCGATCTCCACCCAGCCCATCTTCTGTCCAACCAGGGACATCAGATAAAAGGATGTCTTATCCGCTAGCGTATTGGCCATAATCCGGACAAGCTCGATCGGGCTTGACAGAAAATAGCTCAACGTATAGGCCGCTGTGGTGGAGGATCCCACCGTCGCTGTGGCCTCTGTCGTCGTCGCAATCGAATTTACCGCCACTGCATTTTTACTCAGGAAGCCAAGTACCGGCAACAGGCAGAGACAAAGGATGCCGATCATCCGTTTTCTCCTGCCGCCAAAGCGCTTTGCCGGAATCAGAAAGACAAAGAGGATCAGAGGCAGATAGACGCCGCTCTTTCCATAGATCAGGATGATACTTAAGATTCCCATCGTCAGGATCTCACCAGGTCTTACGGGTTCCTCCCGGTAAGCCAGTGAAATGCAATAGCAGATATAGAGGAAGATCACTCCATTTATCACCGCATCATAGGAAAATGAGGTACATTGCTGCAGATTCATCGGCAGAATTGAAAGCAGAAATAGCGTAATCTTGCCAAAAGGCAGTCTCTTCATACCAAAATAGGTCATCAGCGCAAAGGCTAACAGACTGCACCATCTCGCAAAAAGCAGCATCGGTACCGTCCCCAGATGTAAAAGTCTCGCCAGGGTCATACCAAGAATCGCCGGAAGATAGACAATCATCGGGGCATCCGTCACCGAAGTGGCCTGAGTCTCCACCAGGCGATCATCCTTGACCATCTGAAACAGTCCGTCATAGATATTTTTATAATTTTCCAGACTCGGCTCGGAGGTAAATGTAAGCTTCGCATCATCTGCGCGCTTGTAGCACTTATTCTCGCCAGCCGACTCGATGCCCAGAAGGGTATTCGACTGCCGATAAGTCATATCGATATGATAGGATTCATCCGGCGTCATATAAGGCGTGATCAGGAAGTTGTAGAGCACGCCCAGAGAAAGAATCGTAAACAGGAATATCCTCTCGATTCTCGTCTTTCGTATAAATACCAGATAATAAAATACAGCGCAAAATAGCTCTGCAAAGAGAAACATCGCAAAGAAATACTTCTTTAGGAACAGGTTGAAATAGGTATGAGCATTCATGCTGAGGCGCCTGCTGCTCTCTTCACCGTTGATATAAAGCTTATTCTCCGGATAGTATCCCTCGGGTGTCACGATCACCGAGAGCCCGCTGTCCAGAAGCTCCTCTGAAAAATGGAGTTTTATCTCATAAGTATGTCCCTTTGTCCCGGTCTGCGACTCATCAAAGATCAGTCCCATGTACTGGCCGTCCAAAAGCCCTGCCGCATCGATATCTGCTTGACAAAGCAGAATTTTCGCATCCTCTCCGGCGGTCGTATCGTAGACCTCCGCATGAATCTGTCCTGTTCCTTCAAAGCTTTCCCCGAGATCCATCCGGACTCCCAGTCCCACCAGCTGTTCTTCCTCTGTGGTATAATACTGAATCAGATCCTGGGTCTCTTCGCTCACCGGAAGGAGCTCATTGTTATCCTTCATGACAACTTCCCGGTGGGTGCTGTTCATAGCTTTTCGAATCTGTACGTCGTAGACGTACAAAAACAGAAGTGCTGTGATGGCGAGAAGAAGTCCAAGTCCTAAAAGCTTTCGATATTTCCGAAACAGGTCTTTTCCCCGAGCTTTAAGCTTCTGAAGCCTCTCCATTACGCGGGATCTTCCTCTATCCCCTGTCTCCTCTTCCTTCCCGGTTTTTCCGTTCACCAGGAAGAATAGAATTCCCAGAAGAGCCAGCATAAGCGTCGACAGCAAAGGCTTTTTTACATAATGTACCTGGCAGCGATAGACGGCATTGTAGATCAGATTCTCTGAAAGCTTCGTTCCGTCTTCGTAGGAAGAGGCTTTCGTCTCTGTCTCCGTATTCAGCCAGATATAAGGACCCTTTTCTATATTCTTTCCGGTGATCACTACTTCCATTTCCTGATTCACCGGCTCATTTTCAAATTCTACGCCCCAGAAGCCCTCTGCTCCCAGGTCTTTCAGTTCGTAGACCGCAGTCGCCAAAACCTCCTGCGTCCCGGCATCATAGGCTGTGATCTCCACTTCTCCCTGGGCGAAGACCTCGTCATCTGCCGTAAAATAAAAAGAAAGCTGGCTTAACGCCTGGTCATCCGTCAGGTATTCAAATCTCAGCTCTGTTTTGTCTGTAATCTCTTCTGTTTTCAGTTTCAGAGAAGGCTTTCCAATTCCTTCCAGTCCCCTGGATTCCAGTCTGTCATGGGGCAATGCGACAGACACGGCAAAGTAGAGTATGCAAAATAATGCATACCCTACTGCCCATTTTTTCTTACTCACCAAGTCCGTTCTCCACGACCTCTGTCATTGCTGCCAGTGCCTCTTTCTCATCTGCTCCCTCGCAGTGAATCTCGATCTCATCTCCGGATTTCACACAAGCACCTAAAACACTCAGCACGCTTTTTGCATTTGCTGTCGTATTTCCATAGACAAATGTAACTGCTGAGCGAAACTGCATAGCCGTCTTGCAGAGAATCCCTGCCGGACGTAGATGTAACCCTGTTGGATTTGTGATTTTTACTTTTTGACTTACCATGCTGTCTGCCTCCCGTTCTCTCACTCTGTTTTCGTGTTACTCTCTCCCTGTGAAGTGGCTGCTTCTTTCACTAGCCTATATTCCACTTCTGTATCCTGCATCAGGCTGTAATCGCCCTCCGGAAGATTTACATTCAGGATTCCCGTATAGCTTCCGGCCTTAGTATTGTCCTCTACATCCAGGGACGCACTGATGGCATCCGTATCAAGTTCCGAAAGATCCTCGCTGGTCGCCATGACGATGAACTCTACCTCTGAGAGGTCACCAAAATCTACCTCCATTCCCTCCGGTACATTCAAAAGCTCAATCTCTGAAACCGGGATCGTCACCGTCTTGCCCTGCTTCTTCTCAATCTCGATGCTGACCGCCATAGAGGCATCCGCTTCATCTGCCAGGCGAACACCCTCCGGCAGATAATCGGTGATGGAAATGGTCTGCTGCTGGTTCTCCGAAATTCCATCGATGTTCACCGCCTCATCCGGAATCGCGACGGCTGTGATCTTGTTGATGACACTGGAAGATCCGGCTATCTGTATCGTCTCCGGCTTATAGGAGATGGACTCGAAGCTGTAGCCCTCTGCCGGAGTACCTGAATGACCGACGGTAATCGGTACGGTCTTCGTCCGCAGCATCGTAATTGCCACATCCATGCCATCATTCTTTCCGGTATACTCCAGATAGGTGGTATCCACCGTCTCTCCATCGCTGTCCAGGACGTTCAGCTTTCCATGAATGGTTCGGTCGGAGTTCACACCGGTAGTCTTGATCTCCACCTCAACCCGCTTAATCTTCGCAATGACTGAGGCCGGACCGCTGATTTGAATCAGACTCTGCTCCGGAAGAGCCGTGCCGATCATATAGCCGTCAGCCACCTTGCCGTTCTGTTTGACTACTACATTGAACTGCTCGGAGGAGGCGTCCTCCACGCTGATTACCACGTTTTCGCGGCTCAGACTGATGTCTGTACTGCGGACATTTTTATTGCTGCAGCTAACCTCGATGCCTACCAGATCGTTATACTTGATACTTTTTTCCATATCAGCCGTAGCTGTGAAATCCTCGATATTCAATTCCTCCAGAACCGATTTCTTACCGGTAACCCGGAGGCTGATGACGTCACTTCCGTCCTCAATCTTATAGACCTTTCCCTGATCTGTCACCACATCCTCATTGAGCATGGTCACCTGGATCGGCGAAAAATCCCGATATGTATAGGGATCATCGATATTTATGACAATCAGCCAGAGCATAATCGCCGCAGCCACGGAAATGAGCTTGAGTCCAAGGTTATTGGTCAGCATTTTTTTCATGCTTTTTTCCCCGTCCTTTCCACAACTTGAAGCGTCCGGTATCCTGTGCCTTATCCTGTGCTGCTGTCAGATATCCCCGGAGAGTCTCCTGCGTCAGGTTGCGTTTGATATCCCCCTCCATGGCCACCGATACCGCTCCGGTTTCTTCCGATACTACGATGGTCAGTGAATCTGTCATCTCGCTGATGCCCACGGCGGCACGGTGTCTCGTACCCAGCTCCTTGCTCAGATACAGATTGTCCGACAAGGGAAGGTAGCAGGTCGCAGAAACGATGCGATCTCCTCTTACGATCACGGCGCCGTCATGCAGCGGTGTATTTTTTTCAAAAATATTGATCAAAAGCTGGCTGGTCAGAACCGAATCCAGTGTAATGCCGGTTCGTTCATACTCGTTCAGCGGTGTTCTCTTTTCTATGACAATCAAGGCTCCGGTTTTCACCTTTGCCATCTCAAAGACTGCCTTCACCAGCTCATTCACTGTCTTATCGCTGAACCTCGCCTCCGTGTCCTTCGCATTGTCAAAATTGAACATGGAGCTTAAGATATTCTTTCGTCCCAGCTGCTCGAGAGCCTTTCGAAGCTCCGGCTGGAAAACGATTACCAGCGCAGTAATACCGAGGCTGAAGATATTCTTGCTCAGCCAAAGGATCGTATTCAGGCGCAAAGCCCAGGCCACAAAGATAAAGGCTAAAAGGAAACCGAAGCCCTTCAGAAGAACCCAGGCACGGGTTTTCTTGATCCAGACTATGATCTCATAGATCAGAAAAGACAGGATCACCACATCAAGGAAATCATTCCAGTGAATGGTATTGAAGGAAACATATTGATTTACAAAATCCCATACTGAGCCTTGCACGTCTTCACTTCCTTCCCGAGACTCAATGCATTAACGACGTGATATATTCGTTTTCTTTTTTCCTGATGAAGCCTTGCGCTGCGGTGTCTTCTGTGCGTTGATTTTCTTTACCTTTTTCTCCGGAACCGCGATGCTGATCTTCGGAACCGCCTTCACATAATAATAATATTCATCATCCTCAAACTGAACATATTCGGTTCTCGAATAATCCAGGCTGAAAACAGTCAGCTGTAAAATCACGGCCAGAACGCCGGATATAATGCCTCCCAGGATTACGCTTAGAAACTTTGGTGATATTCCGAGAACCAGGCTGCCGCTCAAAAGGACGATGGCATCTGCCACGGCACCGACCACCACCGCGATGGTCCAGGAATGATCCGCCGACAGTCTCCGAATCATGTATACAATCACAATGGTCAAGGCAAAGGCCACGACCGTCAGAATCATCTCTTTATTGTTCAATACATTATCCAGAAGATAGGTGACCTTCTCTGTCACCGTACTGCTCTGGGAGCCGCCGAGCATCGCTGTATTCAGCCCCATATAGTGCAAAATAAAGTATACGATAGTTCCGCAGGCTACCGGAATAGCGGCTACCGGCGTCGATACCAGTCCCATCACCAGCGGTACAAGGTAGGGAAGCTTAAAGATAAAGGCCAGCGGAGTCAGAAGCAGTACATAGCCATACTTTGGCGCCGTACCAAAAAACAGGAGCATCATCACCGCGAAGATGACCAGTGTAATGGCAAATACCTCCAGGGACAGCGCATAGGCATGCAGAAGAATCAGGATCGCTGCAAAAACCACCGTGACATTGATCGGGAGGAATGCACATAAAATCGCCAAGACAAAAGCGATTCCCGGATTGTCCAGCTTCTTCATAAAGCCTACCTGGTTATTGAGCAGTAAAAATGATACCAGTGCCAGAACGAACTTCAGCACCGGATAAATATAGATATCGTATTTACTCAAAAAAATCTTTAGTCTTTCCCGTATCTCCAGTAATGTCTTCATTCCTTCTTTGCTCCTTCTTTGCTCCTTCTGTCGTACTCGTGCTGCCCAGGGACTCCGACCGGTAAATGGCCGAGATCCTCTTTAAGATGTGATTGTAGACAACCAGCTTTTTTTTATTCTCCTGATAGCGTGCAGCATATACCCGATATTGGATAACAAGATACGCGATCAGCCCGATTCCATAAGCGAGAGCCAGCCCCTTTCCGAAGGCAGCCAGATCCATCTTATGCAGATTATTCATCAAATATTCCATTTTATAAAACGCCCAAAGGCCTACGAGAAGGATGAAAGCCACGGTATAAGAAAGCCATGCACCAATCAGATGCACACTGATGTAATCACCTTTATAAAAGTGATTCATCTCCAGCGCTTTTTTCCCCTCTCCGGACTCAAAGACTGCCGCCTTCGTCATAAGCCTGATTTTTTCTTCTTTTAACATACATACCTCTTGTTTTTGCCGATGTCATTTCAGTATAGCATATTTAATTGCCTCTTCCAATACAAATGCTCAAAAAATACACTTTTTCGGCTCCTGCCTCCCGAAGAACCGATGCCCCTGCATCAAGGGTGCTGCCTGTGGTATAGATGTCATCCACCAGTACTACTCTCTTTAATTTTAACTCATTCCCGGAGACTTGAAAAGCATTTTTCAAATTCTCCCGCCGCTCTGCATCGCTTAAATTCTTTTGCGCTTTTGTCTTTTTTACGCGCACAAGAAGGTCTTTTTCCACCGGAATTCCAAGCCTTTCTCCCATGCGTTCTGCTACTAAAGCCGCCTGATTAAAACCCCGTTTTCTCATCCGGCTTTTGTGAATCGGAACCGGAATCAGAGCCTCCGCCTGCCAGCTGCGCAGCATACGGCCATATCTTTTTAAAATCTCATCTGCGTAAAAATCCGCATATTTCCTGCGGTTATGATACTTGAACCGGCTGATAGAGCCGCGCATCACGCCATCGTAGACAAAAGCGGCCCGCCCCTTTTCAAAGCTGTATGTACGCCGTCTGCAGTCCGGGCAGTACTCCGCCCTCTCCTCTGTCAGAGGCTTCCCGCACTTCATACAGCAGACCTCTCCCACCGGCCTGAGAAGAGGCCTGCAGGTCTCGCAGATCAGAATCCTTTCACTGCCGGTAAGGCCATCACAGATCGGACATCTGCGCGGATATATAAGATTTAATAGTTTCGCAAAGACCCGTATAACGCTTCTGTTCTGTCCCATTTTCAATCATCGCCCGGAAGGTGTCAGCGCTGCCCACCAGAGTTACACAGGATCTGGCTCTGGTCACCGCTGTATACAAAAGGTTACGATTCATCAGGGGACGCGGACCGTAAAGCAGAGGAATCACCACAGCCGGATACTCGCTTCCCTGAGACTTATGTACTGTAATCGCATAGGCCAGCTCAAGCTCATCCAATTGCTTGAAGGGATAGCTTGCCATCCGGCCTTCCTCGAATTCTACTGTAACTTCCTCCGCAAAGGTATTGATCACGCGGACAATTCCCATATCCCCGTTAAAGACCCCCACGCCTTTATCCACCGCGATTCCATAGCGGTTTCGTACTTCCCATTCCAGCTGATAATTATTGCGGATCTGCATCACCTTGTCACCTACCCGGAGGACACCCTTTCCTGCCTCTCCCTCCTGGTCTGCGCTGCCATGTCCAAAAGGAATCTCTGCCTTCTCCTGAGACTTTGGATTCAGATACCTCTGTAAAACCCGGTTCAGATTCTCCACTCCGAGGGCGCCCTTTCGCATCGGGGTCAGCACCTGGATATCCGAAATCTCTGCTCCCACATAGCGGGGCATCTTTTCCTGTACCAGAGCCAGCACCACGCGCAAAATGATGTTGGGATCCTCCCGCTGCAAAAAGAAGAAATCCCGGCTTTTGTTATCCAGCGTAACCGTCTCGCCCCGGTTGATCTTATGCGCATTGACAATGATATCGCTCTCCGCCGCCTGCCGGAAGATCTTCGTCAGGCGTACGACCGGAAAGCTTTCCGAACGTATCATATCCTGAAGGACACTGCCCGGTCCGACGCTCGGAAGCTGGTTGACATCTCCTACCAGGATAAGATGCGTCCCGGGTACCACTGCCTTCAGGAGCGCCTGCATCAGATGCAGATCCACCATGGACATCTCATCGATGATAATCACATCCGCCTCCAGCGGATTTTCCTCATTGCGGGCGAACATTGCCCGGCTTCCGGCACCATTCTCCGGGCCGCCGGAGAGCTCCAGCATCCTGTGAATCGTCTGAGCCTGACAGCCTGTGGCCTCCGACATACGCTTTGCCGCCCGCCCCGTAGGCGCCGCCAGGAAGATATCGAGATTCTCTGCCTCAAAATAACGAATCAGGGCATCGATCGTCGTCGTCTTTCCGGTACCCGGTCCACCAGTCAGAATCAGAACTCCGTTTCGCGCTGCTTCTGCCACCGCTTCCCGCTGATGCTCATCCAGCGTCGTATTCGTCGCCTTCTCGATCCTTGAAAGCCTCGTTTCGATCACGGAATCGCTTTCATCCGATGAGAGATTCAGCTGATATAGCATCGCAGCCACACTCAGCTCCGCATAGTAATAGGAGGCAGCATAGACAAAGACAGTCTCCTTTCCCTTTTCATCCGACATAGCCTTCCTGACCAGCTTTCGATCGATGGCAAGCTCATCGAGGTGCCGTTCTACAGATTCCAGAGGTACGCCCAAAAGATCCACAGTTCGACTCTCCAGCATCTTCTCCGGGATACAGGTATGTCCCTCTCCCGCTGCATTCAGCAGTGTATACAGGATTCCGCTTCGAATGCGAAAATCCGAATCTTCCCGGATTCCCACGCGCTTTGCGATCTCATCCGCCGTCCGGAAGCCTACGCCTGCGATATCGTCCGCCAGACGATACGGATTCTCCTTGATGATGCGATATATTTCCTGACCGTATCGCTGATAGACACGGATCGCGAGGTTCATCGAGATGCCGTATTCCTGAAGAAAAACCATAGCTCCCCGAAGCTCCCGCTTCTCTTCCATCTGCTCTGCGATTTCTCTCGCCTTTCGCTCACTGATTCCCTTTACTTCCGCGAGGCGTTCCGGCTCCTCCTCCATGATAGCAAAGGTTTTTTCACCAAACCGCCGTACGATGCGTGCAGCCAATGCCGCTCCAATTCCCCGGATAGCTCCGCTGGCCAGGTAACGTTCCATCGCAAGCGCGTTCTCCGGCGTTTTCACCTCATAGTGCTCTGCCTTGAATTGAAGGCCATACATCGGATGTTCCGTATAATCACCCGTCAGCTCCAGAAGCTCTCCTTCACCGAGATAGGAAAAATTCCCTACTACAGTAATTTCTTCTTCCCCTGAGACCAGATTCAGCACAGAATATCCATTTTCTGTATTTCTGTAAATGATATGCTCTACGTAGCCTTCAAGCTTCATCGGTGCTTTCTCCCCTACACAAAATCGGGCATGACAGATACTCCTCCGTCATGCCCCTCATTTGTACCTTTACAACTGTTTATTCGTCCCGATTGCCGGCCATGAACTCTACGAATTTTCCGGTTCCGATGGCCACACACTTCATGGCATCCTCTGCCGTCATGGTATTGATGCCGGTTTTCTCTTCGAGAAGTTCCTCCAGACCGCGAAGCAGGGCTCCGCCGCCGGTCAATACAATTCCTCTGTCAGCGATATCCGCTGCCAGCTCAGGCGGTGTCTTCTCCAGCACACTGTGGACAGCCTCCACAATCTGCATCGTAGACTCTCTGAGAGCCTCCTCACAGTCCTCAGAGGTTACCTCTACGGACTTCGGAAGTCCCGTTACCAGATTCCTGCCGCGCACGCTGATGCGATCCACCTCAGCGCGGGGATAACAGGTTCCTACCTTAATCTTAATATCCTCTGCTGTCCGCTCACCGATCAGCAGGTTGTGCTTCTTGCGCATATAGCGAACGATGGCCTCGTCGAAATCATCTCCGGCCACCTTTACAGAGGTGCTGACAACAGCTCCTCCCAGGGAAATAACAGCGATATCGCTGGTACCGCCTCCGATATCTACGATCATATTGCCGCAGGGACGGGAAATGTCGATGCCGGCTCCGATGGCTGCCGCAATCGGCTCTTCGATGATCATAACCTCTCTGGCACCTGCCTGGTAGGTAGCATCCTCAACTGCCTTTTTCTCTACCTCCGTAACACCGCTCGGCACGCATACTGCGATGCGGGGTCTGCGGAAAGAACGCTTTCCGGTTGCCTTCTGAATGAAATACTTCAGCATCTTCTCTGTAACCGTATAGTCTGAGATAACGCCCTGACGCAGCGGACGTACCGCTACGATATTACCGGGAGTTCTTCCCAGCATCAGTCTTGCTTCCTCACCGATGGCGCGAATCTTATTTGTATCGCGATCAAATGCTACTACGGACGGCTCCTTCAGAACCACACCTTTTCCATTTATATATACAAGGATACTGGCTGTACCCAAATCAATGCCGATATCTGTTCCTGCCATAATCGTTTTCCCCTTTCTCGTTCTGCCGCATTCGGACTTCATTCTTTTCCGTTTCTTTCCCGAATGCTCCTTTTCGCTCCTCTATCGCAACTGCTTCCCCGGGAAGCATCTTGTCCTTCTAACATATCCTATTTTTTTGTAGTCATGCAGATACATACTTGCGTAACTTATATTATATACAACTACTTCCAAAAAGAAAAGTATTTTTTTTGATTTAATACTTTCTTAAGCAATTGTATGATTTGACCCGTTTTATTCGTATTTATTATAAAAGGATTTTGAGGAGGGTTTTACACAATGAAGCAAAATGAACTCTATCTTCTTTTGCAGTCTGCCGGACTGCATCCCTGCTACCTAGGCTATGAATACTTTGCAGCTGCTGTCCTCCTGGCAGCAGAAGATGATTCCCGCCTGAAAAATATGCGGCGTGAGATCTATATTCCCATCGCCTCCCGGTATCAGGTCTCCTGCTCCAGCGTCGAGAGAGATATCCGTACAGCCCGCGATGTTCTTCTTCGTTATGCCAGAACAAACCTTTGTGACTTCACCGGCTTCCCGCCCATCTGGCAGTATGCCCAGCCCTATCCGAGGGAATGCATCGCCTTCTTCGCCCAGCTCCTTACGCAGATTTCTTGACAGGCACCTTTTGCGTTTACTATAATGATAACGATTCAGAGCTGTGCAAAACTGTGTTCTGCGAATGGGGTTCTGAAAATTCAGGAGGTGCCGGTGATGGCCATGGAACGTTATCGCTCTCTGGACGGAGCACTCCGCCAGAGCTTCGGTGAAAAGCTTTATAAATTGTCCTTGAACGGAGGCTGTACCTGTCCAAACCGGGATGGCACGCTCGGCACAAGGGGCTGTATCTTCTGCAGTGCCGGCGGTTCCGGTGACTTTGCAGCAAGCCCTTCTCTCTCGATCCCGGAGCAGATCGAGGATGCAAAAAGAAGGCTCGCCGGAAAGCGGCCTGTCCGACGCTACATTGCCTATTTTCAGGCTTATACAAATACCTACGCCCCTATCGAAAAGCTGCGTGCGATGTTTACAGAGGCCATTTCGCATCCGGACATCGCCCTTCTTTCCATCGCCACCAGACCTGACTGTCTGGGGCCGGAGGTACTTCAACTGCTCCGGGAACTGCGGCAGATAAAACCCGTCTGGGTAGAGCTCGGGCTGCAGACCATGCATGAGGATACTGCCCGCTTTATCCGGCGGGGCTACTCGCTCTCTGTCTTTGATGAGGCTATGCGGAACCTTCATGCCATCGGTGTCGAAACCGTCGTCCATGCCATCCTCGGGCTTCCCGGAGAAGATGAGCAACGAATCCTCGATACCGTCCGCTATATCAATGCATCCGGAGCCGACGGCATCAAGCTGCAGCTTCTTCATATTCTAAAGGATACGGATCTGGCGGCTTATTATGAAGAAACCGGTTTTCCTGTATTTTCGATGGAGGAATATGTCGATCTCGTCATTCGCTGTCTCGAAATTTCCAGGCCTGATCTCGTCATCCACCGGCTTACCGGAGACGGCCCGAAGGATCTTTTGATCGCTCCGCTCTGGAGTCAAGCCAAACGGACGGTTTTAAATACCATTCACAAGGAGCTGAAGCGCCGTGATGCCTTTCAGGGACGGCTCTACACGGCTCCCGGTGCAGAAAAGGAGGGGGATTTACATGTCTGATGCCATGGCTTTGTATAAATTGATTTTGCTCTATCTTTTGGACAAGGTAAGCTTTCCCATGACCAACGGACAGCTTATCGAATTCATTCTAAATAAGGAATATACGGATTATTTCACGCTTCAAACTGCCCTGGCTGATCTGCAGGAGGCCAATTATATCTCAGTAAAAAGCGGGCAGAACAATTCTCTCTATACGATCACTCCCCAGGGCGAGGAGGCCTTGAGCTTTTTTGGAAATAAGATTTCGCCTGATATTCAGGAGGAGATCGCCGCTTATCTGTCCGAGCATCAATACAAGCTGCGCAATGAGGTGTCCATACCGGCCGACTGCTATCCCACGGGACACGGTGAATATGCCGCCCGGTGCCGTGTCTTGGAAAAGGGGGCTGCTATCATTGATCTGACCCTTGTCGTTCCTACCGAAGCGCAGGCCAAATCTATCTGCACGAACTGGGCTGCGAAAAGCCAGCAGATCTATGCGCACCTGATGGAAAGTTTATTATAGAAAAGGAGAGTAGGTTTCCCTACTCTCCTTTTCTATACCTGTTCAACCCTTCCACCAGTTCCTTGACATCCTTTATGATGTCATCGAAGGCTCCGGCTTCGTAGAGGTTGATGATAATCAGTCCGACAGGAACCGCCACGATCATCGCGATGATTCCGCCTATCTTATAACCGATATACATAAAAAACATAGTCGACAGCGGATTCAGTCCGATCTCATCGCCTACAAGCTTCGGCTGAATCACCTGTCGCACCAGCTGACTGACCAGATAGATGACAACCAATCCGATGGCAAATCTATAATTTCCACTCAGAATGCGAAGAACCGCCCAGGGAATCAATACTGTGCCGGTTCCAAAAAATGGGAGAAAGTCCAGGAGTGCAATCAGAAGAGCCCATAAAATCGCATATTTGATGCGGAGGATGAAAAAACCGATGAGCAATATCACACCGACGACTCCCATGATTTTAAATTGCGCCTTGAAGTAGCCGCCCACCGCATTCCGAAACCGGTCTGCGATGAAATGCCACTTTGTCCGCAATTCCTCCGGTGTATGCTCCCTTACCCACTGGATGATTTTTTCCCGCTCTGCGATAAAGAAATAGGCCGAGAGGATCGTGAAGATCACATTTACCAGAATATTCGGAATATTCTTCGCGATATTTCCCGCTGCTGTCACAGTCGGTACCCCGATGGTACTGATAAGCTTTCCCAGAGATTCTGTCAGACTGTTGATCGTGGCCACCAGCTTTTCCACAAGCTCCGGCGGAATCTTGTCCGATAGACCCGCGAGATTCGTACTGGTATTCTCCAAGTCTCCGAGCAGAGCCTTGTAGAGATCCGGCAGCACTCCGATGAAGCCATAGATCTCTTTCACAAGCCATGAGATAAGTCCATAGCCTCCCACCACAATCAAAGCGATGGTTCCGATAATAATCACCACCGAGCTGTGCTTTCTTACGATTTTCAGCCGTTTCTCCATGAAGCGCACCAGGGGGTTCGCAATCAGGGAGATGATCCAGCCTACAACAAAGGGCATGAAGAATATCAAAAACCGGGGGAGCAAAAGACAAAGCAGTGCGATCCCCAGGGCAAACAGTATGATATTCACGACATTTCTCATGTATTTTTTTCCCATATTTTTCCTCCGGCTATTCTGCCGCTGTAATAAGCTCCTCGATCAATGCCCAGATCTCATCCCGTCCCTGCTTTGTCTCCGCGGAAAAGGGAAGGATCTTCGTCCCCGGCTTTACCGCCAGGCCAACTCGAATCAGTTTCAGCTGCTTCTCGATCTGGCTTCTCTTGATCTTATCCAGCTTCGTGGCAATGATGATGGGATCGTAGCCATTCCAGACGATCCAGTCATACATCCGCTTATCATTCTCCGAAGGCTCGTGGCGAATATCGATCAGAAGAAAGACTGCCTTCAGCTGCTTCGATCCGTGCAAATAGCGCTCGATAAGCTTTCCCCATTTTTCCCGAATCTCCTGGGTGACCTTCGCGTAGCCGTAGCCCGGAAGATCTACCAGATACATGGATTGATTGACATTGTAAAAATTAATGGTCTGAGTTTTTCCCGGCTGCGCCGAGGTTCTGGCCAGGGCTTTGCGATTTAAAAGTCCATTGATCAAAGAAGATTTTCCTACATTGGACTTTCCGGCAAAGGCAATCTCCGGCCATTCATTTTCCGGAAGACGGCTTGTAATTCCACAGACCGTCTCCAGATTCACATTTTTTATGATCATCTCTTTTCTCCATTGTAACTATATGTACTCTCGGAATCTTTCTGTGCTTGATTTTGCGAGAAGATTTTTTGTCAGTTGTGCCCAAATTTCTGAGGCGTACGCGGTGCGTACGTTGATGAAATTCGGGTGCGACTGGCGGAAAATCGGCCGCAAAAGCGAGTGCAGGAAAGACTCCGAGAGTACATCTATTTCTTCAGAGCTGTTTTTAATACATCCTCCATCTGCTCTGCGTAGACAAGCTGCAGCCCCTTCTTAATCTCTGCAGAAATCTCTTCCACATCACGCCGGTTCTTCTCCGGCACGATAACGGTTTTGATTCCGGCATTTTTTGCTGCCAAAAGCTTCTCTTTTAAGCCACCGATGGGCAGCACACGTCCCCGCAGGGTGATCTCACCGGTCATGGCTATATGAGCATAAACCGGAATACCTGTTATGGCAGAAAGCATGGCCGTAGCCATCGTAATTCCGGCGGAAGGACCGTCCTTTGGCACTGCCCCTTCCGGAATATGGATATGTATATCATGCTCCCGGAAGAAATCTTTGTCAATCTGAAACTTTTCGCTCACGGATCGGATGTAGCTTAAGCCGGTTCTCGCCGACTCCTTCATCACATCGCCGAGCTGACCGGTCAGGGAAATCTCCCCTTTTCCGGGCATGATATTGACCTCGATCTGCAGGGTATCCCCTCCGACACTGGTCCAGGCCAGCCCCCGCACAATGCCGATTTCATCATTTTCGTTGACGGTATCGTAATGATACTTCGGCTTCCCCATATATTTTCCCAGATTGCTCTCGGTAAGCTTTACTGTTTTTTTCTTCTGCTCCAGGATTTCCCTGGCCGCCTTCCTACAGACCTCCCCGATGCACCGCTCCAGTCTTCTCACTCCGGCTTCCCGTGTATAGCTATGTATCAGTGCCTCCAGTGCCTTTTGGCTGATGGTAAGCTGTCCTTCCTTCAGGCCGTTTTTCTCCATCTGTTTGCTGATCAAATGCTCGCGTGCGATATGCATCTTTTCATTTTCCGTATAGCTGCTAACCTCGATGAGCTCCATACGGTCAAGGAGCGGGCGCGGTATCGTCTGTACATCATTTGCTGTTGCGATAAAGAGTACCTCCGATAAATCGATCGGAACCTCCACATAATGATCCTGAAAACGGCTGTTCTGCTCCGCGTCCAGCACCTCTAAAAGAGCAGAGGACGTATCGCCCTTGTAATCCTGACTGACCTTGTCGATCTCATCGAGAAGCATGAGGGGGTTTTTGACACCGGCCTGTTTGATTCCCGTGGCAATGCGTCCCGGCATGGCACCTACGTAGGTTCTGCGATGTCCGCGAATCTCTGCCTCATCCCGCACACCTCCGAGGGAAATACGGACGTATTTTTTATTCAGAGCTCTTGCAATCGAGCGGGCAATCGATGTCTTGCCGGTTCCGGGCGGTCCCACCAGGCAAAGAATGGGGCTTGTCCCCTTCTTTGTCAGAATCCGCACAGCCAGATACTCCAGCACACGTTCCTTCACCTTCTCGAGGCCATAGTGATCCTCGTTCAGGATTTCCTCTGCCCGTTTCAAATCACTGTTGTCGCGGGAAGCCTTATCCCAGGGCAGATCCAGCATCGTCTCGATATAGCCCCGCAGAACGGCACTTTCCGAAGAATTCATTCCCATATTTTTGAAGCGCGCGATCTCTTTGTTCAGTTTTTCCTTCACTTCCTTTGAGGCCTTCAGCTTTTGCACCTCTTCTTTGAAATGATCTGCATCTGAAAGCGTGTTATCCTCGCCTAACTCCTCGCGGATTACCTTCAATTCTTCCCGAAGAAGGTATTCCTTCTGGTTCTTATCTACACGAGCTTTCACCTTCTGCTGCAATTCTTTTTTAAACCGCAGGATCTCGATCTCCTTGTTCATCAAAAGGCAAAGCAGCTCGTAGCGGTCGGACAGGCTCACAGCCTCTAAAAGCTTCTGTTTTTCCTCATAGGCCAGCGGAAGATTCACCATGACCTGTGTCATCAGCTTTTCCAGATCCCGTTCTTCCAGAATCTGGCGTACCGTATCCTTCCCCATCTTTCCATTTTCCAGGCAATAAACCTCAAAGGTTTCTGCCAGATTTCGAGTCATGGCCTCTCTGGCGCTCTCAGGAAGCGCTGCCAAATCTGTCTCTTTCTCGAAGCGGATGATTTCTGCTTCCAGAAACTCTCCCTCTTCAAAGACATGGGACAATTCCCCGCGTTCTATGCCTTCTGCCAAGATCCGGATAATCTTTTGCGGCATTTTTATCACCTGCCGTATCTTCGCAATCGTACCGATGCGGTAGAGATCTTCTGCTCCCGGATTTTCCGTCTGGAGATCCTTCTGGGTGACCAGAAATATCCTCTGTTCATGCAGCATCGCTTCTTCGATCGCTGCGATGGAACGGGGCCTGCTCACATCAAAATGGAGCACCATATCGGGGAGAACCGTCATTCCGCGAAGCGCCACCACGGGCAGGGTTTCCATTAGTTCTGACATTTTTTCCTCCATTATACCAGAAAGAATCCTGCTAGGCAGGATTCTTTCTGGCTCCAGAGTCTACGCCCTGGCTTTTATCTCATTGCCGGCGGTCACAGGACTTCCTGTTCCCTCGACAACCTCTTTTGTAATCAAACAATTCGTAATCTTATCATCCGACGGGATCTCGTACATCGTATCCATCATGATGCTTTCCATAATGGAACGAAGGCCTCTGGCTCCTGTCTTCCGCTTAACTGTCTGTTCAGCGATGGCCTCGATAGCCTCCCTCTCGAAGGACAGCTTCACACCGTCCAGCTCAAACAGCTTCTTATACTGCTTTACGATAGAATTCTTCGGCTCTACCAGAATCCGAATCATGTCATCCTTGGTCAGGGCATCCAGTGCCACGGTAACCGGCAGACGACCTACAAACTCCGGAATCATTCCAAATTTTACCAGATCCTCCGGCAGCATCTCATGAAGAAGATGTCCGATCTCCGCATTCTCATTGGGACGGCCAAGCTCAGCTCCGAAGCCCATGCTTCTGCGATCCATCCGGTGCTCGATAATTTTTTCAAGCCCTTCAAAAGCTCCGCCGCAGATAAAGAGGATATTCGTCGTATCGATCTGAATCAGCTCCTGGTGCGGATGCTTTCTGCCTCCCTGAGGCGGAACCGAAGCAACGGTTCCCTCCAGGATCTTCAACAGAGCCTGCTGCACGCCTTCTCCGGATACATCCCGGGTAATGGACGGATTTTCTGATTTTCTCGTAATCTTATCAATCTCATCGATGTAGATGATGCCATGCTCCGCGCGTTCCATATCATAGTCCGCAGCCTGGATGATCTTAAGCAGGATATTCTCAACATCCTCGCCTACATATCCGGCTTCCGTCAATGATGTAGCATCCGCGATGGCAAAGGGTACGTTCAAAAGACGCGCCATCGTCTGCGCAAGCAGGGTCTTTCCTGAACCGGTGGGTCCAAGAAGCAGCACATTGCTCTTTTGCAGCTCGACATCCGAGTTGTCCTTCTTATCTTCCATCGCCAGAATCCGCTTATAATGATTATAGACCGCTACAGAAAGCACCTTTTTTGCTTCCTCCTGCCCGATCACGTAATCATCCAGAACGGCCTTGATCTCCTTTGGCTTCAGCAGATTGATCTGGTCACGGCTGTCTTCCGGCATCAGCTCCTCATCCTGCTCAAACTCTTCTTCAATCAATTCATTGCAGAGCTCTACGCATTCATCGCAGATATAGGTTCCGCCGGGACCGGATATCATCTTGCGCACCTGGTCTCCTGTCTTTCCGCAGAAAGAACATCTCACCTTATCATCACTCATTCTAGCCATTTAAATCTTTTCCTTTATACTCTCTTGGTCACGATGCTGTCGATCAGACCATATGCGACTGCTTCTTCCGCGCTCATATAATTGTCACGCTCGGTATCAGCTGCGATGACATCCAGAGGCTGTCCGGTATTTGCCGCAAGTATTTCATTCAGCTTCTTCTTCGTCTTCAGGATATGATCCGCTACGATCTTAATGTCCGTCGCCTGTCCCTGTGCTCCGCCGGAGGGCTGATGAATCATAATCTCAGCGTTGGGAAGCGCCATGCGCTTTCCCTTCGCTCCGCCTGCCAGAAGGAAGGCTCCCATGCTGGCTGCCATACCCATACAGATCGTCGATACATCACACTTGATATACTGCATCGTATCGTAGATCGCCATACCGGCAGTTACAGAACCGCCGGGGCTGTTGATATACAGGCTGATATCCTTGCCCGGATCCTCAGACTCCAGAAATAAGAGCTGGGATACAATCAGGCTTGCGGATACATCCGTTACTTCCTCTCCAAGGAAGATAATCCTGTCCTTGAGCAGACGGGAATAGATATCATAAGAACGCTCTCCCCGGCTGGTCTGCTCGATGACGTAAGGTACCAAACTCATATTTGCCATATTTATCAATCCTTTATTATCGTCGCTTATTTCTCTACTGCTGCGTCAGTTACGAGCTCTACTGCCTTCTGAACAGCCAGATCCTCACGAATATTCTTCAGATCCTCTTCGCCCATAAGCTCTTTGAGCTTCTCTACTTCCATCTTATACTGCTCAGCCATCTTTCCAAGCTCAGCCTCTACTTCCTCATCGGAAGCGGTCAGGTTCTCTGCAGCTACTACTGCATCCAGTACCAGACGGCTCTGGATACGCTTCAGTGCCTGCGGCTTAGACTGCTCGAGAAGTGCCTCTACATTGCCGCCTGTAAACTGCAGGTACTGCTCCATGGACAGACCCTGCATCTGCAGTCTCTGAGCGAACTCGTCTACCATGCGCTCTGCCTGCATCTCTACCATAGCATCCGGGATCTCCATGGAAGCGCCCTCGATGATCTTCTCGATTACTTCGTCTTCCTTCTTTCCCTTTGCGTCAGCTGCCTTCTTCTCCTCTACCTTCTTGCGGACGTCAGCCTTGTACTCTTCCAGTGTATCAAAATCAGATACATCCTGAGCGAAATCATCATCCAGCTCCGGAAGCTCCTTTACCTTGATCTCCTTTACGGTGCACTTGAACACTGCCGGCTTACCTGCCAGCTCAGCTGCATGATACTCCTCCGGGAAGGTAACCTCTACGTCTACCTCTTTGCCAAGCTCAGCGCCGACAAGCTTCTCCTCGAAGCCCGGGATAAATGCGCCGGATCCGATGGTCAGCGGATAATCTGTACCCTTGCCGCCTTCAAATGCAACACCGTCTACGAAGCCCTCGAAATCGATCACAGTCATATCGCCATCCTGTACGGCTCTGTCCTCTACTGTGATAGTTCTGGAGTTTGCCTCGCGCTCCTTGTCGAGCTCAGCTGCTACTTCCTCATCGGTAGCTGCTGTATCTGCCTTCTCTACCTCGATGCCCTTGTACTGTCCCAGGGTTACTTCCGGCTTCACTGCTACTTCTGCTGTGAAAATGAAGGATTTGCCCTTCTCGATCTGTACTACGTCTACCTCCGGACGGGATACGATCTCGAGCTCGCTCTCCTTTGCTGCCTCCGGATAAGCCTTGCGAATCAGTTCATTTACCGCATCATCATAAAAGATTTCCGGTCCGTACATCTTCTCGATCATCTGCCGCGGAACCTTGCCTTTGCGGAAGCCCGGAACAGAAATCTGCTTTCTATTCTTCAGGTAAGCATTCTGAAGGGCAGCCTCTACTTCTTCAGCAGCTACTTCAACAGTCAGCTTTGCCATATTCTTCTCTAACTTTTCAACCTGTAAACTCATGTTCTATTTTCCTCCTTAAGTGTGGGACGTTTCACGCCTTCCACAAATTATCTCTGTTCATATTTACATACTTACAGTCATTTTAAGAGTATAGCATGGGTGAGGCCGAAAAATCAAGTATTTCACACAAAAAAGGCGCGCTTCCCGCGCGTCTTTTTCACCTTATATACCATATACAATGCTCTTCGCAACCTCGCCCGCCTTCTCCTGACTGTAAAGCTGTGCAATCAGGCTTAAAGAAAAGGAAATCGCGGTGCCGACGCCGCGGCTCGTAGTGATGGTGCCGTCGGTAACGACCGGTTCCGTCCGGCAAACAGCTCCGGTGAGGCCGTCCTCGCAGCCGGGATAGCAGGTTGCTTTTTTGCCATTCAGGAGGCCTGCATAACCCAAAACGGTGGGTGCGGCGCAGATGGCTGCTAGCTTTTTCCCTTTGGCATTATGCTCCTTCAGGAGGGTCAGCAGCGGCTCGCAGGCTTTCAGATTCAGGGTGCCGGGCATGCCGCCCGGAAGTACCAGAAGATCTGCGTCCGCAAAATTCATTTCTGTAAACAGGTGGTCAGCCGTGATGACGATGCCATGGCTTCCGGCTACTTCTTTTTTATCACCGATGGATACCAGTGTCACTTCCGCCCCGGCTCTCCGCAGTAGATCCGCCGGTGTCAGCGCCTCTACTTCCTCAAAGCCTTCTGCTAAAAATATACTTACTTTTTTCATTTTTCCGACTCCTTCCTTTTCGGTAACCGCTACTTCATTCACAGTTACGAATACTTTAGGCTGTCCTGATGATTACCCTAATTGTTACACTTCGTTTATCATACCAGATTTCCATTGAATTTTCTATATCTATGTGCTACTGTCCTTTTAAAAGTAACTGTTCCGTATCTTTCCAGTTACTTTTAGACGAGGAGGTTTTATCATGGAAATCGAACGTAAATTTTTAATTCCAAGGCTGCCGGAAAATCTGTCTTCTTTCCCCTGCAGAACACTGGAACAGGCCTATCTTTGCACGGAGCCCGTGGTACGGGTACGGCGAAGCGACGACAGCTATATTCTGACCTATAAATCCAAGGGGCTTATGAGCCGCGAGGAATATAATCTGCCTCTGACGGCGGAGAGCTATGAGCATCTGAAGGCCAAGGCTGACGGAAATATCATTTCCAAGAAGCGGTATCTGCTTCCTCTTCCAGACGGCCTTACCATCGAGCTGGATGTGTTTGCTGTTCCCTTTGAGGGGCTTCTGCTTGCAGAAGTGGAGTTTCCGTCCGAAGAAGAGGCCAATGCTTTTGTACCGCCGGAGTGGTTCGGTGAAGAGGTAACCTGGTCGTCCGAGTATCATAACAGTACGCTTAGTCAGAAGAAGTTCTGAAAGCACGTCTCCAGGCTGGGTACTCATAGATTCAGGAGGCAGAACAACACTTCCATGTAGGATGTTTTAGTTACCTATTTTCTATAAATGTCATCGTTTGGTGACATTACATTTCGACTTACGCTGTATTTTGTGACATTGCACATATAAAAATCCGTAAACTGGTATAATAATGCCATCTTTGCGGAAGGAGAATGCGTGATGTCTGAATCCTATCTGGCTGCCAACCTTCGCAGTCTTCGCGTAGCGAAAGGATATTCCCAGAAGTATATCAGTGAACAGCTTCATATTGCACGCCAGACCTATACAGTCTATGAGAGCGGCAGCCGTGTCCCGGATATTGACCTTATCTGCAAACTCGCTGCTATTTATGATGTTTCTCTGGATCAACTGGTATTGACAGACCTGTCCGCGCACTCCGACCGAATCGCGGACGAAACCGGTTTTCATCATTATGCAGCCATTCCAAATAAAAGCCTGATTCCTTTAAGCGGCGCCAATGCCAAGGCTGTCTCGAATTTTCTGAACTTACCGGAGGAGAGCCAGTTGGAGGTACGAAAGTATATCCGCTATCAAAAATATCTGTTGTCGAAGGAGCAGCAATAAGTCTAAAAACCGCTGCCGGTACGGAGAATGAAGTTTCTCTGTATCGGCAGCGGTTTTGCGTTACAACTTGTATACAATTTTCCCATCGCAGATGGTATAATGCACGCGCCCTGTCAGGTTCCAATCCTTAAACGGCGAATTGCTGGCTTTGGAGCGGAAGCTTTCGACCTTCCATTCCTCATCTGCATCAAAAATGACCAGGTCTGCCGGAGCGTCTTCGGCGATGCCTGCAAAGGGCAAGTGGTAGAGGGCAGCCGGATTCTGACTCATTTTCCGCATCAGCTCCAAGAGGGAGAGATGTCCCGGCTTTACCAGTTCGGTGATAGCAAGTGCCAGAGAGGTCTCCAGGCCAATGATGCCGCTCGGAGCCTCGGTCAGGGGTTTCCCCTTTTCTTCCATGCTATGGGGCGCATGATCGGTAGCAATCATATCGATGGTGCCATCCTTCAGGCCTTCGATGACAGCCTGGCGATCTGCCTCTGTGCGAAGCGGCGGATTCATTTTCGCAAGAGTGCCATAGGTCAGAACTGCCTCATCCGTCAGGGTAAAATGATGGGGCGCTGCCTCGGCGGTCACATGAGAGCCGCGCCGCTTGGATGCACGCACCGCTTCTACGGCTCCTGCCGTACTGATATGCTGGATATTTACACATGAGCCCGTTTCCTCGGCCAGACGGCAATCCCGCTCAACCATGGTAATTTCAGCCTCTGCCGGAGAGCCGCCGATGCCAAGCTTCTCAGATACCACCCCACGATTGATCCCATTGTTGGAGATAAGCTTCGGATCCTCTTCATGAAGACTTACCGGCACCTTCAAGCCTTCCGCTTTGATAAGCGCCGCTTTCAGGACTTCTTCATCCAAAATTGGGATACCATCATCGGTAAAGCCTGCCGCTCCCGCCGCCAGAAGTCCATCCATATCTACCAGTTCTTTTCCCTGCATGCCTTTCGTAACACAGGCGCAGGAAAGCACATGAATGCCGGTCTCCTTTCCCTTCTCTAATACATAGGAAAGCGTTTCCGCATCATCGACGACCGGCTTAGTATTGGCCATGCAGACTACGGTGGTAAAGCCACCCGCAGCTGCTGCCTGCGCTCCGGTCAGAATGTCTTCTTTATAAGTCAGTCCGGGATCTCGGAAATGTACATGCACGTCGATAAGCCCGGGTGCTACTACCATATCGGATGCGTCCAGAATCTCCTCGCAGCTATCTAACTCAAGCTGCTCTCCCACTGCCTGAATCGTTCCGTTTTCCAGGATCAGGTCTCCGATAAAATCTCTGCCGCTTACCGGGTCAATAATTCTGCCTCCACGAATTCCTGTCATCTTACTCTTCCTCTTTTTCCGTCAGGGTCTTGTTCGCATATTCTGTAAAACTATTGGTCGCATCCTTGACACTGCTTTGATCGTTTAAGATCTCCTGCTCCATCTGATACCAGTAGATCCGCATCTTTTCAAAGCCATTGACCGCCTGGTAGTAGGTTCCGCTGTAGGGCATCAGAGCCTCGAAAAGCTGAGCCTCCTCGTTGCCGTCATAGACATCCCCCATGGATGTTCGCACAGGGAATGCACCGCTGTGCACTACATTTTCCTTGGCTACGGATTCATCGTTGCACAGAAAATCGATCAGATAACGGGACGCCTGTTCCTTGGCTTCGTCGCTGTTTTTAAATACGCAGAAGCCATTCAGCATGTATTCCAGGGACGGAGTACCATCCGCAGACGGGTAGGGCATCACCACTACCTCTACGCCATTTTCCTGAAGTGCTGCCGCGTTGCTGATGGCCTGGGGCAGGCTCCACAGAAGGCAATAGGACTGATTACCCGCCACGAATTCCGACACCGCGTCCGCACCGGTGGCTTCCGATCCGTTTAGCATCCAGCCTTTGTCAATCCATTCTTTTATCTTAGTAAATGCATTCTGATTTGCTTCGCTGTTTATCGTATAGGCATTCTCATCCTCATTCATCAATGCCCCGTCATACAGGTTTGTGACAAAGGAACGGGTCGCATAATCTCCTGCGATGCCGGAGCAGTAAAGCATTCCTGCTCCAAAGCCGGCTCCGTTCAGCTTTTCCAGAACCTGCTCAAAGGTATCTGTCGTCCAGGTTCTCGCACCTTCCTGATTGATCAGTTCCATCGCTCCGGAGCTCTCCAGCATCTCTTTATTGAAGGCCATACAATAGTTGGATCCGCTTAAGGGATACATGACGTAAGCATCTCCATTCCTACAGGCGCTTAACAGGTTTTCGCTTACGATGTCATTTTTCACCTCATCCGTGAACAGATCGCTGATGTCGGAAAGCATATCTGCTTTCGCATAGGTGCTGATTCTGCCCGGCTCATCCAGGAGAACATCCGGAAGCTCCCCGCCTTCTGCCTTAATATGCTCTTCCAGCAGAGCCGGTCCATCGGTGTAATCAAGAAGTGTCAGCTCTACATGAATGTTCGGATATTTTTCATTGAATTTCTGAATCAAGGTCTTTTCGTAGGTGCCGTCTTCCTGACCGTCCTCCTGCACGAATACGGGATAGGTCCACCAGTTAATGCTGGCTTCCAGATCCGAGAGAACCTCTGTCGATGTCTCTGTTTCGGCTGTATTCTGCGTATCTTCTACCACGTCTACGATATCTATATCCTCACTGCCGTTATCTTTTTTGCCCTGGCATCCCATAGTAGATAGAGCCAGAAGGCCGGCAGCGGTAATGGCTGTAATTTTTTTCCAATTCGTCATCTGTAAAAACCTCCTAATCTACTCCACTATATCACAGATAGATCCGGGGAACAAGCACAAAAACCCAGTCATCTGCCTGCAAAGCTCCCGCTTCTGATAATTTCACTTGTCTCGTATCTCGTTCTCTGTTATATTATACTGCATAGGTGCTACCAGACACGGTAGGCGGTTAGTCCCCCATTCGAAAGAAAGGGGGTGATAGTATGGTTACATATTCGGACTTATTTCAGTTCGTTATCATGATTGTATCTATCATTACCTTGATATATACGGTAACAAAAAAATAACCGCCCCCAGCCACGGATACGGTTATTTTAAATAATCCCCAGGGCTAACCGTCTATCGGTAGCACCTTTTCTATGCTTATATTAACAAGCATCTCTCGAATTGTCAATCTTTCGAATTTAGGAAACAAAAGAAAAGACCAAGGTATTCTAACCCTAGTCTTTCTCCTGCGGATAACAGGACTTGAACCTGCACGGGGTTACCACTAGAACCTAAAT
>CAVHYN010000014.1:0-13190 GCA_963640245.1 Bulleidia sp.
CTTTACCAGCTGTTCGATGCTGTACTCCAGCTCTTTCCCGTCATTGACACCCTTGCAAAGCACGATCTGGCCGTTCATGATGATTCCGGCTTCATAGAAGCGATCTACCTTCTTTAATGCATCCCCGGCGAAGCGGTTGTGGAGCATCTGACAGCGAAGCTCGGGATGCATCGTATGAAAGGAAATATTGATAGGCTCCATACGGTAAGTGATGATACGCTCTACATCCTCTTCGCTCATATTTGTCAGCGTGACATAATTTCCCTGTAAAAATGAAAGGCGGGAATCGTCGTCCTTGAAATACAACGTATCCCGCATGCCGCGCGGCAGCTGGTCGATAAAGCAGAAGATGCATTTATTGCTGCAGGAATGGTAATCATCCATCATTCCGTTCTCAAACTCGATCCCGAGGTCATCCTCATATTCTTTTTCAATCTCCAGTTCCCACTCTTCGCCATCGGGTTTTCGAACCAGGATCTCGAGATATTCTTCATTGATCAGATAATGGTAATCAAAGACATCACCGACGCTTTGTCCGTTCACTGCTACCAGTACATCGCCCGGGGCAAGCTCCAGTTCCTCGGCAATGCTTCCCGGCTCAATGCTTTTTATCACATGTTCTCTTATTTTTTTCATAAAGACTCCTTATTCATCCTCGTTATCATACCTTATTTAAAAATAAAAAGCAATCTGTCTTGACGATCTGTATCCGAAAATGGTATAAATTTTAGTAGAGTTGTAGCATGCTACAATATGTCATATCATTCGGAGGACAGTCATGTCAGAAACAAATCAGTTTGACAATATTTTACCTATCGCACCACTCAAAATCGCGGCACTCGAAAGCAGCATGTACTTTGCTGAGAAGGTAGACCGCTATCTGGTAGATTTCCGCAAAACCGCAAATATGCAGCACCGTGACAATATCTATTTTCAGGAATATGCCCAGGATTCTTATCTGGCCAAGTGCTCCTGCCCCCGGTTTGGAACCGGTGAAGCAAAGGGCGGTCTGGGTGAATCCGTCCGCGGAAGTGACCTTTTTGTCATCGTAGATATCTGCAATTACAGCATTACCTATAATGTCTGCGGTCAGGAGAATCATATGTCTCCCGACGATCATTTCCAGGATCTGAAGCGTATCATTTCCGCTGCTACCGGTAAGGCACACCGCATCAATGTAGTCATTCCCTTCCTCTATGAAGGCCGTCAGCATCGCCGCACCAGCCGTGAGTCCTTAGACTGTGCCATTGCACTCAAGGAGCTTCAGAATATGGGTGTTACCAACATCATTACCTTTGATGCCCATGACCCGAGAGTACAAAATGCGATTCCGTTAAACGGCTTCGACAATTTCCAGCCTCCCTATCAGTTTATGAAGGCTCTCTTAAAGACCGAACCGGATCTGAAGGTGGATAACGATCACCTGATGATCATCTCCCCGGATGAGGGCGCCATGGAACGGGCAGTTTATTTTTCCAACGTCCTTGGCATCGACCTGGGTATGTTCTATAAGAGAAGAGACTACTCCACCATCGTCAACGGAAAGAATCCCATCGTCGCTCATGAATTCCTGGGTGCATCCCTGACCGGCAAGGATGTCATCATCATCGACGATATGATTTCCTCCGGCGGAAGTATGCTGGATGTAGCTAAGCAGATGAAGGAACGGGGTGCAAGAAATGTCTATGTCTGCTGCACCTTCGGTCTCTTTACCGACGGCTTTGAAAAGTTTGACGAATATTATGCAAAGGGATATATCAAGCGCATTGTCACCACGAACCTGAATTACCGCTCGCCGGAGCTTCTCGCAAAGCCCTACTATGCAGAGGCCGATATGACAAAGTTCCTGGCTACGATCATTGATACCCTGAATCACGACACACCCATCGGAAAGATCAACAACCCGACCGAGAAGATTCGAAAGCTCTTAGCAAAGAGATAAGAAAGAATGTGCCTTGGCGCATCCTCGCGGAGCGTTTTTTGATTCATAGGACGCACTTTCCTATGAATTAAAGATAAGGCGGATGTAAGGCCATCAAAATGGATGACTCTTACATCCGCTTATTTTTTTCCTTATTTCAGCATCAAGAAGGCACCGAGATTTCCCCGTCTTCCATGCGAAGCCCGGTGACTGAATAAAAGCTCATGATTGCAGCAGGTGCAAAGATTCGTGACTGCGATATGCTCACGGGAAAGGCCTGCCTCCAGAAGGATCTCTTCATTCGCCTTCCAGAGATTCAGCTGGTATTTTCCATTTTCCTTCTGATAATAGAGTTCCGGCCAGGTTTCTTCCGGAAATGCTCTTTGAAATTCTTCGATCACATCCCCGCTAACCTCGTAGCAGCCCTGACAGATGGATGGACCGATGGCAGCGCGGATATCGGAAGGTGAGCATCCATATTCTTCCAGCATCCGTTCTACCGTCTTTTTTCCTATCTTTCCTACCGTGCCGCGCCAGCCGGAATGCGAAAGACCGATAACCTTTCTGACCGGATCTACGAAATAAAGGGGCACACAGTCCGCATAGAAGGTAGCCAGCACTAACCCCGGCACATCCGTGATCAGGCCGTCGATATTCTTATAATCCCTCGCACGGGTAAAGCCCTTTCCACGGTCTTTCTCCGTCACGACCCGGATATTCGTAGTATGTGTCTGGTCTGCACAGACTAAATCCGAACAGGAAAAACCCACCGCCTGACTAAATCTGCGATAGTTTTCCCGCACTGCCTCTTCCTGGTCACCCCTGGTAAAGCTTAGATTCATCGTGCTTAAATCACCTTCGCTTACGCCACCCAGGCGGGTAGAAAAGCCATGCAGGACACAGCCGGTCTTTTCGAGCAGGGGAAACTGAAGAAAGGGAACTCCTTCCCTCTCCAGAAGACAGGTAGTCGCCCTATCCTTTACTTTTTTCCATTCCATCTTTTTCCTCCCGTATTTCTTTATGTACTCTCGGAATCTTTCTGTGCTTGATTTTGCGAGAAGAACTCCGAGAGTACATCTTTATGAATAGCAATAAGAAAAGGCATTTTGTATCAGCCGAATCGCCTCTCCCTGAATGGCCACCACGTCAAAGCGGCATGGCTGCCTTTCAGAAATCCGGTGAATCATCCGGTAGTAATCAGCCACCTTGCATATCTTCTGCTGTTTTCGGAAAGTCACCGCTTCCGCCGGATTTCCATATCTGTCATTTTTGCGGTATTTTACCTCCAAAAAGACAAGCACGCTGCCATCCCGGGCGATGATATCGATCTCCCCCAGACGGCAGCGAAAATTTTGTTCTACGATCTGATAACCCTGCTTTTTAAGAAAAGCAGCGGCTAAGGCTTCCTCTTTTGTGCCGATTTCCCGGCGATTTTGCATAAAGCCTCCTAAATAAAGTTTTTAATAAAGCTCTTCCTGTGAATCGGTGTGGGACCCAGATCCTTCAGCGCTTCGATATGCTTTGCGGAGCCATAGCCCTTGTTCGATGCAAAAGAATATCCCGGATAGATGTTTTCATATTCCATCATCATCCGATCCCTGGTAACCTTGGCGATGATGCTGGCTGCTGCAATGGATACGCTCTTTGCATCTCCCTTGATGATGGGTACCTGTGGAATCTCTACCAAAGGAATTGTCACTGCATCATTTAAAAGAATCGAGGGCTTAAGAGAGAGCTTGGAAATCGCCATCCGCATCGCCTCATAGGTCGCCTGCAGGATGTTAATCTCGTCAATCCGCTCGGGACTGATGACACCGATTCCCGTTGCCACGGCCTTTTCCATAATCTCATCATAGAGAAGATCTCTTTTCTTTTCGGAAAGCTTCTTCGAATCATTGAGATAGAGAATCTCACAGTCTGGCGGCAGGATCACTGCTCCGGCTACCACCGGGCCTGCCAGCGGGCCTCTGCCCACCTCGTCAATGCCGCAGATGGCGCCATAACGCTCATATTCATGTTCAAAGGAACGCATCCCCTCCAGGCGCTCCCGCTCTTTTTTTAGTTTTTCTTCTCTTCGCTGCTCTCGAAGAAGCCGCTGTTCTTCTGTCTTTGTCATCCTGCCTTGCCCCTTATTGATGCTTTAAAATTCCAAAGGAATCCAGAGGCCAGATCCGAAGCCAGGCTCGTCCCACGATCTCCTTCCGGTGAATCACGCCCACACTGGGATCCCTGCTGTCCGAACTGTAGTTCCGGTTATCGCCCAATACAAAGTACTCATCATCACCCAGCGTAATGGGCTCTGCCGCTGTTCCGGCATCCAGCATCACCTCGCGTCCATAGGACTCCTCAAGCACGGCTCCGTTGATATAGATCGCTCCGTCCAGAATCTGAACGGTTTCGCCCGGCAGACCGATGATGCGCTTGATATAATAGGTATTCTCCTTGTAACGGAACGGGAAAACAATGATATCAAAACGTTCCGGGTCGTGGAAGCGATAAGTCAGCTTGTCCACGATCAGCTGGTCGCCATCGTCCAGGGTGTTTTCCATGGACTCTCCGCTTACGTGTGTGCGCTGTCCGACGAAGGTAATGATCAAAAAGGTAATAACCAGAACGATCCCTACATAAATCAGCATTCCCAAAAGTTCCTTTAGGACATTTGGTTTTTCTTCTGTTTCGATTTCTTCGAGCTCTTCTTTCGTTCTCATTTCTGCTCCTCCAAAGAGATCTCCGGCCATTCCAGTGTAATCTTTCCAAGCTTTCCGCTTCTAAAATCCTCAAGAAGGATCGTGGCTGCCTTTGTAAAGTCCGGCTCCCCGCCCTTTTGCAGGCAGCCTCTGCGTCTGGCAATCTCGCCTAAAAGTTCCAGCTCACTTAGTGTTTCATCTGCATCATAGCGCTTCGAAAGCGTACCGCTGTAGCGTGTCTTCAAAAGATCCAAAAGCTTCAGCGACAGTTCCTCCGTATTCAGAACCTCTTCCTTGATCGAACCAATCATCGCAAGCTTGATGCCTACTTCCTGATCCTCAAACTTCGGCCAGAGAATACCCGGCGTATCCAAAAGCTCCACCTGCTTATTCAGTCGCACCCACTGTGCACCCTTCGTGACGCCCGGCTTATTGCCTGTCTTCGTGCAGGCCTTTCCGGCAAAGCTGTTGATAAAGGTAGATTTTCCGACATTCGGAATTCCGGCCACCATGGCGCGAACCGGCCGATTCAGGATTCCTCTTCTGCGATCCCGCTCTATCTTTTCCTTGCATGCTTCCTGCACGGCTGCATTGACGCTCTTAAAGCCCGCACCGCTGCGGGAGTTCAGCTTCACAACCTGAAATCCTTTTTCCCGAAAATAGGCGCTCCAGGCCTCATTTGCCGCCTCATCGGCCAGATCCGATTTGTTCAGCAGAAGAAGTCTGGCCTTATTTCGACCCAAGTCATCGATGTCCGGATTCCGGCTGCTTAGGGGAACCCTGGCATCTACCAGCTCGATCACCAGATCGACCAGCTTGATATTCTCCTGCATCATTCTCCGGGCCTTCGTCATATGTCCCGGATACCATTGTATATTCATTTTTGTTGTCTCCAAACATTTATTTTAATCGTCCGAAGCGGCTTCCCGGTGTCACCACGAACCAAGCTTTTCCCAAAATGTCTTCTTTCTTGACATTTCCGATATTTGCACTTCGACTGTCTTCGCTGTTGTTTCGATTGTCCCCCAGGACAAAATATTCGTCTTCTCCCAGCTTTACGCCCTCTTCGGCAAGGCCTGCATCCTGCATGCTGTCAGTCAAAACGGTCTCGTTTAACAATTCCCCGTTCACGAAGACACGCCCGCTTTGGATCGTGACGGTATCACCGGGCTTTCCCACAACCCGCTTGATATAATAATGGGCATTCTGATTGCCATTCGGTTTGAATACAATCAAATCCCCGTAAGAAGGCGATTTCACCTGATAAACCAAACGATTGATCAGCACCCGATCTCCGCTTTTTAAGGTAGGTTCCATCGACTCGCCCACATTACTCAGGGCATATCCGAAAAACCAGACTACCATACAGCCGATCAGGAATGCAAGGATGACTTCCCCTACCCAGAGCATCACACCCTGCAGGGCAGATAAATTGATTCTTTTCTTTCTCCGTCGGAAACTCAGTCCTCTTCTGCGCATATTTTCACCTATGGAAAGAGGGAGAATATACATTCTCCCTCTCATCTTTCCAACTCTCGTGATTATTTTACAAGCTCTTTAACCTTAGCACGCTTTCCTACACGTCCTCTTAAGTAGTTCAGTTTTGCACGTCTTACCTTACCACGACGAATTACCTCAACCTTCTCTACGTTCGGAGAGTGCAGCGGCCAGGTCTTCTCAACGCCAACGCCGTTGGAGTTCTTTCTTACTGTGAAAGTAGCACGAGCTCCGCCACCCTGCTTCTTCAGTACGATACCCTCGAATACCTGAATACGCTCGCGGTTTCCCTCTTTGATCTTACCGTAAACCTTTACGGTATCTCCTACCTTAAACTCCGGTACTTCAGCCTTCAGCTGCTCAGCCTCAATGTTCTTAATAATCTCGTTCATTTCGTTGTCTCCTCCTTGTTTTCCGGATGTTCTTACCGCCAGTACAAAGAACCGGAAACCGCACCGGAGGCCGGCACGTATCTGTTTCTCTTCTCTTTTGACTTTGTCAAAAGATGTTCTTCCCGACTGCTGCAGCAGCGGACCATCTATGTTTTTTCACAACGCGTTTTATTTTATCATAGCTATGTTTAAAATGCAAGCCTTTGTTCCGGAAATTTATGCATGAATTCCGCGATTTTCGTCACCGACCTCGTTTACACCGAACTCATAGTCATTGCCCGGCAAAATCATGTTCAGCAAAATTCCTGCAATCGCTGCGATGGCAAGCGCTGTCAGGGTGATCGGAGTGCCTCCTACCGTGAAGGTGATTCCGTTGCTGAAGCCAAGGCCGCATACAAAGATGACTCCTGCGATGATAAGATTTCTTGACTTGGTCAGGTCTACCTTGTTTTCTACTACATTGCGGACACCGATGGCAGAAATCATACCATAAAGCATGAAGCTGACACCACCGATGATAGCAGAAGGCATCGTGCTGATGATAGCCGATACTTTCGGAATAAAGCTGACTACGATTGCAAATACAGCTGCGATGCGGATGACGCGCGGGTCATGTACACGGCTCAGCTCCAATACTCCTGTATTCTCACCGTAAGTCGTATTTGCCGGACCACCGATGAAACCAGCCATCGCTGTTGCCAGTCCATCGCCCAGAAGAGTTCTGTGAAGTCCAGGCTCTGCAATATAGTTTTCTCCGACTGTCGCTGAGATTGCAGACATATCGCCGACATGCTCCATCATGGTCGCAATCGCGATGGGAGCCATAACCAGAATCGCCGTGATATCAAATTTACAAATCTGGAAGGGCGGGATTCCTACCCAGCCGGAGGATGCGATGGATGAGAAATTTAAGATCGCAGATCCATCCGGATTGGTCATACCTGCCAGGCTCATCAAAAGTGCTACCGCATAGGAAATCACGACACCCATCAGGATCGGGATGATTTTAAACATGCCCTTGCCCCAGATATTGAAGACAATGATGACTGCCAGTGCGACCAGAGCCAGAAACCAGTTTGTAGAAGCATTGCTGATGGCTGAGCCAGCCAGGCTTAAGCCGATGCAGATGATAACCGGTCCCGTTACTACCGGAGGCAGGAAACGCATCACACGCTTCACGCCTACCAGACGGATAATGAGAGCCAGAACCAGATACAGAAGGCCGGCTACTACAATACCGCCACAGGCATAGGCTGCTTTCTCATTGGCACCCATGGCCGCATACATTCCGGTATCCAGATGCGCTACCGTAGAAAATCCGCTCAAGAAAGCAAAGGAAGAGCCTAAGAAGGCAGGAACCTTAAACTTTGTACAAACATGGAATAAAAGGGTTCCGAAGCCTGCACAAAACAGGGTTACTGCTACCGTAAGTCCGCGGCTTGGTCCTTCGCCGCAGGCATCTACAAAATAGCTGTTGACCAGGATCGGAACCAGGATCGTCGCTCCGAACATGGCAAACATATGCTGCAGACCAAGAATCAGCATCTTCGGTATGCCTAGTTCTCTTGCATCGCGGATTGCTCCATTTGATTCATTCATAACATTCTCCTTCGATAAAAAGTGCTTGTTTCAAGTTACTTTAACCTTATCTATTATAAGGAATACACGTTTTAAAAACAAGTTCAATTTTGTGATTTCGGATCGCTACAGCTTTCGAAGAATTGCCATTCCTTCTGCCAGATCCGTGATCCTTCGATAATAGTCCACTGTCGGCTCCTGACTCTTGAATTCATCGCCCGGCAGATAGATGGTTCGAATCTTTAAGCCTCTGGCCGCTTCGACTGCCTGCGGGCTCCCAACAAAGGCCAGGGTCGCTGAAGGCTTCAGACCGCATTTTCGTAATAAGGAAGAAACTGTTTCTCTATCCGTATTGTAAATGGTAGAATCTATAAATTCTTTGAGTTTTCTCTTTTCCAGCTCGTCCTGCAAAATCTCTTCCTTTTCCTTGCTGACAAGCACGGTTTTAAAGCCCTTGGACTTTGCCAGCACAAGGAACTCTTTTGCAAATCGCTGCTGCCTGGAAAAGCAGTCATCAAAATCTACCACTACTCCCTGATAACGCGATTTTTTTCCAAAAGCTTCCTTCAAAGCCGCCTCTTTTCGGTAACTCTCATAGAGATCCGGCCGACGTTCCTTTGTGCGCAAAATCGAAAGCTCCAGTCGCCAATCCTCAATATTTGTATGATTACCGGACAGCAGAACGGGCGGAACTTCCTTCCCATGCCAGACCTCCGGGCGGCTGTACTGAGGATATTCAAGCAAGCCATCCTGAAAGCTCTCAAATTCTGCAGAAACCTCATTGTTCAGGACGCCGGGCACCAGCCTGGAAATCGCATCAATCATCACCATAGCCGGAAATTCTCCTCCGGTCAGGACATAATCACCGATGGATACATAATCCGTCACAATCTCTTCGAGAACCCTCTCATCAATTCCCTCATAGTGGCCGCAGAGGAAGATGAGATCCTCCTCCTTTGCCAGCTCCTCGGCCATACTCTGATGAAAGGTTGTTCCCTGAGGCGTCACATAGATGGTTCTAGGCTTTTTTCCGATTTCTTTCGTCACGGATTCCCAGGCACGATAGACCGGCTCCGCCTGCATCACCATACCGGCGCCGCCGCCATAGGGATAATCATCGACCTTATTGTGCTTATTGTCGGAAAAATCGCGAATATTGATAGCTTCCAGGCCAATGATACCATGCTCGATGGCGCGGCCTGTAATGCTGGTTTTTAAACCATTTTCAATCATTTCCGGAAATAATGTCAATACATGGTATCGGTTCATCAAAGCAGCCCCTCCGGAATACGTACCACCATCCTCGCTGCCTCCACATCTACCTCCAGGATGCAGGATGGAATCGCCGGAAGAAGGATCTCTCCTCCCTCATCCGTCTCTACCACATATACGTCGTTGGCTCCGGTCTGCAGCACATCCGTCAGCGTACCCAGACGTTTCTCCTCCTCATCGTAGACCTCCATGTCGAGCAAATCTACAATAAAGTTCTCATTTTCCGCAAGCGGAACCGCCTGCTCTCTATCAATCAGAAGATCTTTTCCTCTGTATTTTTCGATTTCATTAATGTCCTGAAATTCCTGAAATTTCAGAATGACCTGATTTTTGAAAAATTTCACTCCGGTAACCTTCAAGGGCATATACTCCTTTCCGGTATCCAGATATAATTTTTTCAGCTTCCGGAAACGCTCCGGATCGTCCGTGGTCGGGAATACTTTCACTTCGCCCTTCAGACCATGGGTCGAAGAAATGACGCCTACGCGCAGGTATTGTTCCATTGTGCTTCCTCCCCTTTTGCATCTATTTTACAAGAAAGAATCCTCGATAATGTTTTTTATGTAATAGGGAATTCCCCGGAATTTCCTATTACATGATAAAAACAACGACGGGTGTTTCCACCCGCCGTCCGTGCGGAATTCTATTGAAGAATCTCCACAACTACTTTTTTTTCTTCCTTCGATGACGCTGCCTTGACAACGCTTCGAATGGCTTTGGCAATGCGACCCTGTTTGCCGATCACCTTTCCCATATCAGAAGGCGCTACGCGGAGCTCGACTAAAATGGTTTTCTCATTTTCTGTCTCCGTAACGACAACCTCATCCGGATGCTCCACCAGTGATTTTGCAATCACTTCCACTAATTCTTTCATTCGATACCTCGATTACTTTTCTACGCCTGCTGCCTTCAGGATTTTGCCTACCATCTCGGTCGGCTGAGCGCCGTTTGCCAGCCACTTCTTAGCTGCCTCAACGTCTACCTTGAAAGTACTCGGATCTGTGCTCGGATCGTAGGTTCCGATCTCCTCGATAAAACGACCGTCTCTCGGGGATCTGGAGTCTGCTACGATAATTCTATAGAAAGGAGCTTTCTTCTGACCCATTCTTCTTAATCTAATCTTTACTGCCATTTGTTTCACCTCCGCATTTTCTGCTGTTATTATAATTTTATTTAAAAAGGAAATTTAAAACGTCCCTTTTTACCACGTTTACCGCCCATACCCATCATACCGGGCATCTGCTTCATCATCTTGCGCATCTGCTCAAACTGCTTGACCAGACGATTTACCTCCGCGATATCCACACCCGCGCCCTTGGCGATTCGGTGCTTTCTCGACGGATTTAGAATTTCGGGATTCGACCGCTCCTTCGGTGTCATGGAGAGGATGATGGCTTCGGTGCGTGCCATCTTTTTTTCATCGATGGCATTCTCGATATCCTTCATCTGGCTGCCAAGCCCCGGCATCATAGAAAGTACACTGGAAAGTCCGCCCATCTTCTTCATCTGGTTCATGCTCTCCAGATAATCGTCAAAGCCAAACTGTGCTTTCTTCAGCTTCTGGGTCATGGCCTTGGCTTTTTCCTCGTCCACGGTCTCCTGTGCCTTCTCAATCAGCGTCAGGACATCACCCATGCCGAGGATACGGGATGCCATACGATCCGGATAAAACTGTTCCAGATCGGAGAGCTTCTCTCCCATACCAATATATAAAATCGGCTTTCCGGTCACCGCCTTGACAGACAGTGCGGCTCCGCCTCTGGTATCTCCGTCAAGCTTGGTCAGGATCACTCCGTCGATGCCAATCTTATCATTAAATACGGTAGCTACATTGACTGCGTCCTGTCCGGTCATGGCATCTACCGTCAAAAGTGCCTGATCGACCTGCAGATTCTCTTTGATCTCCTGCAGCTCCTCCATCATGTCTTCGTCTACATGAAGACGTCCTGCCGTATCCAGAATGATTACATTAAAATTATTCTTTCTGGCATACTCGTAAGCACCCTTTGCGATATTCACGGGCTTCTGGTTCTCACCCATCGTAAAAACTTCGACGCCCTGCTTCTCTCCGTTGACCTGCAGCTGTTTGATAGCCGCCGGACGGTAGACATCACAAGCTACCAGAAGGACTTTGCGTCCCTTGCTCTTCAGCTTTCCTGCCAGCTTCGCAGCCGTTGTCGTCTTACCGGCTCCCTGAAGACCCATCATCATCAGAACCGTCACATCCGAAGGGTTCTTGAGCTTCAGCTCCGTCGTCTCACTGCCCATCAGGGAAATCAATTCCTCATGTACAATCTTTACGACCTGCTGTCCCGGTGTCAGGCTGTTCATCACATCTGCACCGATGGCACGCTCCTCTACGGACTTAATAAACTGCTTCACTACCTTGAAGCTTACATCCGCTTCCAGAAGAGCCATCTTTACTTCCTTTAAGGAAGCCTTGACATCTGCCTCTGAGAGCCGCCCCTTGCCTCGCAGGTTCTTAAATACATTTTGTAATTTATCAGATAAACTTTCAAATGCCATCTATAAATTCTCCAATATCGCGTTCAACTGCTGCGTAAGCTCATCCTTGTCCGGTTCTTCCGTCTCTCTTAAGGACTTCTCCATCTGCTCGATCTGTTCTTTGATGGTCACAAACTTTTCCACCAGGTGAAGCTTTGACTCATATTCCTGCAAAATCTTATTGCATCTCTTTATCAGGTCATGCACACCCTGCCGGCTGATGCCCTGCTCCGATGCCACCTCGCTGAAGGAATAATCATTCAGTACAACATCCTCATAGATCTGCTTTTGATGCTCCGTCAAGAGCTCGCCGTAGAAATCATACAGTAAGGTCTGCTCCAGGATTTTGTCCATTCTTCTCACCTGCCTGACTTATCATACACAAAGAGGAGGTTGTTGTCAAGTATTTTTTCTTGACGTTTTCTCTTATCCCAGGATTCCCAGATGCTCCAGCAGAATCTTTAAGCCGATAGCAATCAGAATGATACCTCCGGTGAGTTCTGCTTTTGACTTATATTTCATGCCGAAGATATTGCCGATTCGAATGCCGATGGCCGAAATCACGAAGGTCGTGGCACCGATGAAGGTAACAGATGGCACCAGGGCTACATTCAGAAAGGCCAGAGTGATACCCACAGCCAGGGCATCGATACTGGTAGCCACAGCCAGCATTAGCATACTGTGGAAGGCAAACGGGTTTTCATCCTTCGAACAGACTGCCTCTTCCTCGTCCCGCTCTCTGGACTCCCGAATCATATTAAAACCAATGATACACAAAAGCACGAAGGCAATCCAGTGGTCGATGCTGGTGATGTAGGCACGAAACTGCCTACCAAGAAGATAGCCGGTCAGTGGCATCAAAGCCTGAAAGCCTCCAAACCAAGCGCCCACGATGCAGCATTCCTTTGCCCCTACCTTCTGTACAGCCAGTCCCTTACAGACTGATACCGCGAAGGCATCCATCGATAATCCTACTGCGAGAATAAAAAGTTCTGCCAATCCCATAATGAAGTTCTCCTTTTTTAATATGTACTCCGATGTGCAAGTCTCGTATATAAAAATGAGTGCGATAATGTTTTTTATGTAATAGGGGATTTCCCGGAATTTCCTATTACATAAAAGAAGAGACTTATCCTCAGAATTTTCTTCTGCGGATAAGTCTCGTTATTTCATACAAAACCAGGCTTTACGGCCAATGTGTTGATTTTGTCACACCTACAGGCGCTAACTACTCCCTTATGCACTTTCAGCATTGTACTATATTCTTTTCTAAAAAGCAAGGGAATTTTGGTTACAGTGTCAAAAGCCTGAGCCCACGACATGCTCGCATGTCGGTGG